>JAAGNR010000096.1 GCA_010435995.1 Ferrovum sp. | reverse complement strand
GTCAGCGCCGCCGTCAGCGTCGTCTTGCCATGATCCACATGGCCAATCGTCCCCACATTTACATGCGGCTTCGTCCGTTCAAACTTGCTCTTTGCCATTATGCATCCCTCGCTAATTCTCAGCTTACGCCGATGATGATCGTCAAATTGGAGCCCATGACCAGGATTGAACTGGTGACCTCTCCCTTACCAAGGGAGTGCTCTACCACTGAGCTACATGGGCCGAAACTTTTCAACTGCTGGAGCGGGTGAAGGGAATCGAACCCTCGTCGTAAGCTTGGAAGGCTTCTGCTCTACCATTGAGCTACACCCGCACACTGCCGCCATCAACCTGCCGCAGACCCACGACTTCAGGTCGCGCTTTTACTTCTGAAACTGTGGTGGAGGGGGAAGGATTCGAACCTTCGAAGGCAGAGCCGTCAGATTTACAGTCTGATCCCTTTGACCGCTCGGGAACCCCTCCAAAACGAACCCGCAATTATGGGCAAATAGATGGCTTCTTGTCAATTCATTTTTTCAGGTTTTCAGGATTTCCCTGTGCAAATACCCAGCGATGGGCCGCCAGGTAGTTCGCCCCCATCCCCGCCAAGGACCCTAAAGCCACCGCCCCTTCAGGATATCGCGCCAACAGTGGGCTCAGCCAAATGGCCAAAAGATAGGTTCCATTATTCAGGACTGCCCCCCATCCATTGGCGACCACATAGCGCCCCCACTCCCCCAATCGGCGCTCACTACCTCGTCCCGCAAACGCGTAGCGTCGATTCAGGATCCAAGTTGCCGTTACCGCCAATAGGAACCCCAACATTTGCGCCCCGATCAAGCCACAGCGCTTATGGGTCACCATTACGGTCAGCACGTCTACCCCAAAGCCAGCGGTTCCTGCTCCGGCAAATAAAAGGATGCGTTTCGCTTTTTCAGCAGTTTCAGACATGGCCCCATTCCTGTGACACGGTATAATCAACGCGATGAATTCTACGCCAAATGACATCCCTTCCCCACCACCGGTCATCTCCGTGGTGGTACCCATGCACAATGAAGCCCAGAATCTGGCACCATTTTATGACCGGTTGAGCGTGGTGCTCGAGGATCTAGGGCTTCCATGGGAATTGCTCTGCATCAACGACGGCAGTACGGACGACACACTGAAACATCTCCTGAGCCTGCAGACTCGTGACTCACGCATCACGATCCTCGACCTGTCGCGAAACTTTGGCAAGGAAGCCGCCCTGACTGCCGGCCTGCTCGAAGCACGGGGAGAAGTCGCCATTCCCATGGATGCCGACCTTCAGGACCCCCCCGAACTCATTCCCAGCCTGATCTCCCAGTGGCGCGCCGGCTTTGATATGGTTCTGGCCACCCGCTCCAGCCGCCATACCGATGACTGGCTGAAAAGGCGTACCGCAGGGTGGTTCTATGCCTTGATGAATCGCTTAAGCGACGTTCCCATCCCCGCGAATGCAGGCGACTTTCGCCTGATGAATCGGACGGTTGTGGAAGCCTTGCGCCAATTCCCTGAAAGGCGTCGCTTCATGAAGGGTCTTTTCGCCTGGGTTGGTTTCAAGGTGACTTCCGTCAGTTACGAACGCCCTGAGCGTCAGGCCGGAGTCAGCAAGTTTAATTTCTGGCGCCTATGGAATTTCGCCCTTGAAGGCATTACTTCCTTCAGTCATGTTCCCCTGCGCATGGCCTCTTATATGGGTTTTGTGGTCTCCCTTGTGACCTTTCTCTATGCCCTAAAAATCATTTTCGATACACTGATCTACGGCAATGCGGTCAAAGGATACCCTTCCCTGATGGTTGCCATTCTATTTTTTGCCGGAGTACAACTGATGGCTCTGGGCATCATCGGCGAATATCTGGGCAGACTCTACGAAGAGAGCAAACAGCGCCCGCTGTACTTTATTCGCACCTGTTACGGCCCCACCCGTTCCCATCCCTCCGGGAAAACTTCCTAACCATTTTAACTGTTGATAAGTCATGTTATTTGTACGAATGGCTAACATAAATTGGGTATTGCACATTTAAACCCAAGGGCAGAGAATTGACGAAGGGGAGATTCTCTCAGGTAATTAACTTGGACATGCGTTATCACAACCACGCTCCTGCCATAGAAGCCTGCCACCAAGACTGGTCAGGTCAGGAGAAAGGTGTGTCATGTTAAACGTGAATTCTGGCGACAAATTCCTCTCACACCTTCTCGACCATCTCTTCGATGCTGTCATTACTACTCAATCTGACGGCTTGATCACTTCCTTCAATCGCGCTGCCTCTGTGCTTTTTGGCTATACGGTTGAGGAAGTCATGGGGCGCAATGTGAATATGCTCATCCCCGAGACTCATCGTTCAATCCATGATACCCATTTCTGCCATTATCTTGATAACCAGACCTCCCAAATCCTCAGCATAGAAAGGGAATTGTATGGACAGCACAAAGATGGCAGGATTTTTATCGTCAAAATCACCCTGACGACTTACCTAGAAGAAAATTCTCCTCCCATTTTCATCGCCATCCTGCACGACCACAGTCAACATAACGATACATTGCAGAGATTGCATAATTCCGCCTATTCGGATTCTCTCACTGGCCTTCCCAATCGCCTGCTCCTGATGGACCGTCTCACTCAGGGTATTCGCTCATTGAATCGTGAAAGTCCGGGCATCGCACTTTTGTTTATTGACCTGGATAATTTCAAACCCGTCAACGATGGTTTTGGCCACCTCGTAGGGGATCTGGTCTTGAAGGAAATTGCTCAGCGGTTGCTGCGCTGCGTGCGCGACTCGGACACCATTGCCCGCTTGGGAGGGGATGAATTCATCGTGCTTCTCATGGGAGTGGAGACTCCGCTATCCGCCTTGGGTATCGCCGAAAAAATTCGTGAAGAAATCCAGCAATCCTACTTCATAAACCCGAATCTGACGCTGGAATTGTCAGCCAGCCTCGGTCTGACTTACTGCCATAACCCCGGAACCACCGCGGAAGAACTGATCCGCCAAGCAGATCTCGCCATGTATCGCGCCAAAGCTCAAGGCAGAAATATGACCGTGACCTATACCCCGGATACGGAGTAACTGCGAAAGGATCCCCCAAAGTGCCGTCTGGCCGTCATCCTGAACCCCAACTCGTAAAGAGGGCGATCCACCGAAAACATCAGGCACCAAATCTTGTTCGGCGCACAACAGTCTCCATCAGGCGAACCACCGGGTCTGGATGCTTATCGGTTCAAGAAATCGGAACCATAACGAACACCCCAGGGGAATGCTTAAAACAAACTATCCTGCTCAAAAAAACAACGATCCAAATGATCTTCCACGGCCTTGACGCGCCGCTTAACTTCACCCACATCCCAACTGCTTGCTGCTTTTTGCTCCAGTGCTTCGTACAACGCATTCAACGCCACCATCACCGCAGCGCGTTCCGGACCCACACCATCTGAATGGGCACGAACCTCACGCATCCGCCGATCCAACTCCAACGCCGCCTCCTGCAACAGAGGTCGCTGCTCTTCTTCACAATTGACACGGTAGGTGCGATCCACCACCACGATTTCCAACTGCTTGGAGGTCAGTGGACGGGTCATACCTGCTCCGGCACCTGAGCCACCAGATTTTGCAAACGACGACGTGCTTCCTCCATCTTTTCAGCCATCACCCGAAGTTCCTCATTGCGCTCGACAAGCTCCTGACGCAGCCCCTGATTCTCGGCGCGCAACCAGTCACACTGGGCAATCACCCGCTCCACTTTGCTTTCCAACGACGCGAAATACTTGTCCATGAGTCAACTATACCCCCAAATCCCGATAAGAAGCAAACACCCAATACTAGGAAAATGGATGTGGTTAGTGAACTCACAAATCCGTCAACCCAACCCCCCCATCACGCCACACAGACGCGATGAAAGAAGGTTCGGAACGCGTGTCAGGCCACCATATTGACCAGCAAACCGCTGTTGGCTGTCACACCCTGAAGATTTTGGGTCAAACTGCTCAAAAAACTGTTCAGGGAAGGGGTATTCCCACTGTTGGACCCTAAGGAAGTCAACAAATTTTGATAATCCTGTTGCAATTGACCCAAGGAACTGCTGGAAGACCCCGTGGTTGAACTACTGACAGTAGTGGTCTTTCCCGCCGATGAATTTTGCACGGACAACTGCAGAATCAGCGACTGCAGACTGCTTACCAGGCTGCTACCGCCATAGGCAGAAGCAGAGCCAGAGGTAGAAGTTATGGAAGCCGGGGTGGAACTGGAGGACGAAGACGAACCGGAGGAAGAATTGGACGGAGTTCCCCCCGAAGAATTCTGCGCGTTGAGTGCGCTGAACAAATCATGGACGAACCCCTGCAAAGCCTGCTGAGGGGGTTGACTGGCCCCCGTAGCCGAGGAAACCGATGAGCCGGAAGCAGCAGCACTGCTGGTACTGTTGGGAGCCCCAAGCAACCCCAGTTGCGACAACGTTTGCAACAACACCCCGCCCAAGCCACTTGCCCCCCCCGTTGAGCCAGTCGATCCTGTCG
>JAAGNR010000095.1 GCA_010435995.1 Ferrovum sp. | reverse complement strand
TGCTGAGGGGCTCGAACCCCCGACATTCGCCTTGTAAGGGCGACGCTCTACCAACTGAGCTAAGCACCCAAAGACCGCTAGTTTACACTATCCTTGAGCGCTTTACCAGCCCGGAATTTTGGAACCTTGGCAGCCTTGATTTTAATGGCTGCGCCTGTGCTGGGGTTGCGTCCTGTACGAGCAGCACGCTTACCTACATAAAATGTACCGAAACCCACCAACGAAACCTGCCCCCCCTTTTTCAGGGTATTCTTGACTGCCTCAATAGCGCCTTCAAGTGCACGACCTGCCGCCGCCTTGGAAATATCTGCAGATTCTGCAATCTGTTCAATCAGTTCTGTCTTATTCACCTAGAATCCCCTTTTTTTAGTTAGGAACGACACCGAGCCCCTTGTCCAGTGGTCTGTTCAACCTACAAAGGACAACGCAACGCCCTTTATAATTGGCTGTGCGAGCAGTGTCAACCTTTTTTAGGAAATTCATAAAAAAATTAATGTTTAATTGATGTGGTGACTGTTTCTGGACGAACGGCCAGATTTTCAATCACTGGAGTAGCCGTTCCTTCTTCCATGGGGACCGGTTCGCGTTCCAATGCCAACGCCAATACCTGATCGATCCAACGCACCGGATGCAACTCCAGTTTGTCTTTGACGTTGTCCGGGATTTCCGCCAGATCCTTGCAATTTTCCTGGGGAATGAGGACCGTCTTGATCCCCCCGCGGTGAGCAGCCAGCAGTTTCTCTTTCAAGCCACCGATGGGCAATACCTCTCCCCTCAGGGTGATCTCTCCCGTCATGGCCACATCTGCACGCACAGGAATTCCCGTCAGAATCGATACCATGGCCGTGGTAATGGCAATCCCCGCACTGGGACCATCCTTGGGAGTGGCGCCCTCGGGAAGGTGGATATGAATGTCGGATTTCTCATAGAAGTCTGCCATGATCCCGAGACGAGTCGCTCGACTCCTGACCACACTCAATGCCGCCTGAATGGATTCCTGCATGACATCACCCAACTTGCCGGTGGTGGTCATTTTGCCCTTTCCTGGAACGCGGGCTGCCTCAATGGTCAGTAACTCACCCCCCACTTCCGTCCATGCCAGACCTGTCACCTGCCCCACCTGATTGGTTTTTTCCGCAACCCCAAAAGAGTAGCGCTGGACCCCCAGATATTTGTCGAGATTTTTCGAGTTCACCGTCACTTTGGCCACTTTATTGCTCAATAGCAGTGATTTCACCACCTTGCGGCAAATTTTGGCAATTTCGCGGTCTAGGGCACGAACCCCCGCTTCGCGCGTATAATATTGGACAATATCGCGCAACGCACTCTCTGCCATCACCATTTCGTTCTCTTTCAACCCATTGGCCTTCATTTGCTTGGGGAGTAGATACTGCCGTGCAATATTGATTTTTTCATCCTCAGTATATCCTGAGAGACGAATCACCTCCATTCTGTCCAGCAACGGCGGCGGAATATCCAGGGTATTGGCCGTAGCCACAAACATGACATCCGACAAGTCATACTCCACTTCCACATAGTGATCGGTGAATGTATGATTTTGCTCTGGGTCCAAAACCTCCAGTAAAGCCGACGCTGGATCACCCCGATAGTCCTGCCCCATCTTATCGACTTCATCGAGAAGAAACAACGGATTGCGTACACCAACCTTGGTCAGGCTTTGCAGAATCTTGCCTGGCATGGCGCCAATATAGGTACGCCGGTGCCCTCGAATTTCGGCTTCATCGCGCACGCCACCCAGAGCCATCCGCACAAACTTGCGATTGGTTGCGCGCGCAATGGATTGCCCCAAAGAAGTTTTTCCCACACCAGGAGGACCCACGAGACATAAAATGGGCGCTTTGATCTTATCCACCCGAGTTTGTACAGCCAGATATTCGACGATCCGTTCCTTGACCTTGTCCAACCCATAGTGGTCTTCATCTAGAACGTTTTCGCAGGCCGCCAGATCCGTACTCACCCGAGTTTTTTTCTTCCAGGGCAACCCTACCAGAGTGTCAATATAGTTTCGAACCACCGTGGCCTCAGCCGACATGGGAGACATCAAACGCAATTTCTTCAATTCCGCATCGGCTTTGGTTCGAGCTTCCTTGGGCATATGAGCGGCTCGAATCTTTTTTTCCAGCTCTTCAATATCCGCCCCTTCTTCGCTGTCTCCCAATTCCTTCTGGATCGCCTTGACCTGTTCGTTGAGGTAATACTCCCGCTGGCTTTTTTCCATCTGGCGTTTGACACGACCACGAATTCTTTTTTCCACCTGCAGGATATCAATTTCGCTTTCCAGCAAGGTCAGCAACGCTTCGATCCGTTTGTGAACATCAAAGAAAGTCAGGATTTGCTGTTTTTGCTCCAGCTTCAAAGGAACATGCGTAGCAACCGTATCCGCCAAGCGGCCCGCGCTATCAATATTGGCAAAGGAAGATAAAACTTCCTGCGGGATTTTTTTGTTGAGTTTGACGAATTGATCAAATTGCGCAAGGAGAGTGCGCCGCATGGCCTCAAGTTCAGGATGTTCTCTGAGATCTTCGGGGACAATCATTGCATTCCCCCAGAAACATCCCTGATCGACTTCGGTCACTTGGCTTACCCTGACCCGTTGCCCACCTTCCACCAACACTTTAACCGTACCATCGGGCAACTTGAGCATCTGCAGAATGGTGGCCACACTGCCAACGTCGTACAACTCGTCTACCGCAGGGTCATCGTTCGCCGCAGATTTTTGGGCAACCAACAAAATGCTTTTGTTGGATTCCATGGCCAATTCCAATGCCCGAATGGATTTCTGTCTTCCCACGAAGAGGGGAATGACCATATGCGGGAAAACCACCACATCGCGCAAAGGCAATAATGGAAGGTACAGCAGTTCCTGGTCGGGTAAGCTCATGAAGAAAGGCCTCTGATGGTTGTATACGACTACAGATGGGGAGAACCCTCAGAGGTTTCAAGTGGGCCGTGAGAAACCTTTCACTCTCCCACTTGGACCTGCTGAGTTAGACTCCTACAACTTTTTGGTTATCGGCATAAATCAACAAAGGAGCACCTTCTGCGAGAACACAGTTTTCATCCACCACCACCTTGCGCACATTTTGGCGATTGGGCAATTCGAACATCGTATCCAGCAAAACATGCTCTATGATGGAACGAAGGCCTCGGGCACCCGTTTTTCGTTGTAACGCTTTACGGGCAATACCAGAGAGCGCGCCTGGCCGAAATTCGAGCTCAACATTTTCCATGGAAAAGAGCTTTTGGAACTGGCGCGTCAAAGCGTTTTTGGGTTCGGTCAAAATACGCACCAAAGCTTCTTCATCCAGCTCCTCGAGGGTAGCCACCACCGGCAAACGACCCACAAATTCAGGAATGAGGCCGAACTTGATCAAATCCTCAGGCTCCACATCCGCCAGGGCCTTATTGATCCCACGGTCGTCCTTACTCATGACTTCCGCACCAAAACCAATACCCGAACGATCAGAACGGTTACGGATCACTTTGTCCAATCCGCCAAATGCGCCCCCACAGATAAACAGGATGTTGGTGGTATCCACCTGAACAAATTCCTGATTGGGGTGCTTGCGTCCTCCTTGAGGAGGGACTGAGGCAGTCGTCCCTTCGATCAACTTAAGGAGCGCCTGCTGAACCCCTTCTCCGGAAACATCCCGGGTAATCGATGGATTATCCGATTTGCGTGATATTTTATCTATTTCATCAATATAAACAATACCACGTTGCGCTTTTTCCACATCATAATCACACTTCTGCAGCAACTTCTGAATGATGTTTTCCACATCCTCGCCCACATAGCCAGCTTCTGTCAGAGTGGTCGCATCTGCAATGACAAAGGGGACATTCAGTAATCGTGCCAATGTTTGTGCCAGCAATGTCTTCCCAGAACCCGTAGGCCCAATCAACAGAATATTGCTTTTCGACAATTCGATGTCTTTGTCTTGGCCCTGATGGCGCAATCGTTTGTAATGATTGTAAACCGCCACGGCAAGAATTTTTTTAGCTTTGGACTGATCGATGACATATTGATCAAGAATCGTCGAAATTTCCTGGGGCGAAGGCAATTCGGATTTGACATTCTTGGCTTCAGCATCCTGAATTTCTTCACGGATGATGTCATTGCACAGTTCGATACACTCATCACAAATGAATACCGATGGGCCGGCGATCAATTTACGAACCTCATGCTGGCTCTTACCGCAGAAGGAACAATATAACAACTTATCGGTCTCGTTTTTTTCGCTCATGGTCTTAACCCTATCAATCTTTGTCCGCAGCCCCTAATCATCAATCTTTAACGATCTCTGTACGCTTGGTCAGAATACGATCCACCAATCCATACTCCATGGCTGCTTCAGCATTCATAAAATTATCACGATCCGTGTCTTTTTCCAAGGCTTCCACAGATTTACCGGTGTGATGGGCCAGAATCTGGTTCAAACGGGAACGCAGATAGAGAATTTCCTTGGCCTGAATCTCGATATCTGAAGCCTGTCCCTGCGCTCCCCCTGACGGTTGATGGATCATGACCCGCGCATTGGGTAGCACATAACGTTTCCCCTTGGTCCCTGCTGCCAAAAGAAACGCGCCCATGCTGGCGGCGATCCCCATACAGGTGGTACTGACATCCGCCTTGATGAACTGCATGGTGTCATAAATGGCCAAACCGGCAGAAACGGACCCACCGGGAGAGTTGATATAAAGATGGATATCTTTATCTGGGTTTTCCGATTCGAGAAATAATAATTGAGCGACCACCACATTGGCCACCATATCATTCACCGGGCCTACGAGAAAAACCACCCGCTCCTTCAACAACCGTGAATAAATGTCGTACGACCGCTCACCCCGACCACTCTGCTCTACCACCATAGGCACCAGGTTCAAACCTTGAACGTCCATTTTCGCTCCGGATATCGCTAATTAAAATTGATTGGCCACCTGTGTGACCTATGGCCTAAAAATAAATTCCCTGTAACGCCGACTTATTGAGGAGCGCGGGTCAATTCCTCGAAGGAGACCGCAACCTCTTCCGTTTGAACCTGGGTATAGATCCACTCCACCACCCGTTCTTCCAGAGCCAGAGATTCAACCTCCTGAAGCCTTTGGGGTTGTTGGTAATACCAACTCACGACTTCATCGGGTCTTTCATAGGCCTCTGCGACCTCTTCGATCAAATGGCGCACTTGCTCGGCTGTGGTGGTCAACTTTTCACATTCCACCAGAGCCGCCACAATCAAACCCAGCGCCACACGACGTTCGGCTTTGGCAACAAAGAGTGAATCTGGAAGTTGCGATGCCGTCATCGGGTTTCCCTGAGAACCCAATTCCTCTAGGGCTTCATTTCGCATCCGCTCTACTTCATATTGAATCAGCGCCTGCGGAACAGGGGTGGGAGTCACTTCATGAAGCAGAGACAACGCTTTATCTTTGATCTGGCCACGAACTTTCTGGCGCACTTCGCGTTCCAGGTTTTCTCTCAATTCCTTCCTCAGTTCCTCAACTCCTCCCGAGGAGACACCCACCGACCGCAGAAATTCATCATCGAGTTGCGGCAATACAGGAGCAGCCACCTCCCCTACAGTAACACGAAAAGTAACCGTCTTACCCGCCAGATGTGCGGCCTGATAGTCAGCGGGGAACTCGAGGGGGAAAGTGGTTTCCTGCCCTGCAGTCAATCCCACCAAAGCCTGTTCAAACGTCGCCAGAAAACGTCCGCTGCCGAGAACCAAGGGCACCTGTTTCCCCGTACCGCCGGGAAACTCCTCACCATCCAGGGTTCCCACAAAATCCACGGTAACGCGATCTTCGTTGGCCGCAGGACGATCTGTCATAACATACGATACACGCTGACGTTGCAGGATTTCCAGAGTACGATCGATGTCTGCCTCGGTCACGGTCACTACGGGGCGAACCAATGAACGACCTGCCAATGACCCCAACGTCACTTCCGGATAAACTTCAAACAACGCTGAAAACTCGAAGGAATTTGCATCACTGGAAGTCACTGCTTCAAAATTTGGACGCCCTGCTACGCGCCATTGCAAAGTGCGAATTTCCTCACTGAAGCGAGCCTGCGCCAACTGATTCAAGGCTTCTTCCTCGGCTTGAGCACCATATTGCTGAACCACGAGGCGATAAGGAACCTTGCCCGGGCGAAACCCCTGCATGCGAGTTGTTCGCGCAATTTTGCGCAAACGGCCCTCTGTTTCCTGCTGCACCAGCGTCAGAGGAATATTCAGCTGCAAACGGCGTTCAAGAGGGTTTTGTGGCGCGGTATCCATAGAAGTCTTACCTTATCAATATTTAAAAGTTAACCGTAACCTGTCATTATACTGAATTCTCTGCCGGGTGGGCCATCCCCCAAGGGAGAAGCATAACCCCATGCCCTCACGGAGAAGATCGCAAAAATGGTATCGTGAAAAAGAACTCGCTTCCCTGCCCCTCTCGATTGGTCACCGTCAACCTCCCTCCCATCAACGTCACCAACCGACGTGAAATGGTCACACCCAAGCCGCATCAGACAACGACTTCGTCAATACTAAAAGAATAATCGTCCTGAAATTGCAAACCGATATCCAGAACTTTGTCCCAAGATTTGAAGAAGGCATTAACGCAAGCCGGGTCAAAGTGCTTACCTGAATTTTCGATGATAAACCCCGTGGCTTTCTCCATGGGCCAGGCTTCTTTGTAAGGTCGTTTGGTCGTCAAGGCATCGAAAACGTCTGCCACGGCGACAATGCGCCCAAAAAGCGGTATTTCGGTTCCACTGAGCCCCCTTGGATAGCCGCTGCCATCGAACTTTTCATGGTGTGTCAGCGCAATTTCCGCGCCCGCCTGAAGCACATCCGAAGCACTGTTCTTAAGGATATCGTAGCCATGTATCGCATGCATTTTCATGATTTCGAATTCTTCTGGACGAAGTCGACCTGGCTTCAGCAAAATCACATCGGGTACGCCCAATTTGCCGATATCATGCATGGGTGCCGCTTCAAATAGCCTTTTCTGCACAGCCTCGGTTAAGCCCAAATTCCTGGCGATGTGACGCGAATAATGAGCCATGCGCAAAATATGACTGCCCGTTTCCGGATCGCGGAATTCTGCAGCACGGGACAGTCGCAACACAATTTCACGCTCGCGCAGAAGAATGTCTGCCGTCGCTTTTTCCACTTCCTGAGCCAACCAGGAGACCCGGTCCTGCAGGTTTCTCTGATGCGCACGCAAGGCCAACATGTTGTTGCTGCGCGCAATGAATTCTACCAGAACGCGCCGCAGTGCTCCGCCTGTAACCGCGCAGCGGTTCAGGGGGTGGTGAAGCGGCGCTATCGCCCACAGGGCGATCATTCCGGCCT
>JAAGNR010000094.1 GCA_010435995.1 Ferrovum sp. | reverse complement strand
TTGGCGGAGAGGGCGGGATTCGAACCCGCGTTAGGATATTATCCTAAACACGCTTTCCAGGCGTGCGACTTAAACCGCTCATCCACCTCTCCGAGAACAATTACTTGATTTTGGCTTCTTTATAAGCCACATGCTTGCGGGCAACGGGATCAAATTTCTTGATTTCCATCTTGCCTGGCATGGTTTTTTTGTTCTTGGTGGTGGTGTAGAAGTGACCGGTACCTGCGGTCGATTCCAATTTTATTTTATCACGCATGAGTTTTTCCTCTGAAATCAGCCTTGCAAGGCGGTTTCGCTCAATTCAGCGAGAACGACTTCAATGCCTTTTTTGTCGATCAAGCGCAGACCGGCATTGGAAACGCGTAAACGAATCCAGCGGTTTTGACTTTCCAGCCAAAAACGACGGTATTGCAAGTTGGGTAAGAAACGCCGTTTGGTTTTATTATTGGCGTGTGACACATTGTGGCCAACCATGGGTTTTTTCCCGGTGACCGCGCAGACGCGTGCCATGTTGTTGCTCCCGTATGAGGTTTGTACAAAGGTAAACAACGATTATCGCATATTTTCAAGGGTGGAGGCAACTTTGTCCGAACTTTCCGTTTTTTATGTTGTGCTTTGAGCCGATATGACACCAACCCATTGGGCAATGGCGCCCAATAGTTCGGGAGAATCTCCGAGGGCAGTGGTGACGTGGATCGTGAGTTGGGGGTATTGAGCGCGCAGGCTGTCGATCAGCACCGGCAGATCCTGGCGCAGGTGGCCCCCTTGAGCCATGAATAAAGGGACAACGGTCAGGTGAGTGATGCCGCGAACCACCAGATCAGTAGTGGCTTGTTGCAGGGACGGAGTCATCAGTTCCAGAAAACACAGATCCACTGCGACCGTGGGCTGGAGGGATCTCACCCGTAAGCAAATCTCCCTGAAGGGCTCGGCCCATCGGGGATCGCGCGCACCGTGGGCAAATAATAGGATGCCTCGGGTCACTTAATGTCTTCCGGTGCTGCCGAAGCCTCCGGTTCCCCGTTCACTGTGGGCAAACGAGTCTACCACCTCAAGTTCGACTTGAACCACAGGTACGACGATGAGTTGCGCCATGCGTTCCATCGGTTTGATCTCGAACACGTCATGGCCACGATTCCAGAGGGAGACAAACACCTGCCCCTGGTAGTCTGAGTCAATCAAACCCACAAGGTTTCCCAGGACAATGCCGTGTTTATGGCCCAAGCCGGAGCGAGGCAAAATCATGGCCGCATAATGGGGGTTACCGATGTGGAGTGCCAGGCCCGCTGGAATCAGTTCGGTTTGTCCGGGGTAGAGCACCACAGGTTCCGCGATACAGGCGCGCAGGTCGAGACCAGCTGCACCGGCTGTGCCATAGGAGGGAAGGTTATCGCGCAGGCGCGGATCAAGAATTTGTACTTGCAAAGGGATCATAGTAAACGCTCGATTCAAGAGGAAAGCGTGTGTTGGCGCATCAAGGCAAAGGCATGCTTCAGAATGTGATGCGCCAGTTCGGATTTGGAAGCCGGCGGGAGAGGGTGGCTCCCTTGATCGTCAAATAAAATAATTTCATTATCGTCGCGACCCAAAGCGCGTTGGGCCAGATTACCTACGATCAGGGGGATCTTTTTGGCGAGTCGCTTTTGCTTGGCATATTCCTCGAGATTTTGGCTCTCTGCAGCAAATCCGACGCAGAAGGGAGGACGCGGCAAGGCAGCGACCGTGGCCAGTATATCCGGGGTGGGAACCAGCTTCAGGGTCAGAGCTTCTCCGGTTTTTTTGATCTTATGTCCGCTGGGATTGGCAGGCGTGTAATCAGCAACCGCTGCAACGGCAAAAAACAGATCAGTGTCGTGAATTTCGTCAAGAACCGCATCGCGCATCTGGTTGGCACTGCGTACTGAAATCATTCGACATCCTTCAGGGAGGGGCAAGGCTGTGGGACCACTGATCAACACAACCTCCGCACCGCAGGCAACGGCTGCGGCCGCCAGAGCATATCCCATCTTTCCAGAACTGATATTGGTGAGGGTGCGAACGGGATCAATGGCTTCAACGGTGGGGCCAGCCGTGAGTAATACCTTCTTGCCCCGTAGGTCTGGGGCATTCTCCCATCCCAGAACGGGGGCCAGAGCATCAAGAATCATGGTGGGCTCCCAGAAACGGCCCAATCCCACTTCGCCACAGGCCTGAACCCCTTCTCCTGGCCCTAAAAAGTAAGCTCCATCTTCCTTGAGCAGTGCAATATTGCGCTGGTTCGCCGGATTTTGCCACATGGCTTGGTTCATGGCAGGAGCGAGAAATAGCGGAACACTGCGGGCTGCGACCAGGGTCGTGAGCAGATCGTCGGCCATTCCCTGAGCGATGCGCGCCAGAAAGTCGGCGCTGGCGGGGGCAATCAATACGGCATCTGCCTGGCGTACCAGGTCGATGTGATCCATTCCTGCACCCTCAGAGGCTTCCCAAAGATCGGTAGCCACGGGGCGCCCAGAAAGGGCCTGAAACGTGAGAGGGGCAATGAAGCGGGTAGCGGCTGCAGTCATGACCACCTGCACCTCCAACCCTGCTTTGACCATAAGGCGGATCAATTCGGCAGCTTTGTAGGCGGCGATCCCCCCCGTAACCCCCAGAACCCAGCGACGCAGCGGGCGAGAAGGTACAGGGAGGTCGGGCGGTGGGGCCGTCAGGGCCATATAAAATCGTCAGGCGTTCAGACCCATAGCACGGGCCTTGGTGAGCAGGCTTTCGGCCATGCGGATACTGGCGATATCGATCAGACGACCATCCAGAGACACCGCCCCACGACCTTCCCGGGCCGCTTGTTCCATGGCTTCGATGATGCGCTTGGCTTTGGTGACCTCGGCTTCGCTTGGGGTAAAGACCTGGTTGCACAAATCGATTTGTGAAGGATGGATCGCCCACTTGCCTTCATAACCCAGAACAGCCACGCGGTTGGCTGCGGCAATAAAGCCATCGGGGTCACTGAAATCGCCAAAAGGTCCATCTACTGGGCGCAAACCATAGGCGCGACAGGCCACCAGCATCCGCGTTTGGGCGGCATGCCAGGGATCGGTCCAGTAATATTCCCGTTTGCCATCCTCGTCCTTGTCGGTGAGTACGCCAGAATCTTTGTGAACGCCACCAATGATGGTGGTGCGGGCGCGGGTGGAGGCCGCATAATCGGCCACGCCAAAGCTCATGGCTTCGAGTCGTGGGGAAGATTGGGCGATGGCTTCCACATTGGCCAATCCCAGGGCGGTTTCGATCAGGGCTTCAAAACCAATGCGTTTGGTGCGTCCCATGGCATTCTCGATCTGGGTCACCAGCATGTCCATGGCGTACAGATCCTGAGAAACGCCCACTTTGGGAACAAGAATCATGTCCAGACGGGGGCAGGCTTCTACAATGTCCACGACATCGCGGTAGGCATAGTGGGTGTCCAGTCCGTTCATGCGGATCATCATGGTCTTGCTGCCCCAATCGATGTCGTTCAGGGCTTGGATGATGTTCTTGCGGGCAGTCGCCTTGTCATCGGGGGCCACGGCATCTTCCAGATCCAGGAAAACGACATCGGCCTTGGAGCGGGCTGCTTTTTCAAAAAGACTGATATTGGACCCTGGGACCGCCAGTTCGGAACGGTGGAGACGGGCGGTGGCAGGGGGGATTTGGGTAAAACTCATGAATGAAACTCCTTACAATGTGGCGAGGGCTTGAGCAACGGTGGAGCCCAGTTCTGCTGCACTCGGGGCGACAAACAAGCCAAAAGATTCCATGATTTCGGCTTTTTCGCCGGCGGTATCGCCTTCGGCGGATATGATGGCTCCTGCATGACCCATGCGACGGCCCTTAGGAGCGGTGAGTCCGGCGACATAACCGACCACGGGTTTGGTCATGTTTTCCTTGATCCACTGGGAGGCCTCGGCTTCCTGAGGCCCGCCGATTTCGCCGATCATGACCACGGCGTGGGTTTCTGGATCCTGTTCAAACAGCGCCATGTGATCGAGAAACGAACTCCCGTTGATGGGATCTCCACCAATCCCTACGCTGGTGGAAACGCCGATACCTAAGGCGGTCATCTGGGCCGCCGCTTCATAGCCCAAAGTTCCGGAACGGGAAACAATACCCACATGGCCGCGGGTATAGATATGGCCCGGCATGATTCCGAGCATGGCGCGCCCGGCGCTGATGATCCCGGCACAATTGGGTCCGACGATCATGGTGCGGGTTTCTTTGGGGTAACGCAGAAGGTAACGTTTGACCCGCATCATATCTTGAGCGGGTATGCCGTCAGTGATTATACACACCAGTTTCAGACCGGCATCGGCGGCTTCCATCAGGGCGTCGGCCGCAAAGGGAGGGGGAACAAAAGCCAGACTGGCTTCTGCGCCGGTGGCTTCCACCGCCTGACGGACAGTGTCGAATACCGGACGGTCGAGATGGATCAAGCCCCCTTTTCCGGGAGTGACTCCACCCACGACATTCGTTCCGTAGTGAATCATTTCGGTGGCATGAAACGTGGCTTTATCACCGGTAATGCCTTGAACGATGACCTTGGTTTTTTCGTCGATAAGAATGCTCATGAAACTCGTTCTCCTGAAGCGCGGCTCAAGCCGCTTTACCATGGGCGGCGGCTACGGCGCGTTCAGCCGCTTCGGCCAGAGTGTCCGCACTGATGATGGGCAATCCGCTGTCACGGATGATCTTTTGACCGGCTTCCACATTGGTTCCGGCCAGACGCACCACCAGAGGCACGCCCAGCCCACGGGCTGCCTGAATGACCCCTTCAGCGACCCAGTCACAGCGATTAATCCCGGCGAAGATGTTGACCAGAATGGCTTTGACATTTTTGTCCGAAAGCACCAGACGAAAAGCTTCGGCCACTCGTTCTGGGGAAGCGCCGCCACCGACGTCGAGGAAGTTGGCAGGTTCTCCGCCTGCGTACTTAATCATGTCCATGGTAGCCATGGCCAGGCCAGCACCATTGATGATGCAGCCGATATCACCTGACAGTCCGACATAATTCAGTCCATGGAGGTGTGCCTGGGCTTCGCGAGGATCTTCCTGTGCGGGGTCATGCATTTCATGAAGATCGGGACGACGGAACAAGGCGTTGTCATCAAAGGACATCTTGGCGTCGAGGGCCACCAGTCTCCCTTCCTTGGTGACCACCAGGGGATTGATTTCCACCATGGTGGCATCAAGATCCCGAAAGGCGCGATAACAACCCATGGTCAGGGTGACGAATTGATGCACCTGCTTCATGGTCAGTCTGCCCAAACCAAAAGCAAGTTCACGTGCCTGAAAAGGCTGCAATCCTACGGCAGGTTCCACTTCCACCTGGAGCACAGCTTCAGGATGGGATTTGACGATTTCCTCGATTTCCATACCGCCCTGAGCGGAGGCGATGAGTCGAATCCGTTGAGCTTTACGGTCTAGGACAAAGCCCAGATAAATTTCACGATCGAAGGGTTCGGCGGCTTCTACATACAAGCGTTGGACGATTTTTCCTTCAGGGCCGGTTTGGTGAGTGACAAGGGTGTTGCCCAACAGCCCATTTGCTACTTTGGACACTTCCGCGAGGCTGTGACACAGTTTTACTCCCCCCGCCTTGCCGCGACCCCCTGCGTGGATCTGGGCCTTCACCGCCCAGACTTCGCCTCCCAGACTGGTGGCTGCGTGGGCGGCTTCATCTGGGCTATACACCACCTTTCCGCGGGGGATGGACACCCCATGCTGCGCCAGCAGTTCCTTCGCCTGATATTCGTGAATATCCATGACACCTCCTGTAATGAATGTCGCGATGATAACAGGAGATGGACAGAAAAACGACTCCCCCCTGCTCCTGCAACGGCAAAATCAAGGGGGAATGGAAAAGTTGCTCGCGTGTTAAATCACTAGGTTTTGCGGGGTTCCCCGCTGCCATGCTTCGATATTATCGATCAACTGATCTGCCAGAAATTGCATAGCACCATCGGAAGCCCATGCGACATGGGGGGTCAGGATAAAGTTGGGACGGCGGACATCGAGGAGGGGATGTCCCTGGGTGGGGGGTTCGGTGGTCAGGACATCAAATCCGGCCCCAGCAATCCATCCTTCGTCCAGGGCCTGGATCAGGGCGGCCTCGTCCACTAGGCCACCGCGTGCGGTGTTGATGAGAAGAGCTGTGGGCTTCATACGCCGCAGTTCCTTGGCGCCGATGATGTTGCGGGTATCTGCCGTGAGGGGGCAGTGAAGAGAAAGGACATCGGCCTCTTCCAACACTTGTTCAAAGGGGGTAAATATGACATCGTCCCGTTTGGGTGGGGTATGGTCGGCAAACAGTACGCGCATGCCAAAGCCTTGCTCAGCTACCCGTGCCGTGCCTTGGCCCAGCACCCCTTCTCCCAGAATTCCCAGAGTTGCCCCATGCAGGTCGCCGATGGGATGGTCAAAAAAACAGAATTGAGGGGAACGCTGCCAGACCCCAGATTCCACATCCTGACGGTACGCCAGCAGGTTACGGCGCAGCGCCAAAATCAGGGCAAAGGCGTGTTCCGGCACGGTATGGACGGCATAGTTGCGGATGTTGGCCACGCGAATGCCGCGGGCTTGGCAGGCAGGGATGTCGATGACGTCGTATCCTGTGGCAGCCACCGCAATCATCTTCAAATCAGGCAATTGCTGCAGGGTGTCAGCGCGCAGAGGGACTTTGTTAGTGATGGCTACCGTGGCTCCCTGCAGGCGTTCGACGATTTCATCGGCTCCCGTCTTATCGAACTCCACGTAGCTAGAGGCGAAGTCTGGGGAACGCACCCGCGCCTTGAGGGAGGCGCGGTCGAGGAAAACGACTTTCCCACTCATGCCATGCCTCCCAAAGCAGCGGGGGCTTGGTGGGTCCGCCAGTATTCGGATGCGGCGGCAACCCCACTTCCTGGAGTGACTGGAATCCCACAATCGAGCATGGACATTTCGGCGCCAGCGATGGCCGCCATGAGCATCAGTTCATTGAGGTCGCCCAAATGTCCGATACGAAACACTTTACCGGCAACTTTTGACAGTCCTGTGCCGAGGGCCAGGTTATAACGGCGGAAAGCGCGTTCGATGACCTGTGCCGCATTGAATCCTTCTGGAACCACGATGGCTGAAACAGAGTCGGAGTACCAGTGGGGAGATTTGGCACAGAGGGATAACTTCCAGCCCTGTTGTACGGCGGCACGGACCCCTTCGGCCAAATAGCGGTGGCGTGCGAAGACATTTTCCAACCCCTCTTCCTCGATCATGGTCAGGGATTCCTTGAGGCCATAGAGCATGGGGATGGACGGAGTGTAGGGGAAATATCCCGTACCGTTGCTTTTGATCATATCCTGGTAATCAAAGTAACAGCGCGGGTGGCGGCTGTTTTTTGCGGCTTCCTGAGCTTTCTGGCTGACGCAGGTCACTCCCAATCCGGCGGGCAGCATCAGCCCCTTTTGGGATCCCGCGACACACACATCCACTCCCCATTCATCCATACGAAAGTCGATGCTCCCCAAGGCGCTGACAGAATCTACGAAGAGCAAGGCAGGGTGCCCCGTGTCATTGAGCACCTGACGGATGGCGGCAATGTCGCTGGTTACTCCGGTGGCGGTTTCATTCTGACACACCAGCACTGCTTTGATGTGGTGTTCGGTATCGGCTTCCAGGGCCGCACGATAGCGCTCGGTAGGAGTTCCTTCGCCCCACTCCACTTCGAGAATATTCATGTCAAAACCCAGCCGTTGACCCATGTCGCACCAGAGGTGACTGAATTGCCCGAAACGGGAAGCCAGAACGCGGTCTCCGGGATTCAGGCAATTGGTCAGGGCGGCTTCCCAGCATCCTGTGCCAGAAGATGGAAAGAGAATGGGGCTTGCGGTTTCTGTCTTGAAGATGCGCTTTAATCCCGCCAATATTTCCCGCGTCAATTGAGGAAATTTCACCGAGCGGTGATCTTCCATAGGCACGGCCATAGCACGCAGGACGCGGTTGGGAACATTAGAGGGGCCGGGAACGAAAAGAAAATTATGGCCTGCCATGATGAATCGACTCCTAAATGATGAATTGTAGACTGGTACTCAGCGATAAACGGGGTGGCGTTGGCATAACACGCCGACTTCATCGATGACGCGCTTTTGCACTGCCGCGTCTTCGGGAGCTTCTAAAAGATCGCTGATGAGGTGAGCGACTTTGCGCGCTTCATTGTGACCAAACCCACGGGTGGTCATGGCTGGAGAACCAATGCGAATACCGGAAGTGACGAAAGGCTTTTCTGGGTCATTGGGAATGGCATTTTTGTTGACGGTGATATTGACCTGACCCAGTGCGGCTTCGGCGGCCTTCCCCGTAATTTGGCGTGCCCGCAAGTCCATTAAGAAGAGATGGCTCTCGGTACCTCCAGAAACAATGCGCAAACCCCGTTCCTTGAAGGTTTCTGCCATAGCGCTGGCATTGGCTTTGACGCGTCGTTGGTAGGATTTGAATTCGGGTTTCAGGGCTTCGTTAAAGGCCGTTGCTTTGCCAGCGATGACATGCATCAGCGGGCCACCCTGAATTCCTGGGAAAATCATGGAGTTGAGGGGTTTTTCAAATTCGGCAGAAGACAGAATGATGCCACCCCGAGGGCCGCGCAGGGTCTTGTGCGTGGTGGAGGTGACAAAATGCGCAATGCCCATGGGGCTGGGGTACTCGCCGGCAGCAATGAGTCCGGCATAATGGGCCATATCCACCATCAGATAGGCACCCACGGCGTCGGCAATGGCCCGAAAGCGCGCCCAGTCAATGACCATGGAGTAGGCTGAAGCGCCGGCCACGATCATCTTGGGTTTATGTTCATGGGCCAGGCGTTCCACTTCGTCGTAGTCGATCAGTTCGGTTTCCGGATGGAGGCCGTAACTCACCGAGCGATAAATTTTTCCACTGAAATTGACGCTGGCTCCATGGGTGAGATGGCCACCATGGGCTAAGGACATGCCCAGAATGGTATCTCCCGGTTGCAACATGGCCATATAGACGGCGGCATTGGCCTGGGAGCCGGAATGGGGTTGAACATTGGCATATTCGGCGCCGAAAAGTTGTTTGACGCGATCCAATGCCAGTTGTTCGGCGATATCCACAAATTCACAGCCACCGTAGTAGCGTTTGCCGGGGTAACCTTCTGCATATTTGTTGGTCAATACCGAGCCTTGGGCCTGTAATACCGCTGGGCTGGTGTAATTTTCGGAAGCGATGAGCTCGATATGTTCTTCCTGCCGGCGATATTCTTTTTGGATGGCGTCCCACAAAGCGGGATCGGTGTCGGCGAGAAGTTTTCTTGAATCAAACACGGGGGATTCCTCCAAGATTGAGAGATGATTTTCAGGGCGAGTCTTCACCATTCTAACGTTTTTTGGTGTAATGTGAAAATTTATAACCTCGCCTGTGAAAAATAATACCATCATGACCCACTCTGCTCGACCTTTGCTCCGGGATTTATTTGATGCCGCTGTCGCGGCTGCCGATCCTCATCTGCGGTTGCCCGGTTTTCTTCCTGAGGTGCCACGGGGGCGCACGGTGGTCGTCGGCGCTGGCAAGGCTGCCGGGGCTATGGCACAAGCTCTGGAGGTGCATTGGCCAGGTCCTCTTGACGGTGTGGTAGTGACCCGTTATGGGCACAAAGTACCCACCCGATTCATCACCGTTTTGGAGGCGGCGCATCCGGTGCCGGATCAGGCGGGGGTGCATGCCAGCGCGCGCATTCTGCAGGCTGTGCAAGGATTGACGGCAGATGATCTGGTGATTTGCCTGATTTCTGGAGGAGGATCCGCCTTGCTTGCGGCTCCAGCTCCGGGATTGACCCTGGCCGACAAGCAAGCCATGAACCGTGCGCTGTTACGCAGTGGCGCCACCATTGGTGAAATGAATTGTGTGCGCAAACATCTGTCTGCCATTAAGGGCGGGCGGCTGGCGGCCGCTTGCTATCCGGCGCGCGTGGTTTCCCTGCTGATTTCCGATGTGCCGGGGGACGATCCGGCCATCATTGCCTCCGGACCTACGGTGCCGGATCCCACAACCTTTGCCGAGGCTCGTGCTGTGGTAGAAAAGTACGGTCTGCAAGATCAGGTCGCAGCTTATGCACATTTGTGTGCGGCACAGGATGAAACCCCAAAACCGGGAGATGCACGTTTGGTCACGGCCGTCACCCATCTCATTGCGACGCCTCAGCAATCTCTGGAAGCGGCAGCAAAAGTGGCGCTGAATGCGGGTATTACCCCCTTGATTCTGGGGGATAGTCTTGAAGGCGAAGCACGAGAGATGGCCGTGGTGATGGCTGGAATGGCGCGGCAAGTGCGTCGTCATGGGCAACCAGTGGCAGCTCCGTGTGTACTCTTGTCGGGAGGAGAAACTACGGTAACGGTGCGAGGCAAAGGCCGAGGGGGGCGCAACGCCGAGTTTTTGCTGTCCCTGGTTCATGCCTTGCGCGGAGACGACGGGATTTATGCCATGGCAGGGGATACGGACGGAATTGACGGGACCGAAGACAATGCCGGTGCAATACTGGCTCCTGATACGTGGATGCGGGCGCAGTCCTTGGGGTTGAGTGCGGCAGATCATCTTGCCAACAATGATGGCTATGGATTTTTCTTGGCCCTTGGAGATTTGATTGTCACCGGTCCAACCTTGACTAATGTCAATGATTTCAGGGCAATTTTAATTCTTTGAACACTTGTGGGTCCATGGAGGGAGCGAGGGCTCAACCCGTCGATCTCCTTTGGGGGGAGATTGAACGCGCAGGGAGTGGGTAAGCCGAATAGTTTCCCCAAAGTGCTGAAGCGAGGGATAATTTCTTTTTTGCCAAGAATGAAGATAGGGAGAGGACAGGAATCGTGTCAGATATTGAGATTGCACAACAAGCCCACATGCAGCGGGTAATGGATTTGGCACAGGAAAGGTTGGGGATTGCCAGCGAACATCTGGAACCTTACGGTCATTACAAGGCCAAAATCTCCCTCGCCGCTTTGGACGAAATGAAAGACCGCCCCGACGGGCACTTGATTTTAGTGACTGCCATCAGTCCAACGCCGGCAGGAGAAGGTAAAACCACCACCACGGTAGGATTGGGAGACGCTCTCAACCGCATCGGCAAAAAAACCATGATTTGTCTGCGCGAACCCTCCCTTGGACCCGTCTTCGGGGTAAAGGGAGGCGCAGCAGGCGGAGGGCATGCGCAGATCGTTCCCATGGAAGACATCAACCTGCATTTCACAGGGGATTTTCACGCCATCGCAGCGGCGCACAATTTATTATCCGCGTTGATCGACAATCATATTCATCAAGGGAATGTCTTGGGTTTTGATACCCGTCTGATTACCTGGAAAAGGGTAATGGATATGAACGATCGGGCCCTGCGCAAAATTGTGGTGGGCTTGGGCGGGGTGGCCAATGGATTTTCTCGGGAGGATGGGTTTGATATCGTGGTGGCTTCCGAAGTTATGGCCATTCTGTGTTTGGCCACTTCTCTGGAAGATCTGAAAACGCGCTTGGGACGTATTGTGGTGGGCTATACGGTGGGCCAGCGTCAACCCATTCATGCCTGTGATCTCAAGGCCCAGGGCGCCATGGCCACCTTGCTCAAGGATGCCATCAAACCGAATCTGGTACAGACTTTGGAAAACAATCCGGCCTTGATTCATGGCGGACCCTTTGCCAATATTGCTCATGGATGCAATTCGGTGATCGCTACTCGGGCGGGGTTGAAACTGGCGGATTTTGTGGTGACCGAGGCGGGGTTTGGAGCCGACTTGGGAGCGGAGAAATTCATCGATATCAAATGTCGACTGGCAGGGTTGAGTCCTGCAGTGGTGGTTTTGGTGGCGACGATCCGCGCCTTGAAGTATCACGGCGGGGTGGATAAGGCCCAGCTCAACCAGGAAGATGTGGCGGCTTTGGAACGGGGTTGGGTCAATCTTGCACGTCATTTGGAGAATATTCGCGATCATTACCGCTTGCCCTGTGTGGTCTCCCTGAATCACTTCACCTTTGACACGCCAGCTGAGGTCTCATGGTTGAAAAACCGGCTAGAGACGTTGGGTGTTCCTTTCGTGGTAGCCCGTCATTGGGCTGAGGGTGGCGCAGGGGCGGAAGAATTGGCCCGGGCCGTGGTAGCGCAGGTGGAGCGTTGTCCCGCTCCCGCTATTCCACAGTTCGTCTATCCCGCCACGGCTTCTTTGGTAGATAAGATCACAGCGGTGGCACAAAAGATCTATCGGGCAGGCCAGGTATCGTTTCCTCCAGCAGTGTTGCGTCAGTTGACTGCCTGGAATGAGGAATTTGGTCATTTTCCGGTGTGCATGGCCAAAACCCAATCTTCCTTCAGCGCTGATCCCTCCGTGCGTGGGGCGCCTGAAGGACATACCATCACCGTACGTGAAGTGCGCCTTGCCCGAGGAGCAGGTTTTGTGGTGGCGATCTGTGGCGATATGATGACCATGCCGGGCTTACCCAAGGTTCCTGCGGCCGAATCCGTGGATATCGATGCCCAGGGACGAATCAGTGGTCTTTTTTGAGCATGGCTGAAACTCGGACTCTGGAGCAATGGCTCGATTGGCAGGCTCGGCTCCATTCCCAGGTCATGGAGTTGGGGCTGGAACGGGTGTCGCGGGTGCGTGACGCTTTGGGCCTGTTTCCGTCCTTTCCTGTGTTTATGGTGGCTGGGACCAATGGCAAGGGTTCCACCTGTGCCACCCTCACTGCTGTGCTGAAGGCGGCAGGGTATCGCGTGGGGACCTACACCTCGCCCCATCTGGTGCGCTACAACGAACGCATCGCCCTTGAGGGTCAAGGGGTAGACGATGGGGTTTTGTGTCGCGCTTTTGAGCGTATTGAGGCGGCGCGTCAAGGGGTGAGTCTGACCCTTTTCGAATTTGGTACTCTGGCGGCCATGCTGATTTTTATCGAGCAAGAAGTCGATGTGGCTGTGTTGGAGGTGGGGCTGGGCGGGCGACTCGATGCGGTCAATGTATTCGCTCCAGACTGTGCGCTGATCACCAGTATTGCTCTGGATCACGAGGCCTGGTTGGGGTCCACGCGCGAGGCCATTGGGGCCGAGAAAGCGGGGATTTTTCGGGAAGGGAGTGTGGCACTCTGCGCCGATCCTGATCCTCCTGCGAGCATTCTGGAGCATGCGGATAAGTTGGGCGTTCCGTTGTGGTGTTGGGGGCGGGATTTTGGCGTGGAGGCAACCGTGCTGGGGGAGTGGGTGCTGAGGATTCCTGGAGAAACCTGGGGTCCCTTTCCCCCACCGCGGTTGGCAGGCGCTTTTCAAACCCGCAATGCGGCCCTGGCGCTGGCAGGGTTATGGCGCCTGAAAGAAAGGATCCCGGTGACGCCGGAGGCGTGTCGTGAGGGTTTGTCGCAGGTGACTTTGGCTGGACGCTTTCAGGTTTTTGGTTCGGCTCCGCAGGTGATTCTCGATGTGGCCCATAATCCCCATGCTGCCACCGAACTGGCGGCAAATCTGCGGCAACACTCCTGCGCCGGAAAAACCCGGCTGGTATTCGGGATGTTGCAGGATAAAGATATCCAGGGGGTAGTGAACTGCCTTGATAGGGAAACCGATCGATGGTATGCGGCGGCGCTGACCATGGAGCGGGGAGCTTCCCGAGAACAATTGGTGCCTTTCCTGGCCACAGTGCGTGCGCCCGTGTCCTTTCACGATTCCCCTCTCCAGGCTTTTGACCAAGCGTGCCGTGAGGCAGCTCCCGAGGATCGGGTGGTGGTGTGCGGTTCCTTTATGACCGTGGGTCAGATTTTGGCGCATGATTGGGTCATCCCTGAATCGACCACGGGAGTGTGAGACGATTTCACCGTGGCGTGGGTGACCTTTTCAAGAAATATTGAGGGGGGGTTACCCCATTTGGGTGGCTTGACGTTGTGTGCTATTGATGACATCGTGATTCGATCAACATGGCAGAACGGGGGATGCGATGGCCGGTCAAAAAGCGTGCGTGGTGGTGGTCTCAGGGTCTTTGGAACGGCTGCAAATGGCTGCTATGGTGGCGTCAGTGGCAGCTGTCAGTGGTCAGGAAGTGCTGGTGTTTTTGTCCATGAATGCCCTGTCCTATTTTACTCGGGGAGCCTCTGTCGTGGCACCTCATGAAGGGCCCATAGGGGAATTGATGCGTACCAAAAAAATTCCTGAATTCAAAATGCTCATTGAACAAGCTGTGGCGCTGGGAGATGCGAAAGTTTTCCCCTGCTCCATGGCCATGGATGTATTGGGGCTGGAGTCGGCAGATCTGGAAAGCTATCTGGCTGAACCTACTGGGTTGACCAAATTTTTGAGCGATGCTCAGAATGGACAGATCTGGACTTTTTGAGCCGGCGCAAAATGATTCAGGCAGGAAGTGCGGACAATATACTCAGGAGAATACAGAATGGCAGAAAGAAAAATTGTGGATGGTAAGGGGAGTTTCTGCCCAGGGCCACTGATGGAATTGATTGTGGCTTTGAAGGAGTCGCAAGTGGGTGACGAGTTGGAGGTGTTATCTACCGACAAGGGTTCGGCCAATGACATTCCAGAATGGGTGCGCAAAGTCGGGCACGAGTTTGTCTCCAGCAGCGAAGATGGCGGGGTATGGCACATTGTGGTACGCAAGGCCAAGTAGGGAGTGACCGATTAGGTATCCCAAGAATTTGACGGGGCGTGGGGGCTCACAATCAACACCAGTAAGTTCGTCGTGTGTACTTAAAATCATAGAGATAATTGGAGGAAGAGATGAAGATTCTGATTGTTGGTGGGGGTATGGGAGGGACCATTTTGGCAAACAATCTGGCGCGTCGTCTGGTTCAGGAATTGAAATCAGGTAAAGCGCAGATCACGATGCTGTCTGCTTCGGACAAGCATATGTATCAACCTGGTTTGCTGTATCTTGCGGTGGGTCGCATGACTCCAGATGAACTGTACCGTGATCAGGCCGGTTTGCTGGAACCCAGTATCCTTTTTCATGTGGATCCGGTAGAAGAATTTCATCTCGATGCCAATCAGGTCAAGACCAAGAGCGGCAAAGTGCATACTTATGACCTGATGGTGATTGCTACGGGTTCGCGCATGTATCCAGAAGGGATTCCTGGTCTGGCAGAACATGCCGAGACCTTCTATACCGAGGCTTCTGCCCTCAAGATGTTCAAACGACTCCAATCTTTTGAAGGGGGTAAAGTGGTGATTGCCGTGGGTGTTCCCCATAAATGCCCTATGGCTCCTCTCGAAATCACCTTCATGCTCCATGATTATTTCAAAGATCGGGGCATGAGCGATAAAGTACAGTTGCACTACACCTACCCCATAAATCGGGTTCACAGTCTCGAAAACGTGGCCAAATGGGCCGCTCCTGAAATGGATCGGTTGGGCATCACTTACGAAACCTTCTTCAATATGAAGGAAGTGGACGGTGATAAAAAAGTGGTTCGCAGTGAAGAGGGCGGGGAAGTGCCCTACGATTTGCTGATTACCATCCCCGCCCACCGCGGGATGGAAGTGGTGGAGCAGAATAAGTTGGGGCAGAACGGCTGGATTCCCACCAACCGCACCAAACTGAATATGGAAGGGCGAGAAAATGTCTTTGTACTGGGCGATACCACCAATATTCCCATCAGCAAAGCCGGTTCTACGGCTCACTTCGAAGCGGATACCTTGGGTGAAAACATCGCCGCCATGGTAAAAATGGGAACTCCGGTACGTGAGTACGATGGTAAGGTATTCTGTTTTATCGAAGCAGGTAAGGACCGGGCGACCTACGCCATGTTCAATTACCAGACTCCGCCTGATCCCAAGGCCCCCACCAAGGCGGTCCATTGGTTCAAAATGGCATATAACAAGCTCTACTGGGTATCCGCCCGTGGACTTCTGTGAGGGGGGAATGACATGACCACAGAACTTAAAGAAGCAGGGCTAGCCCCATCTCATGAGGTAGAACGCTTAGTGGAGGCGGCGCGGGACTCACTGACCGATGATATGGTCAGTCGTCTGGCTGGATTTTGCGGTGAAGGTCTGGACTTGGTAGATCGGGCCAGTCGTTCAGGACTGGCCCAGGCCATACCGCTGATTGCTGACATGGTCCATAACGGTGATCTGGAACGGATATCCCAGTTGGCACGGGTTTATCAGTCGGCTCAGGATGCCCTCACCGATGAAATGGTGGGGCGTCTGGCTGAAACCATGGGAGAGGGATTGTCTCTGCTGGATCGTCTCAATCGTGGGGGGGCAGGACGCTTGGTGCAGATGCTGGAGCAGCTCGAATCTACGGGCGCCCTGGAAAAAATTGCCAACACCTTACCTGTGTTGCTGGATAAGTTAGACATGGTGGCGGGTTTGTTGACGTGTCTGGAAAGCGCTGCGACCAAATCCAAAGTCACCCCGACTGCAGGGGGGATTGGGAATTTGTGGCAACTCATGACCAATGGGGAAACTCAGCAGTCTCTGCAATTTCTGGTGTCCTTGAGTCAGCAGATGCAGGATCGTTGCGCCAAAGCGTCATAAATTCTGTGGCGCTGAAATTCGCGCCATTTCCAAGTACACTACCAAATTGGGCCCGACCTTCGGGGGCGGGCCCGTTCTTTTGGAGTGGTCGAACGTGAAATCTTCCCGTGAATGGGGGCCTGTGCTAGGTCTGGTGGTGCTTTCCCTGACTTGGGGCTATAGCTGGGTGGCGGCCAAGGAAGGGTTGAGCTATGCCGGCCCGTTGCACTTTGCGGCGCAACGGGCGGTGCTGGGGGGATTGGCTTTGCTGGCTTTGTTACCCCTGACGGGGCGTTCCTGGCGCTGGCAATTGCCCCGGGAAACCTTGGTGATCGGTTTGATTCAGGTGTCAGGATTCATGCTGTTTCAAACCTGGGCGCTGGTGACGGGAGGGCCGGGTAAAACTGCGGTGCTCATCTTTACCATGCCCATTTGGACTTTGCTGCTTTCAGGGTTGGTGCTGCGTGAACCGGTGAAGGGGGCCCAATGGATTGCGGCGGGGCTAACCTTGGCGGGTTTGCTTCTGATCATCGAACCATGGGAAATGCATACCAGTCTGTTGAGCAAATGTCTGGGGCTGTTGGCCGCCCTATGCTGGGCCATCGGGACCATACTGGTGAAACGTTTGCGTCAGCGACACGCGGTAGACCTGCTCAATCTGACGGCGTGGCAAATGGCCATGGGAGCCATTCCTCTGGTGGTGGCTGCTACTCTGGTGCCCGAACATGCCACTCACTGGACCCTATCCTATGGAGAAATTCTAGCCTTCATGTCCTTGGCCAGCACGGCCTTATGTTGGTGGCTCTGGTTATACATTCTGGATCGTGTTCCCGCCTGGGAAGCCAGTCTGTCGGTCCTCGGCACTCCAGTGGTGGCGATTCTGTCGTCTCGTTGGGTGACCGGTGAGGGTTTTCACTGGGCAGAAGTCAGTGGCATACTGCTCATCGGAATGGGTCTGGTCTTTCTCGCCGTGATTGGCTGGCTGGGCAGTCGGCGTCAGAGCGAAGACTGAAACTTATCCTTGCAGGGCTCGTAAGGCAGTGAACAGGCCAAACAGGATGGGTTGGTGAATCAGATATATCAGCAAGCCGTGTCGTCCCATTCCTTGCAATGCACGATCCCCCAGGTGCCCAGGGGGTTTCGCCTGCTTGGACAGGCTGTGCAGCAGCGGATGATTGCCCATCCAGACGCCGATCCACAGTACCCCCAGCCAGGGGAGCAAGGGGGCGTAGTCCTCGGTGGCCGGTTTGTCTGCAGCCAGCCCAATCCAGTTGAGCCAGCGTGGGTCCATGGAAGTCCATCCCAGTTGTCCTACTCCAAGGAGTAAAATTCCAGCCAAGCCGAGTAATTTTGGGAAACCCAGCCATCGTCGTGTGATCAGGGTGGCCAGGAAATAAAAGTGCAGGACTCCAAAGTAAATCCAGCGGGCCCCAAACAATACGGCGGTAACGGCACTCACCAGTAGGGCGCTTGCGCCCAGTTTGACGAGACGGAGGCGGACCCGCGAGGGTGCCGCCTGGCGCCCGAGGGTCAAACTGATTCCAGACAGGAAGACGAAAAGGGTGACAATCAGGGTGCGCCAAGTGGTCCAGAAGGGCGAACCCAGCATATCAAAGTGGGTGAAACCAAAATAGGTGGAATCATAACAACCATGGAACACCACCATCATGGCGATGGCCAGACCGCGCCCGCGGTCAATGAGGGCGAGGCGGGCCAAATGTGATCCCCTTAGCAGGGGGAGGGGAAACCAGCGTCAGGGTTTCGTCTCCCGAGTGGCGGGTGAGGGTCACGTCATGCTGGCCCACATGCTGTAGCACGACTCCCGGTGCGATTTCTCGTCCTACTCGGTAGGCTCGGGTTGGGCCGTTGTCCACGGCCAGCAGAGCAATTCCTCCGGCGCTCCCTTCGTCTGCAGCCACGAGTCCGCGAAGTTGGACCGTGACATGGCTCTCTGGTACGGCAAACAGACCTATCCAGTGTGACGGAGCGGGATCGGCAACAGCGGCTGGGCGCGCCATGAGATGGGGTGCCGGTGCCAGCAACTGACTGGCCCAATAACCTGATACTCCTGCGGACACGCCCCAGACCACCCACTGCAACACGCGAGGAGTTTCTGTCAGAAGGCGGGAAAACCGTGGGGAGTTTAAGGCGTAAATGGGTTTCATAAGATCCTATTCTACCCCATTAAAAGTCTGGAAATCAGGACTTATAAAGACGGATTCGGTGTTTTGCTGTGGCGTTGGGTCCGCGAATGGTTGTGCTTGACCGCGTATCCGGAGATACTGCGGGGGTGGAACATTGGTTATGGAAAAATGGGTTCTTGTGTTCTTCGGGCAGGTCTGGTAGGTTTCGGCGGTAAGCTAGAACGGTAGGAGGTTGGGGCGTGAGTAAAGCGAGTGTTGAGGGACGGCAGGGGAGGTACGGTGGCGGTGAGCGAGGGTTCACCCTGATCGAAATCATGGTGGTGATGGTGATCATTGCGATTTTGGCGGGGATGATCGTGCCGCGTGTGATGAATCGGCCTGATCAGGCACGCAAGTTGGCGGCTCGACAGGATATCGCCAGTTTGATGCAAGCGCTGAAGCTATACCGACTTGATGTGGGGCGCTATCCTACTTCGGAACAGGGACTAGCGGCATTGGTCAAGCAACCGGCGCAGGATCCCGTTCCCTCGGGATGGATGCAGACCTTGGACAACTTGCCTAAGGATCCATGGGGGCACCCGTACCAGTACGCCAATCCGGGGCAGCATGGGGAAATCGATGTATGGAGTCTGGGGGCAGATGGACAACCGGGAGGGAAGGATAACGATGCGGACATCGGCAACTGGGAACCTTGAACAGGGTTTTTCTTTGCTCGAAGTGCTCGTGGCTTTGTTCATCATGGCGTTGTCTTTGGGCGCAGGGATGCGCACATTAGGTGGAGCCACCCGGGTGGGGGAGGCTGTTCCCGCCAGATTGGCGGCACAATGGAGCGCGGTCAACGCCTTGGATGAATTGCGCTTGGCACGGAGTTGGCCGGGAATCGGCAGTCAGGATTTTTCCTGTGCCCAAGGGCGTTATCGTTTCGTTTGTCACCAAGTGGTCACCGATACGCCTAATCCTTCTTTTCGCCGGGTGGAAGTGGGGGTGACTCAGGAAGGTGAGGCGCCCGTGCTGGCTCATGTCATCACCGTGATCCCGGATAATCCGGCGCAGGTACTCTAGATGCGCGGGTTTACCCTAGTGGAAGTGATGGTCGTGGCGTTGCTGGTTTCATTGATGGCGATCATGTCCTGGCGCGTTCTGGAATCCCTGACACGCACCCAGACGATATTGAAATCCCGTGGAGACGCGTTGGAAGAGACTCAATATTTTTTTAATCAATGGCGCCATGATTGTCAGGGATTATTGCCCCCAGATCAATGGCGTGATGGACCTCCAGTACAGATTGGGGAAAACCAGATTGCCTGGTTGGTTCAAGCTGAGGATGGAGTCCATCGCATCGGTTATGTGTATGCGGGGGGGGGATTGAAACGACTCGATCGTGGCCCGTTCCAGAATCGCGGTGATTGGGAAGCGGATTGGCAGGCTTTGGTTCAAGGAGGGGAACTGACCGGGAAGGTGGGCGAACTGACCGTACCGGGAAGCATCGGCTTGCAGGCGCGCGTGTGGTCTGATACAGGCTGGGCAACGGCAGTAGCAACTGCGCCAGGAACCCTGATTCGGGGCATGGAACTGGCTATTCCTTTGGCAGGGACAGAGATTCCCTTGCGCCAGGTTTGCCTCACGGGGCAGGACTGAGGGCGATGGCACGGGACCGTGGTGCCGCCCTGCTCATGGCTTTGCTGTTGGCTGTGTTGGTGGCTGTGCTGGCGGGGGGCATGATGCGCGGCGAACAGCGCCGGATGCGCCTGCTCGAAAACCAACGCGTTCGAGATCAGACCGAACAAATGGGAGAAGGTGCCCTGGACTGGGCCCGTCTCATTCTGCGGGATGATCTGCGCGTAACGGGGGCAGTGGATCATTTGGGAGAAGTCTGGGCTTTGCCCATCAGTGATATTCCCTTATCCAAGGTCCTGGGAGAGGACTCATTCGACAGCCGCTTGACAGGGCGCATCATCGACGCTCAAGGGCGCTTCAATCTCATGTCTCTGGTCAAAGTACGGAACCCTCAAGGGGATCGGGGGTGGGTGGCGGCAACAGAAATCGATACCAAGGCGCTGGAGGCTTTTCAGCGTCTGTTGACAGCGCTGGGTTTGGATCCCGCACAGGCAAGCAGCATTGCCCAACGGGTGCTGACCAGTCGTTTTGATCCTGCTCCCAATCACCAAGGCAGTGGCTTATCCGGTGGCGGTGCATCACCGTGGAATGAGCGCGCCCGTCTGGAGGCGCCGATGCCGTTAGGCAGCGTCAGTGAACTCTCTGCCTGGTTTCCAGATGCCGATCCCATGACGCTGAAACGACTGAATGATGTCATCGTCATTTTGCCCAGACCTACGACCGTGAATGCCAATACTGCTTCAGCCACAGTGCTGGGGGCCATGCTGGGGGTGGATCCGGCTCGGTTGAATGGGGTGATACAGGGTCGGCAACAGAATTTTTTTGTCGACATGGCAGATCTCCAGCGTCGTCTCAACGCAGCTCTGCCCGAATTGCCAAGTGTTTCAGTCGGTTTGTTGGGGGTCGGGTCCGATTATTTTTTTGTATTGGAGGAGTTGCGCCGGTCAGAAGCGGTGCAGCGTAGGCAGGCATTGGTAGCCCGTCACCAGGGAGTAGGGCAAGAGACCCAGGTGATTCATGAGCAGCAAGGTTGGACCGTGGGATGGGGGCAGTCGGAGGGGGGCGGATGAAAGGAAAATTAATTGGCCGCGTGCTTCTCCCCCTCAAACCATTGGTGCTTCCTGCCAGTGAGTGGCAGTGGATTCCATTACCATTTTGTGTGATGGCGGGGGAAGCGGTGGTGCGCTCGGGGGTGGCTTTGCCCGAACAACTGCCCATGGTGGAGGTTTGGGAACTGATCCTGCCCCCGTGCGATGTCACCGTGCTTGAAACCGATGCCGCCTGGCTCGAGGCGATTCCCCGAGGACAATGGCGAGAGGCGTTGCCCAATGTACTTGAACCAGCCTTGCTGGGCGCAGTGGAAGAGCTGCATTTTGCCCTTTCGGAAAAGATTCTCGACCAGTTTCACGTGGCAGTTATGGATCGGGCGTGGATGGCCTTCATTCACGGAGCCTTCGTGGATCGGGCCAGTGTCATCAGAATCCATCCGGCGCAGGATTGGTTGGACCGGGGTCAGACCGGAAGTTGGCGATTTCCGACCCTCGAAGCTCTGGATGATGGCACGGCGCACGGCTGGTGCGATCTTCAGGGGAGGGGGGGCGGCCTGAGAGGCGGCACCCATGAAGCATTGGATCGTTTGCCTTGGTGCGCGGGTTTGACGCGAGTGGAGATGACTCAGGAACAGTGGTTGACGCACTCGCGACCAGACGAGGGAGGGATCGATCTGTGCCAGTTTGACTGGGCCTCCCGGGGCTTTCAACAATGGTGGCGAGTGTGGCGTGGCGTAGGATATGCCATGGCGGGATTATTGCTAGTGACGTATTTTGGGGTATTTTCCCAGTGGGCGCGATTGGGCTGGGAGTATCACGTCTTGCGCGGCGAGGAGCAAAGTGAGGTTCAGCTCCATGGCGGAGCGTTGGTGGCAGAGGATTCTCTGGACGCTTGGGTTCATCAGCAACGATGGATGTCATCAGGGGCTAAGGGTTTGCAGGGAGACTTCGTTCATCTGAGCAGCGAACTGACCGAATTGATGGCGCATCATTCCTCTTTGACCCCTGTGGCCTGGCACTTTCGGGATCATCGAATGGAAGTACGATTCGCTCCAGGCACTGAACCGGGAGCTTTGGTAGACGAGGCACAACGCCGTGGATTGCGCTGGCATGCCCGAGATAAAGAGACCTGGGTGCTGGAGGAGCGACAACCATGAACTGGATGCGCGCTGTGTCACATTTGCTGATTTCCCTTTGGGGTCAACGCCAACCTCGTGAACAGGGTTTATTGGCTTTTCTGGGGTTGGTGCTGGTATTGGCTGTGCTGGTGCAGGTCTGGCAATGGGCGGATGAGGGGGTGGAAACGCTGACAGGACAATTGCCTGAACTGCGTGCCGCAGTGGAACAGCTCCAAGACATACCGTTGTCTCCCGTCGGTGGCAAGCCGGGAGTTGGTAGCACGGGAGAAGCAGCGATTCGACAGCTGACCATTACCTTTCCAGGTATGGAGGTTCATGCGCAGGACAACGAGATCGCTTTGCACTGGCAAGGCAAAGAGCTGACTTCCGTACTGCAAGCCCTCGACAGAGCGGCTGGTCAGGCGGGATGGGAAGTTCGTGAGGCAGACATCGAACGGCAGAGTGACCACTTCGATGTCCGATTTCTGCTGGGTGTACGGAAATGAAGAGACTTTTTCTGGGATGGATGCTTTTTTGTGGGGTTTTCCTGATCAATTTTCCAGCAACGTGGTTTTCCGTCAAGTTGCTCGGCTGGAGTGAGGGGCATTTGAAACTGAGTAATGAAACCGGCACCCTGTGGCAAGGTTCTGCCGAAGTTAACTGGCTGGGCAATTCGCAAACGGTGCACTGGCCGGGAAGAGTAGAATGGCGGCTACAACCGGTTTGGGGAGGGCTTCGATGGTCATTGCATCAGGCGGATGTTCAATCCCATTTGGATTTTTCAGGACAATGGCGCTGGGGCCAAGGAGAATGGCAGCCTGGTCAGGCAGAATTCCCGGCCGCATTGCTGGATGGTTTGGGGTCTCCGTTCACTACTTTGCACCCTTCTGGTCTAGTCGATCTTCATTGGGGAGCAGCACGCTGGAACGGGCAGGGATGGCAGGCACCCTGGACAGTGGATGGAATATGGATGCATGCGGGCACTCCTATGGCTCCCCTTTCCCCGTTGGGGGATTATGAGGTTCGTCTCATGGGGGGGCAAACTGGGGGGCATATGACTCTGGTGACCCACCAGGGTCCATTGCGTTTGCAAGGGCATGGGGAGGAGAGTGCAGGGCATTTTCACTTTATTGGGCATGCGGCTGTTGATCCGGAAGATCGGGTTCTACTATCGGGTTTTTTGAGTATTCTCGGGAAACCTGAAGGAGAGGGAGTACGTCTTGAATGGAGTCATTGAGGAATAGGCAGAATGAGAGCCCCGAATCGTAAATTTGTACAGTGCCTCTTGGTGGGTTGGTTTTGTCTGGTGATGGCTGATAGGGTTTTGGCTGGACCGGGGGGGCCTCAGCCTTTGGCGCAGCCAACTTTGATGACACTGAATTTTGTCAATGCTGATATGGAAGGGGTGATCAAGGCGGTAGGTGAAGCGGCCGCCGTTACCATTCTGGTGGACCCTCGGGTCAAAGGAACCCTGACGTTGGCCAGCGATCGACCGGTGACGGCAGCTGAAGCGTTGAATGAGTTGGCGGCCAGCCTGAGGATGCAGGGGTTTTCTTTGGTAGAGAGCCAGGGGTCTTATCGCGTGGTTCCGGAAGCCGATGCCAAAGTTCAGGGGGGGAAAGTCTCTGTGGATGCCCGCGGTCTGGGAGGGGGGGCGGAACCCACGCCGAGTGGTGATCAAGTGGTCACCCGTGTGTTTCACCTCAAGTATGAGTCCGCCAATAATCTGGTGCCGGTGCTTCGCCCTTTGATTGCACCGAACAATACCATTACTGCATATCCGGGGAATAACACGCTGGTGATTACCGATTACGCAGAGAATATGCAGCGCATCGGGCGTCTGATCGACTCCATCGATATGCCAGCCGTGGGAGAGGCTGAGGTGATTCCTTTGCATCATGCATTGGCCATAGATCTGGCTGCTCTGGTCAATCGCTTGGCTGAACCCGGAGCGGGGGGGGATTCCAACCTGAAGGCGGTGGCGGTACCCGAACCTCGCACCAACAGCTTGATTCTTCGAGCTTCTACGGAAACCCGCGCGGAGCAGCTGCGGGTTTTGATCGGCAAACTCGATACACCCACAGTGCAGCCGGGGAATATTTGGGTGATTTCGTTGCGCAATGCTGAAGCCGTCAAACTGGCCAAAACTCTGCGTGGGATTGTGACCGCAGACACGGGTGCATTGACTTCTTCGGCCTCGGATACTGCATTTTCGAGTCAGGGCAGTCCCTTCGGCGGGAACAGTACCACCGGTGGGTCGACGGGAACTTCGGGAACTTCCCAGGGCTCCGCAACCTCATCTACGGCAATGGGGGGGGCGGCCTCGTCTTCAGGAACGTCTGCGACAGGTCCGGCATTTTCTGCTGCGGGCAGTGGCCAGAGCAATGCGACGAGCGCCAGTGCGGGAGGCTCTGGGGGGAGTTTGCCTGCAGGGATGATTCAAGCCGATGCTGCGACCAATTCCCTGATCATTACCGCCAACGAACGGGTATATCGCAACTTGCGTGAGGTCATAGATCGTCTGGATGCGCGCCGCCCTCAAATCTATGTGGAATCCATGATCGTTGAGGTTTCCGACAACAAGACGGAAGAGTTTGGGACGCAATTGCAGGGTTTGTTGGGGGGGGGGTCAACCCAGGGGTTTGCCGGTACCAATTTCAATACGGCCAATGCGGGTGGCAATATCGTAACCTTGGGATCTCAGACCAATAGTTTACTTAATTTGGGCGCAGGTAGCACGGCCCCGTTGGTGACTCCGGCAGCGGGTACTAATCTGGCGATTCTCCACAGTTTCAACGGGGTTATGGGAATGGCGGCTCTGGTGCGGGCCGTGAGTCTCATCAGTGGGGTGAATGTTTTGTCTACACCGAATTTATTGACTCTGGACAATGAAACCGCGCAGATCATCATCGCTCAAAATATTCCCTTTGTCACGGGTTCCTATGCCCAGACCGGTATTACTGGGACAGTTAATCCCTTCACCACGGTGGATCGCAAGGATGTGGGGTTGACCCTGCGGATTCGGCCCCAGATTTCCGAGGGGGGGTTGGTCAAACTGCAGATTTACGAAGAGTCCTCCACGGTGGATGCCTCCACCCTGAACAATGTCAATGGACCAACCTATAACAAGCGTTCGGTGGATTCCAGCGTGTTGGTTCAGGACGGGCAGTTGATCGTATTGGGCGGGCTTCTGTCAGACAGTTATTCCGATTCCATGGAAAAGACTCCTTGGCTGGCTGATATCCCTTATCTTGGGTGGATGTTTCGTTACGAAGGGAAAGCACGGATCAAAGATAACCTGATGCTGTTTCTGCGGCCCTATGTGATTCGTACGGCGGAACAAAGCGATGCCCTGACCAACGATCGCTATGAATGGACACAGGGGATACGGAACAACGAACCGGTGAATATCCGGGTCTTGTCCAACGAAACCTTGACTCCGTTGACCTCGGCGCGGGGTTCGGGCGCTCCTTTCGTGGATCCGCTGCATGCTTCGACCATCCCCACTGCCATTCCTTTGCCGGGGAGTGCTTCGGACGCGAGGCTTCCTGCTTCAGGCCCATGAACGCGACCTCAGCGCCAGAACAGGTAGACCCCCCCCCGCGGACACGGGGGGCTGGGCGACTCCTGCCCTTTGCTTTTGCACGCGACCAGGGCATTCTGGTGGCAGGGCAACACGGTGGGGTGACGGAGGTATGGATTCATAAAGATACCTGCAGGTCTGGATTGACCGAGGTGGGACGGCGTTTTGGCGCCATTCACTGGGTGATGCTGGAGACCGAATCGTGGCAGCAGGCTTGGGCTACAGCCTACCATGCCCAGCAGGGAGAGGTGGCATTGGTGGCAGGGGAAGTGGAAGATGAGACGGATCTTTCCCGCTTGTTACAGGACTTGCCCGAGGTGGAGGATTTGCTCGAAGCCAAGGATGACGCTCCTATCATTCGTATGCTCAATGCCTTGCTGGCACAAGCGGCGCGTGAAGGAGCTTCTGATATCCATATCGAGGCGGCAGAACGGGAATGTCAGGTGCGTTTTCGGGTGGACGGAACCTTGCGCGAAGTGGTTCAACTCAAAAGGGCACTACATGCTGCTTTGATCTCTCGCCTCAAGATCATGGCGCAATTAGACATTGCGGAAAAACGTTTGCCCCAGGATGGAAGAATTGCCCTTAAAGTGGCGGGGCGTGCGGTGGATGTGCGTGTTTCCACCCTGCCCACGGGCCATGGGGAGCGTGCGGTATTGCGTTTGCTGGAAAAGGATCTGGGACGGCTTGACTTGAGTCGATTGGGGATGGCACCAGATACCTTGGTTCGTTTTGATCGTCTGGTACATCGTCCCCATGGAATCGTGCTGGTGACCGGTCCTACTGGGAGCGGGAAAAGCACTACGCTGTATGCCACGCTGCTACGTCTGGATCGTCAAACTACCAACATATTGACGGTCGAGGACCCCATCGAGTATCACCTGGATGGCATTGGACAGACACCTGTCAATGCTCGTATTGACCTTACCTTTGCTCGTGCGCTGCGCTCCATTTTGCGTCAGGATCCTGATGTCATCATGATCGGCGAAATCCGCGATGGCGAAACCGCTCAAATTGCGGTTCAGGCGAGCCTGACCGGACATTTGGTGTTGGCTACCCTGCATACCAATGATGCCGTCAGTGCGGTGACGCGCTTGCTCGACATGGGGATTGAACCTTACCTGTTGTCCAGTTCATTACTGGGAGTATTGGGTCAGCGTTTGGTTCGGCGTTGCTGTGCCGTATGCGGGGGTCCCGAGCATGCTGCAGAGTGCGAAACCTGTGGTAAAAGTGGCTATCAGGGGCGTATGGGGATTTATGAGTTGCTCGAAGTGACTGAGCCATTACAGCAATTGATTCATGCGCAGGCAGCGGAATCTGCCTTGAAGGATCAGGCTGTGGCTCAGGGCATGCGTTTTCTGCGTCAAGATGGGGATCGCTGGGTAGAGCAGGGACAGACTACCCTGGAAGAATTGTTGCGTGTGACGGGAGATGGTTGATTCATGTCGAACTTTCGATTCGAGGCCTATGATCCGTCAGGCCGATCTGAAAAGGGGCTGATCGAAGCTGAGTCAGTCCGCCAGGCACGGGGTTTGCTGAGATCCCGAGGATTGGTTCCGGTGGTGCTGCGCGAAGAAAACGTTTCTCTAGGGAAAGCTGTCTTATGGGCTCCGCGTCGGTTATCGGGTCGGGAACGGGTGATGGTGATTCGACAGTTGGCGGTGTTGCTGGGCGGAGGAGTGCCGCTGGATGAGGCGCTGGCTGGGGTAGCAGCAGAAGCGGGGCGAGAAGCGGTGCGCCAAAGGTTATTGGCGATTCGCGCTGAAGTTTTGGGGGGGGCTCCCTTGGCTCAGGCATTGATGCTTTTCCCTCGAGATTTTCCGGCATTGTTTCCAGCCTTGGTTGCTGCCGGAGAAAAGAGCGGCAAACTTGCCTGGGTGCTGGAACGGCTGGCAGATTATGCGGAAGCGCGGGACCAGTTGCAGGGCAAGGTGTGGGGGGCTCTGGCCTATCCTGTGGTGGTGATGGTGGTGGCTATCGGAATCGTGCTGTTTTTGATGTCATCGGTGGTTCCCCAGGTGGTGGCGGTATTTGCCAGCAATCATCAGGTCTTGCCGCCCCTGACCAGAGGGTTGATATTTTTGTCGGATGGTTTGCGCCAGTGGTGGGCAGTGGGGCTGGTTTTGCTGTTCGTCGTTGTTTTGGGGGTGCGTTACTTATGGCGTCAACCCACTTGGCGTTTGCGTTGGGATCGCCAGTGGTTACGCTGGCCCATTGTTGGTCGATTGGCGCAAGGGTATGACACGGAACGGTTTTCCAGTACCTTGGCAATCTTGGTCGGTGGGGGGGTTCCCATTTTATCGGCCTTACAGGGGACTGCTGGAGCGCTGAGCAATCGTGCCATGGTGATGGCGGTGATGGTGGCATTGGAGCGGGTACGAGAAGGCAGCGGGTTGGCTCGGGCCCTGGATGAGCAGGGGTGCTTTCCGCGCACTCTGGTGCAGTTGATCCATGCGGGAGAACGGACTGGCCGGTTGGATGAATTGTTGTCCAGAGCGGCGACTACGGAAGGCGCCATGCTCGAGCGTCGACTCATGCTGTTCACGACTTTGTTGGAACCTGCTCTGATTCTCGCCATGGGGGGGGTGGTGGCTTTGATTGTATTGGCGATCCTGACCCCCATCATGGACATGAACCAGATGGTTCAGTAATGAGAAATCAGTGAAAGTAGCCTGAAGGGCCTTCTTCCGGATGAATGAGGCCGTTTCTGTCGCCCTCTTCTTCCGCCAGGGGGGCGGCATGTACAACGACCACCAAAGGTAAAGCAGGTGTTCCATCTTCCGTCTTGTTCTGCGAGACCAGGCCACCTAAAACCGATTGAATCAATTTGATCTGTAACAGGTTCAGTGATTGAGCGCTCGCAATCAGTACGGCAGGGCTTGCGTTGTCGGACGGTGGGTTTGCCAAGGCCAATGCAAGAGCTTCGCCCACTTCCCCGAGCGTCTGGATAGCGGATGGGAAATTGGCAATAATGCTTTGCCCCTCCATTGAAATGGAGGCTTCTTGGGAAATGTCGGTGGGTTCTGGAATGCTGCCCACCACTTGAGTCGAATGACAATAGGGGCAAGCAATCCATTCGTCGCGTTTTTGGGCATCAAAACTTTCTGGCGAGGAAAACCAGCCTTCAAATCCATGACCCAATGAGCATTTGAGTGTGTAACGTACCATGACTCTACCGCTCCTTAAGATGTACCAAGAAAAACGGTTTGCATGGCACCCCTCTTGTTGTACTCAATTGTGTTCAGATCCGAGTATTTTACACCAAAGTATCACGCCAACAATGGATGGTGCCCCCGACGGGAATCGAACCTGTAACTGCCCCTTCATCCCACTTCGACTTTCGCCGCCGAAAAATTTCGTTCGTGGTCTGGACTTTCCCTTGGCCATGATCTCCGTGGAGGTCGTAGGCCGCATCCGTCAAGTCTCTACACATTTCCCAAACCATACTGGGACTTTGCTCGGTATTGCCTCGTTCTGCAACAGGGGTTTCACCGAATTTGAATGCATTCACGCCGTCCCTTTCGATGACGGGTGCCCAAATTTTAGGAGGGGGCCGTTATATCCATTTAACTACGGGGACACGTGGCTGAACATTTTATCACTATTCCATGCTCGCAACCGATTTGACGTCTATTGTTGTAAATTTGCAACAATATGGAGTTGTAGGGAAATATTGCTGACATAGTTAGAGTTTTACCTTAAGATGCAACAATCTGGTGGGTGAGAGATTTCGATGTAACCCGAGTTCGCCAATCACACCAGCAAAAGAACTATTGATATGCACTTTACAATCGGAGAGCGTTCCTCATGAAATTCCAAAAGAAACTGTTGATACTTGCCCTGATGGGCCTTCCTGTTGGGTCAGCATTTGCTGATGGTATCGTTTCGTCGGCCGAGTCCGATGCCAAAGCCGTCGGTTCCACCATCGACAATGGCGCCAAAGATGTGGTCAAGGATGTAGACAATTTTCTGGATGATGGCTCGAATGGCCCCTTTACTGGCGCCTACGTTGGCTTGAAGACGGGTATCAATGATTCCAAAATGCAGGTTGGCAACACTACTGCTCCAGGCGGAACTGCAGGAAACTATCAGCAAAACTATGGTGCAGATGTTGGCGCAGAAGCAGGCTACGCCTGGAAGCTGGGCTCCACAGTTCTGGGTCTGGACGCCACCTACAACTACAATGGAACTGGCCGTTATGGTTCGTTGGCGAACAGCAGTTCCGGCATTCCTACCTATGGTAGCCATGACTACGCCCTGGGACTGAAGTTCGGGATTCCCGTCAGTGACACGCTGATGCCCTACGCCAAGTTGGGCTATGGTCGCCTGACGGGTACGGGTGCGGCGAATGGCTTTGCTGCAAATGGCATAAATGGCGGATTGGGTTTAGAGTACCTGTTTGCTCCTCATTGGAGTGTTGCTGGTGAGTGGAACAACATGTCCGCCTCCAATAACAACAATACCCTGAACAATAATACCTACACCGTGGGTGTCAACTATTACTTCAGTGCTGCCAAGCCTCACCATGTTGCTGCTGCTCCAGCACCTGCTCCGGTTGCTGCTCCGGTTGCTGCTGAACCCGCACCTGCTCCTGCTCCCGTGGACAGATGGCGCATGATTACCGAAGAGAAGCCTGTTCATCTCGACGGTGCCAACTTCAAAACCAATTCGGCCGTGTTGAACAAAACATCTGACGAAAAGCTGACACAAGTTGTGGACTTTTCGAAGCAGTATCCTGAAGCCGATGTTCAAGTCTCTGGTTACACCGATAGCACTGGCTCCAAGGCTTACAATTTGAAACTGTCCCAACGTCGTGCTGATGCGGTCAAAGCATACTTGGTCAAGCATGGTGTGGCGGCAGATCGTGTTCATACCAAGGGTTACGGCATGGAAAACCCTGTGGCTTCCAACAAAACCGTGGAAGGTCGTGCTCAGAACCGCCATGTGGAAGTCAACTATGTTGTGCGCGAAGAGAAGAAAGTTCGCGTGATGCAATAACTGTCAAGGGGCGCAATCATGCGCCCCTGCGATGTATTTTCACCCGAGGAGTTTTACTCTCTCGGGTGTTTTTTTATGAAAATGGATGAGACTTGGCAGTCTCGAGCGCTTATTCATTTTTGTTTGAAATGAGTGGGTTTTTCAGTACTATTGTGGACGATTATGCCTCTTCTGACTCTTGATTCCGTTTCCTTGGCTTATGGCCTGCACGCTTTACTTGACCGGGTAGATTTCCAGCTCGACTCAGGTGAGCGTGTTGGTCTGATCGGTCGCAATGGTGGTGGAAAATCCACTTTCTTACGCATACTTACGGGGGAAATCACTCCTGACCATGGGAAAGTATGGCGCCAATCTGCGCTGAAAATGGGGTATGTGCCTCAGGAACCCCAATTGATCGCTTCAGATACGGTATTTGATGCCGTGGCACGGGGGTTGGGCGGGGAATTTATCGCCGACTACAAAGTTGAACGACAGTTATCGTTGTTAGGATTGTCTCCCCTGACCCCCGTGGGAGATCTCTCGGGTGGGTGGAAGAAACGGGTGGCTTTGGCCCAAGCTTTGGTGAATGAGCCCGATGTATTGATTTTAGATGAACCCACCAACCATCTCGATATCGCCGGCATTCAGAATCTTGAACAATGGTTGCGGTCCTTTAATGGAGCGGTGGTTTTCATTACCCATGATCGTCATTTTCTTGATCGTGTCGTCACCCGCGTGGTGGAACTGGATCGGGGCAAACTGAGTTCTTTCGGCCATTCTTTTGCTGACTATCAGCGTCGTAAAGCGGATCAACTGGCGGCAGAGGCTCTGGAGCAGAGGCGCTTCGATAAACTGCTGAGTCAGGAGGAAGTCTGGATTCGCAAGGGGGTGGAAGCTCGCCGTACGCGCAATGAAGGGCGAGTTCGACGCTTGGAACAGTTGCGGCACGAGCGCGAGCAACGGCGTGAACGAGTGGGGCAGGTACGTTTGTCTTTGGATGTGGGGGATCGTTCGGGTCAGTTGGTGGTGGAATTGCAGCAGGTATCCCTGCGGTATGATGACACCGTAATGGTTTCGAATTTTTCCACGCGTATCCAACGCGGCGACAAAGTGGGCATCATGGGCCCCAACGGGGCGGGGAAAACCACGCTCCTGCGTACTTTGTTGGGAGAAATTCCTCCTCATTCCGGGAGCGTGCAACTGGGAACCCGCATCACAGTGGCCTATTTTGATCAATGGCGCGAGCAGCTTGATGAGCAGGCCACGCTGGCTGATACCATCAGTCCGGGTTCTGAGTTTATCGAGTTCAATGGTACCCGGAAGCATGTCATCAGCTATTTGGGAGATTTTTTATTTCCACCTGAGCGTGCTCGGGCCAAGGTGGCATCTCTATCGGGAGGAGAACGCAATCGCTTGTTATTGGCTCGGTTATTCTCCCGTCCATCCAATGTGTTGGTCCTGGATGAACCCACCAATGATCTTGATATTGAAACTCTGGAATTATTGGAATCCCTGCTTGTGGAATATACGGGGACCCTTTTTCTGGTCAGTCATGACAGAGCTTTTCTAGATACCGTGGTGACCCAGGTGATCGTTCTGGATGGTCAAGGGGGAGTGATGGAAAATGTTGGTGGGTATACCGACTGGATGCGATATGTGGCTGCAAGCCACAAGAATTCTACGCAAGCATCCGCTCCTGTTTCTGTACCAGAAGCTCGTTTAGCATCTGAAAATGCGATAAAAAAGCCAGAAAAACGAAAAACAGAGCGATTGTCCTATAAAGAACAACGCGAACTGGAGTCTATGCCGGACCTTATCGAAACCCTGGAGTCTGAACAGGTGAAGGTTGCACTTGAATTGGCAGAAGGTTCACTCTATCGAGAGGCCCCGGAACAAGTGAAATCGTTGACTTTGCGCCAAAGCGATTTGGAAAAACGGCTGTCGGAAGCGCATCGTAGGTGGGAGGAGTTGGAGCAGAAACAAGACAAAACCCGTGAAACTTCCGTATAATGCTGGGCTCGGAGAGGTGGCAGAGTGGTCGAATGTACCTGACTCGAAATCAGGCGTAGGTATATGCCTACCGTGGGTTCGAATCCCACCCTCTCCGCCAGTATCCACAAGGGTTTCAAGCCGATTTTCTACATCTGAAAAATAAAAATAAAATTCATTAGTGGGAATTTTTTGACCATTAGGCTGCCTTCTTCCCGATTTTCATAATCGCTGCAGCTAAACTTTCAGTGGCAAGATGGGCGTATCTCTGCGTGCTTCTCGAATCCTTATGTCCCAAAACTCCCCCAACCGTATAAAGATCTACCCCTTGGTTGATCATCTCACTCGCCGCAGAGTGCCTCAGGTCGTGGAAGTGTAAATGTCCGAGTCCTTTGGATCGAGCCGATTCTTTGAATGAGTGTTGAATCCAAATTGTTCATTAGAGATTTTTCGTTGTCATAATGTCAGGCGGTCCCGATGCATTAGCCTACATAGAAATGAACCAAGCCCTATGTTTTCTTGGGATCGATAGCATCAGTCGTTTTGGCTCACCAGTCTTCGAATTTGTTTTCCATGCGCCTCCGATAGACAGTACGAGCCCATGCAGGGTGGATAAGGTATGTTGCACCTGTGCGCGCATCACGGAT
>JAAGNR010000093.1 GCA_010435995.1 Ferrovum sp. | reverse complement strand
CGGACGGGAACCGTCCGAGGTGTGGAGCGGTGGAAGTTTCGCCGCGATGAAGCACGAAACTCTCGCCATAGCCGTCTAGGCTTGGCGGGAGCAGTTCATCACGACCAAGTCGGGTATCTGGGTCTGACACCAGGACAGGGCTTCTCGGGGATCGGTAAAACACTGGGGATGGCAATCGGGACGCTTTTCCACCAGAAATTTGAGCAGTGTCACATTGACCGGACTATCATCGATGATTACGATCTGCAAAACCATGCTCATGCTCCCAGAAAGGTCAGATCCTCTGAGCAGAATACCATCGGCAAACTCACGGAGACAACAGTTTTTCCGAACCCTTGGGGGGGATACGAACGACCGATCCATCCCGCCGCGGATCTGCCGCGCCCTGCAATGATCCGTTGTCTTGATCGATCCCTACCCATTGAACCGAGCCCAATGGGTCTGGACTTTCCTCCAGCAAATGGCCTCGGGACAAGAGTTTGGCTCTAATGGAACTGGAAAGCCCAGACTCCACCAAGGTATGGCCCGCTGCATCCAGCACGGCAAATCGCGGCAAAGCAATGGCCGCTGCGGCACCCAATCCTTCATCCAACTGATCTTGCGTCATTTCAACCACCGTGCTGATGATGCTGACCCCCCCCGGAGACCCATAAGCCGATAGCCAGCGCCCACCACGAAAGATCAGCGTGGGCGTCATACTGCTGCGAGGGCGACGCCCAGGACGTACATCATTGGCTCCCGGATTTTTCCCCTGCTGTTGCGGCTGAAGATTAAAATCCGTTAACTCACTGTTCAAAAAGAAACCATAGCCCGGCACCACGAGACCGCTTCCCCAAGGAGCCTCCACCGTACTGGTACAACTCACCACATTCCCTTCAGAATCCACCACTGTAAATTGGGTGGTGTTGTTTCCCTCAGGCATTTCCCCTTTGACCACCGTGGGTTGACGCAATTTACGATTCAGGCGGCGAGATTGACTTGCCAGATAGGCTGGGGCGAGCAAAGCTTTCACCGGTACCGCAGTCGCCTCGGGATCACCCAGCCAGTAAGCACGATCCGCCATAGCCAAACGCAAAGCTTCGAGGGTGAGATGCATCTGGTCTGGTTCCCCCACCAAAAGGCCCGGAGCCTGACCTAGGTGAAATCGGTCCAACTCACCAAGCACCTGGAGAAGAGCGACTCCCCCAGAGGAGGGAGGGGGCATGGTGACGATGTGATAACCCCGATAATCCCCCTCTACAGGCGTGCGCCAGCGAACCTGATAATGGGCCAGATCATCCAGAGTCATTCGCCCTCGTCCCGCAGCACCCGCCTGGGATCGTTGCTGTGTTGCCACCATGGCCTGAGCGATTTCTCCGCGATAAAATACCTCGGCACCCTGACGCCCGAGGAGTTCGAACGTATGCGCCAAGTCCGGTTGGCGCCAACGCTGACCCAGTTGACGCACGCCCCCCTTGGAATCACGGGTCAGTGCTCGGGCCTCAGGTTGCAATGCGGCACGCGAACTCTGCAGAGCGTGAGCAAGATACGGCGTGATGACAATCCCATCTCTGGCATAACGTAAGGCCCGGCTCACCTGCTGCGCCAGAGACAGGTGGCCCCAGCGCTGACGTAAAGCCTCAAAGCCGGCCAAAGTACCGGGAACGCCGACGGCCAGACCGCTGATAGAGGCTGGGTAGTAATCCAGTCGGGCGAACTGATCTGCCGTTGCCACAGCAGGGGCGATTTCTCGCGCATCAAGGGCATACACCTGACGGGTGGCAGCACGATAAATCACCATGAATGCGCCCCCCCCCAAACCCGAGGATTGGGGCTCAACCACATTCAAAGCGTACTGAATGGCCGCTGCCGCGTCTACCGCATCACCTCCCTGTTGCAGCGCCCATGCTCCAGCCTGAGTGGCAAGGGGGTGAGAGGTGGCAACCACTGCGGTTCCTTGGGCTTCGACTACAGAAACCTGAAGCACCCAGAAAAATAGTGCCACCTTTCCGATCCATCGGCCAACGTTACCCGCGAGCTTCATGAAGAAAGACTATTCCCCTGGTGAATCTCGTGAGGATGTTGAAGAAACAGGGCAACGCTGGCGTCGTCGTTGCCAACTCCTGACCAGCCACAGGACATATCCCGAGGCCGCATAGATCAGAAAGAAACCCCACAACACCCGTGACTGATCAAGACTGAGAACCACAAACAGCAACAGCACCAGCAATGCTGCCCAAAAAGGAACGCTGCGCCGCAAGTTCAGATCTTTGAAACTATAAAACCGGATATTTGAGACCATGGACAAGCCCCCAAAGAGCGTAATAACCCAGGCAAACCATGCGACTTGGTCCCCATCCAGTTGGTAATCGCTATGCAGCACCCACACCATGCCTGCCAGCAATGCCGCTGCAGCAGGGCTGGGCAAACCGGTAAACCAGCGCTTATCCGCCACCCCAAGTTGCGTATTGAAACGAGCCAGACGCAGCGCCGCACCCGCACAGTAAACAAATGCCGCCAACCACCCCAGCTTGCCCATGCCGCGCAAGGCCCAGTCGTACATCACCAGAGAAGGTGCTGCACCGAAAGACACCATATCGGACAAACTGTCATACTCTGCACCAAACGCGCTCTGGGTGTGGGTCAGTCGTGCCACGCGCCCATCTAGGCCATCCAGTATCATGGCAATGAAAATGGCTTCGGCAGCCAATTCAAAGCGCCCATTCATGCCTTGGACAATGGCAAAAAACCCCGAAAACAATGCGGCGGTGGTAAACAGATTGGGGAGCAGATAAATGCCTCGGCGCTGATGGGAAGCCGAGGCCATAGGAGGGGGCAACTCTTCGTGAAGGGGATCGCTCATTTCACTCCATCTCCAGCTTCAGGCCAATGAGCCAATACTGTAGTGGTGGCCTTGACCACATCGCCCAAGGATACACGGATCCGCGCCTCAGGGGGAAGGTAAACATCCACCCTCGAACCAAAACGAATGAATCCATAACGCTGCCCTGCCGTAACTTCATCCCCTTCCCGAACATAGCATAAGATTCGCCGGGCAATCAAACCGGCTACCTGAACACACGTGAACGATCCTTGGGGAGTCTCCAAGATCAGCGCGTTTCGTTCATTATTTTCCGAGGCTTTGTCGAGATCCGCATTGACGAACAATCCAGGGTGATATTCTACCCGACGCACTCGTCCTGCCATGGGACTACGGTTCGAGTGGACGTTAAAGACATTCATAAATACGCTGACCTTCACCGCTGGGCACTGAAGATAGGGATCTATACCCGAAACGATGGCCACAATACGGCCATCTGCGGGAGATAGAACCAGACCTTCTCCCTCCGGAACCTGTCGCGGTGGATCACGGAAGAACTGTAAAACAAACAGGGTCAGAACCCAAAAAGGAAGGGACCAAAGGAAACCGACCATCCCTTGAATAGCAAGGGACAATAGGGTGATTCCCGCGAGGTAAGGCCACCCCTCGCGGGCAATCAACGGATGAGGATAATTGGGCTTCACTCAGTTTTTACTTTGATCAACGAGTTTGTTCTTGCGAATCCACGGCATCATTTCCCGCAGTTTGGCACCCACTTTTTCGATGGGATGTTCGGCCCCGATACGACGCATCGCATGCAGAGAAGCCGCACCCGCACGATTTTCCAGAATGAACTCCTTGGCAAACTGGCCTGTTTGAATTTCTTTGAGAATGCGTTTCATTTCAGCCCGAGTCTCCTCCGTTACCACCCGGGGACCACGCGTGAAATCGCCATATTCCGCGGTGTTTGAAATGGAGTAGCGCATATTGGCAATCCCCCCTTCATACATAAGGTCTACGATCAGCTTCAATTCATGCAGACATTCGAAGTAGGCCATTTCTGGGGCGTAGCCTGCTTCCACCAGAGTATCAAACCCCGCTTGCACCAAGGCCGTAGCACCACCGCACAACACGGCCTGCTCACCGAACAGATCCGTCTCGGTTTCTTCGCGGAATGACGTTTCGATAACTCCAGCACGGGCGCCACCATTGGCAGCCGCATAGGCCAAAGCGAGATCACGGGCACGACCGGAAGCATTTTGGTGCACGGCGATCAAGCTCGGCACTCCCCCCCCTTGGGTATACGTGGAACGCACCAAATGACCGGGGCCTTTGGGGGCAATCATAATCACATCGACGTCTTGGCGCGGCGCAATCTGCCCAAAATGTATGTTGAAACCATGGGCGAAAGCCAGAGCAGCCCCCGCTTTGAGATTGGGCGCAATGGCCTCACGATACACTTCAGGCTGGCTTTCATCGGGCAACAGAATCATGACCAGATCAGCTCCCTTCACCGCTTCAGCGACCTCTTTGACCGTCAACCCTGCTGCAGCAGCTTTTTTCCACGAAGCACCCCCCGCACGCAACCCGACGGTCACATCTACCCCAGAATCCTTGAGATTATTGGCATGGGCATGACCTTGCGAGCCATAACCGATGATGGTGACCTTACATTTCTGAATCAGGGAAAGATCAGCGTCCTTGTCGTAATACACATTCATGGGTGTCTCCTGTTTGAAATAGTTAAATTACACGCGCAAAACCCATTCTCCTCGACCAATCCCCGATGCTCCGGTTCGCACGGTTTCGAGGATGAGATGAGAATTGATCGCTTCGAGAAAAGCATCCAGTTTATCCCGTGGACCGGTCAACTCGATGGTATAAGTTTTATCTGTCACATCGACGATTCGACCCCGGAAAATGTCTGCCGTCCGTTTGATTTCTTCTCGCGCAGCGCTTTCCGCCCGTACCTTTACGAGCATCAACTCCCGTTCCAGATAAAGGCCTTCATTCAAGTCGAACACTTTGACCACATCCACCAATTTATTCAACTGCTTGGTGATCTGTTCCATGACATCATCGGAACCCCGCGTCACGATGGTCATGCGTGACAAAGTCGGATCTTCCGTGGGAGCCACGGTCAAGGACTCGATGTTATAGCCGCGGGCTGAAAACAATCCGGCTACCCGAGATAACGCCCCGGCCTCGTTTTCCAGCAGTAGAGAAAGAATATGACGCATGGGAAACCTTTGGAAGTTACAGATCTTCAGCACCAAGCAGCATCTCAGTGAGACCCTGCCCAGCTTTGACCATAGGAAAAACATTTTCGGTGGGATCGGTCAAAAAATCAAGAAATACGACACGATCCTTGAGGGCAAACGCTTCGCGCAAAGCCGGCTCGACATCCGCCGGATTTTCGATACGCATACCCACATGGCCATAGCTTTCTGCCAATTTGACGAAATCCGGCAAGGCATCCATATAGGATTCCGCATAACGATTTCCATGGAGAATCTGCTGCCACTGCCGCACCATGCCCAGATAACGATTGTTCAGGTTGACGATTTTTACCGGCAAATGATATTGCTTGCAGGTGGACAATTCTTGTATGCACATCTGAATGCTGGCTTCTCCCGTCACACAGGCCACGGTTGCCTCAGGAAAGGCCATCTGGGCCCCCATGGCCGCGGGCAAACCGAAGCCCATGGTCCCCAGGCCACCCGAATTGAGCCAACGCCGAGGTTTGTCGAATTTATAATATTGGGCTGCCCACATCTGGTGCTGTCCCACATCCGAAGTAATGATGGCATCACCTCGTGTCACCTGATACAGTTTTTCCACCACAAACTGAGGCTTGATGATGGTGGTGCTGTTTTCATAATGCATGCAATCACGACTGCGCCACTCACCAATCTGGTGCCACCATTGTTTCAGTGCTTCAGGATCGAGTCGTACAGGAGAGGCTTCGATCAATTGAAGCATCTCCTGCAATACTTCCAAAACATTACCGACAATGGGCACATCCACGCGCACCCGCTTGGAAATAGAAGAAGGGTCAATATCGATATGTATGATGCGCCGACCTTCCACGAAGAAATGGCGCGTATTACCGATCACCCGGTCATCAAAACGGGCGCCCACAGCCAGTAATACATCACAATGTTGCATCGCCAGATTGGCTTCGTAAGTGCCGTGCATTCCCAGCATGCCCACAAACTGTGGATCGGTTGCGGGGTAAGCCCCCAGTCCCATCAGGGTATTGGTACAGGGCACACCCAACTCGCGCACCAAACGCGTCAAAGGATCGCTGGCATTGCCCAACACCACGCCCCCACCCACATAGACCATGGGTCTCCGCGCTTCAAGCAACATTTGCACCGCTTTGCGAATTTGCCCACCATCCCCTTTCACCTCGGGGTTATAGGACCGCATGTTCACGGTAGCAGGATAGATAAATTCAGTCACATGCTGCGACACATCCTTGGGAATATCCACCAGCACTGGGCCTGGACGCCCTGTGGTGGCAACATAAAAGGCTTTCTTGATGGTTTCAGCCAGGTCTTCCACCCGTTTCACCAGAAAATTATGTTTGACGCAGGGCCGGGTGATGCCTACGGTATCCACTTCCTGAAAGGCATCCAAACCAATGGCCGCCGTGGGAACCTGGCCGGAAATAACCACCATGGGAATCGAATCCATGTAGGCCGTAGCAATGCCGGTGACCGCATTGGTGACCCCAGGACCGCTGGTGACCAAGGCTACCCCAGGACGACCCGTGGCCCTGGCATAAGCATCGGCAGCATGAAGCGCAGCCTGTTCATGGCGCACCAGAATATGCCGAACCTTGTCCTGCTGAAACAAGGCATCGTAAATGAACAGTACGGCACCGCCAGGATAACCGAAAATGTACTCGACGCCTTCTTCTTCCAAACACCGAATGGTGATTTCTGCCCCGCTGAGTTGCATGATCTGCCCGCCAAAAAGCGAAAACCTTGTAGGGTAATGGGATATCTATATTCAGTCAAGAAAAATTCGCTTCTCCTGCCCACTGCGCAAAGACCCGGAGTGATGACTCAATCCGGTCCGAGGGCGCGCTCCAGCTCCGCTCTGGGCAAAGCGCCAGGGATCACCGAACCATCGGCAAATACCAGAGTGGGGGTGCCATTGATCCCATATTTTTCCCCCAGAGCCTGGACTGACTCGAGTTTATCCTTGCACTGATGATGAACCGGCTCAACATTTTTCAGCTGATAGTCCTCCCAGGCTTTTTCAGGATCATGCGCACAGGCAATCCAATGGGCCCGCTCCGGAGCATCCGGATGGAGTGAGCCAATAGGATACAAGAACGTATACACCGTCACATCCGTAATCCCCGTCAATTCCTTTTCCAACTTTCGGCAAAAAGGGCAATCCGGATCGGAAAACACCGCTACCACCCGCTTGCCGTTGCCCTTGACGCGTTTCATCGCCAAATTGAGGGGCAATTCGGACGGTTTGACTGCCCCCAATACTTTCAGCCGTTCTTCCGTGAGATTATGGAGGGACTGTGCCTCGATCAGATCGCCCGCCACCAGGGTGGTCACTCCCTCATCCACATAGATGATCTGCCGATCATCGGTATACAGTTCGTACAAACCCAAGGCATGGGCAGGGTGAATTTGTACCACATGAGGTGCCAATTTCGGCAATTTCTGTTGCAATTTCTGGCGCAAGGCCGCTTCATCTCCCTGGGCACTCAAAGACAACAGGCCAACCAACACTCCCCCACACACCAAGGACACACTCTGTTGCCGTTTGCTATTCCACCATCCGCTCATGCCGTTGCTACTCCTATTCGTTATATCCCACACCATCACTGATTGGCGTGGTGAATCAGGTAATTTTTCACCCCATTCCAGCCGTCGACCCGATTCATCCCCCAATTGCGCAACCCCACCCAAGGACCCGTAGCTTGAGAAAACATCGAAGACAGTCCACGAGTCAGACCCTGCATGGCGGCAACAGGTTCCTGACGCGCGCGCTCATAACGCCGCAACATGGACAAATCCCCACAATCCGGACCCATGCCACGCTGGAGTAGCACCTCGGCAAGGCAGGCGGCATCCTGCAATCCCAGATTCAATCCTTGCCCTGCCATGGGGTGAACTCCATGGGCAGCATCTCCGACCAAGGCAAAGCGCGGCCCAATCCAGCGCTCCACCTCCATGCGCCGCAACTCAAAAGCTGCAGGTCGAGAAATCTCTTGCAAATTGCCCACACCATACCCGACTTTATTTTGCAACTCGGTCGTACGCTCCGCCACCGTCATCTCCATCAACGCGCGGGCATGATCTGCCTGAGCAGACCAGACCAGGGATACCCGCGATTCTGGCAACGGCAGAAGCGCCAGGATTTCTCCCGGAAAAAACCACTGCCGAGCCACCCCATCATGAGGGCGATCCGTTTGATAATTGGCCACTATGGCCGTTTGCCCATAAGGATAAAAGTGCGCTCCTATCCCCATGCGTGATCTCATGACGGAATTCACGCCATCGGCAGCCACCAGCAGATCCGCCGTCAGGGTCACTCCCGTATTTAAGGTCACCTTGACTCCAAGATCATAGACTTCCACATGATCCACGGAGAAATTCGCCCGAATCAAACCAGGAGCACACTGCCGTTGCGAAGACAGCAATCCCTCTAGCATCGCCCCAGATTCCACGATCCAACCCATGCCCCTTTCTTCACCGCTATCCAAGGAGAGCTTGCCGCCTCGATCCCCCTTCACCGCCATGGCACAAATGGCCTGAACCCGTAGCGGATCCATGCGTTGCCAGCCACCGGCGCGACCTAAAAAGGCCGCACTTGCCTGGCTCATGGCATAAATACGTTGATCGAAACCGGGGGAAGGCACAAATACAGGAAGCGGGGCATGATCCACTACGGTGACACGCAGCCCCGCCTGATGCAACACCAGCGCCAACGCCACGCCCGTAATGCCGGCGCCGACGATCAACACATCCAGATCCCGGTTCTGCTTGCTCATGAGCCTATTCCTCAAAAACCAAACGACATCACCCGCGTCAGGGCCCGCCGCATACCCGGCAAACCATTCAGGGCAGCCAGTGCCCATCCTCGTCCCTGCGTCACCACCGGCCAGTCATTAGAAAAAACGCCCACCAGAGAATGGGTAAAAGCAATTCCCCAACGGCGATCGCGCTGGCGCAATGCCACAAAACGCTGCAGTTGGGCACCACTCCCCACATCCGCAGAGGAATCGCGAGTCACCAATTGAATGAGTTGCGCAGCATCACGCAAGCCCATATTCAGCCCCTGCCCCGCCACAGGATGCATGGTTTGAGCCGCATTCCCGATAGCCACGCAATGTGGGCGAATCACCGAAGGAAGCACCTTGAGAGCCAAGGGAAACCAACTGCGCCCAGCGACGCGGAGAAAACGCCCAGCCCGGCGGCCGAAGGCTTCCTGCAAACGCTCCAGAAATTCTGCTTCAGACCAGAGCAAACGGGCTTCCACCCTATCCTTTGTGCCAGTCCAGACCACGGTATAACTCTGCCCTAGGGGCAACAGAGCAATGGGGCCTTCGGAGGTAAATCGTTCATAGGCCAAGTTCCCCGCCACCTGATCTGTTTCGACCTGAGCGACCAACGCCACCTGAGCATAGGGCTTTTCTCGCGCCGCACCAAACACCTGAGCAGTCAAAGCACGCCCCCCATCGGCCAGGATGGCCAAGGGTGTCTTGGCTCGCCGTTCCTGTCCCTGACACTGCCACACCACTTCCGCTCTCGCGTTTCCGGGAATCACGGCCGTCACTTCGGCGCCCGTTTCTACACACAACCCCGGCGTCTCTTGCACCACCTCAGAGAATTTCTCCATCAAGGTGTTATACCGGAGAACATGACCCAATGCAGGCATCCCTGCCTCTTGTGCAGTCAGTACGGTCTGGCCAAAACGATGACGCTGGGAAATATGGATGTCATGGATGGGGGTGACTGCGACACTGGGCCAGGCCCCCAACTGAGCCAACAAATGCTGACTGCCCGCCGCCAGGGCCAACGTCCGCCGGTCATCCGCTCGCAACGTGGGACGAGACTCGAGCAAATGCACCTGCAACCCCTGGCGCGCCAACCCGAGAGCCGTGGCTGCCCCCACGGGGCCGCCACCAATGACTATGATCGGCGCCTGGTTTGTGTCATCCATACTTCGATGTCCTCTACGGTTTTGGGGACTGCTTCGGTCAACACTTCGTGCCCCTTCTCTGTGACCACCACATCATCTTCAATACGAATGCCCAAGTTCCTGAAGGGTTCCGGAATATCGTCTTCCGCCCCCACATATAACCCTGGTTCTACCGTCAATACCATCCCTTTCTGCAAGCGTCGCGGCCGTCCCTCGCCGTCAACATAGCGGCCGACGTCGTGAACATCCCTACCCAGCCAATGCCCAGTGCGATGCATATAAAAACGCCGGTAGGCGCCCGATTCCACCACCCCCTCCAGCGTGCCTTGACAGAGATTCAAATCGATCAACCCCTGTGCCAGGACTTGTACTGCCGCGTCATGGTAGGCAGAAACCCGCTTCCCCGGTTTGATCTGTGCCAAAGCCGCCTGCTGCGCGGCCAACACGACTTCATACAAGTCCCGCTGGGCTGGACTGAACTTCCCGCTCACCGGATAAGTTCGCGTAATATCCGCAGCATATCCCTGCCATTCACACGCAGCATCGATCAGTAATAAATCTCCGGCGCGCAAGCGCGCCTGGTTATCCACATAGTGCAAAATACACGCATTCCCCCCCCCCGCCACAATGGACGGATAGGCTGGACCCGCAGCGCCATGCACCCTGAATTCATGCAACAATTCGGCTTCAATGGCATATTCAAAACGCCCTGGACGGGTGGCTTTCATGGCCCGCCGATGAGCGCGCACCGAAATGTCGGCGGCACGCCGCATCAGTTGCAACTCCCGCTCATCTTTGATGAGACGCATCTCACCCAAATGATCTCGCAGATCCCCCCAATTCTGAGGAACTGCGACGCCACTGCGCACCTGAGCACGTAATGTCTGGAGCCAGGATTGCACCCGTCGATCCCATGCATCGTCCTGCCCCATCAGGGAATAAACCGTCTCGCATCCCGCCAGTAATGGCGGCAACTTCTCGTCCAAGGTGTTAATCGGGTAGGCCTCATCCACACCAAAAGCTTCCCGAGCTCGGTCCGGTCCAAAACGACGCCCTTCCCAGCGCTCTCGTTCGCCATCCAACGGCCGACAAAATAACAAACTGCGGGGCTTTTTACCTCCCACCAGAACCAGAACAGCCTCGGGTTCTGGGAATTCCGTCAAATAGTGGAAATGGCTGTCCCAACGATAGGGGTAATGCGTATCTGCATTGCGTAATTGCTCTCGAGCCGTAGGAATCACCGCCACCCCGTGACCCAGAAATTCTGCCAAACAGCGCCGCCGCGCACGCAACGTTTTAAGTGGCGTCAAGGTTGCCATGATATTTTTCTCCTGTCTTGCCACCGCCCTGGGCACGGTGCAAATCTTCCACTGTTCCCACATTGATCCAGCGACAATCCGCCCATTCTCCACGAATTTGTTGTCGACTCACGGCCTGACGCAGCAACGTCCCCAACTCAAGGGCTTTCCCCTCATCCTGAGAAGCAAAAAAATCGCGCCGGAATACGCCCATATTGCCATAAGTTCCGGCCCGGCCTTGGGGCAATCTCAACCACCCCTGCGTATCCAGAGAAAAATCCTGGGGGTACCGAGGATCCTCTACCAGTACCACATGGGCGCGCACACGCGATACATCTTCTTCTTTCGAGTGCAACCAGGCATCGCGCACCGTTTTTAGCCTAGCGTAATCAAAATCGGTAAAAATATCCGCACTCACCACCACAAATACCGGATCCGTCAACCACTGCAAAGCTTGAATTACTCCCCCTGCCGTGCCCAGAGCCACCGACTCACGCGACCAATGCAACGTGACTCCCCACGCCGAGCCATCCCCCAGATAATCTTCCAGTTGATCTGCCAACCACGCGCCATTGACCACCAACTCATCAAAGCCGGCGCGTTTCAAATTTTCGATTTGCCATTCGATCAACGGCTTTCCGCCAACCCTTTGTAAGGGTTTCGGGCAGGTATCCGTCAGAGGCCGCAGACGTTCGCCACGTCCTGCGGCCAAAATCATCCCTTGACCAGTCAAAATGTCAGCCCTGACACGGTCTCAATTTCCCACATTTTTTCCAGAAGCATTCCAAGAAGTTGTAATTCTTTGTATCGCCGGCAAGTCCGTGTCAGGTATTGAGCAACCCGCGGCATATCCGCCAGATAGCCAGTTTTTCCATCGCGCTGGCACAGTCGGGCAAAGATACCCAGAACCTTGAGGTGTCGTTGCACCCCCATCCACTCAAAATCTTGATAAAACGCACCAAAATCCGGATCAACGGGCACCCCTGCACCTCGGGCCCGTTCCCAGTAACGCACCAACCAATCAAGGAGTTGCTCCTCATCCCAGGCAATATAGGCATCTTTCAGCAAGGAAACCACATCATAGGTGACTGGACCGTAGACCGCATCCTGGAAATCCAGTACTCCGGGATTGGGCTCGCAGAGCATCAAGTTACGGCTGTGATAATCCCGATGCACGAACACCCGCCCCTGCTGTTCGATGGCACGCAATAAGGTGGTGGTCACCTTATCAAAAACCTCCCGCGATTCCCCCCCCCAATCCAACCCGAGATGGCCTTGCACATACCATTGGGGAAAGAGTTCGAGTTCACGGCGCAACAAATGCTGATCATACGCAGGGAGAATCTCGGGGTGGCTGGCCTGTTGCAGCCGAACCAAGGCTGCCAGAGCATCGGCATACAACTCCGACACTCTCTGCGAAGTCACACCCGGTGCTTGCAATGCCTGCAAGTAGGAGATAGGACCAAAATCCGTGAGGATCATGAAACCCTCCTGCGAGTCCCACTGCAAAACTTTTGGCACATTTAACCCAGCCCGAGAAAAAATCTCGGCCACACGCACAAACGAGTGGCAATCTTCCTTCTCCGGTGGGGCATCCATCAGGATCACCGAACCGCCTGAAGTATGCAAACGAAAATATCGGCGGAAGCTGGCATCCGCCGAAGCGGGGGTCAACGCCTCGAAAGGTACGGTATAAAAACGCGAAACCCAACGGTGTAATGCCTGCAGTCGTTCCAAGAGTTACTCCAGTGGACAACAAAAAATTGCTAATCAGGCCGATTTGTGAGATTTTATCAGAGTTTTTAAGCCCAAAACTTCCGCGATGTCTGTTTCCATAGCGCAGCAATGTCTCCCTCGATGATTCCCGCATTGTTACTGGTCATGGCTCTGCTGTGGCGACCCCTGACGGGATCGGCTGCACCAGCCATGGAAGAAGGGGAACTGCGCTCCGTTGATAACGACTCTACGGACGGGATGGGTAACCCAGTAGCGGCCGCAGCTCCACCGCCGCCAACGCCCCCCTCTCTTGGCCACCCCACTTCCCAGCCTATCAGCTCCGGCCCCTCCCCTCTAGACGCT
>JAAGNR010000092.1 GCA_010435995.1 Ferrovum sp. | reverse complement strand
TATCACTGCGGCGCTATATCTTCTTCTGGGATTGCGCGATCTGGTTTTTCGTCATCAACCGTTGACCGAGCAGCAGGCGCTTCACACCTCGCGGCGGGCACAGGGGTTGATGTTGCTGACTCTGGCAGTGCATGGGTTGCTGTTGCATCGGGTGCTTTTTGCCTCCGATCAATTGGTACTGTCCTTGGGCAATTCCCTCTCTTTGGTGGGGGCGGCTACCGTGGCCATGTACTGGCTGGCCAGCTTTCGTTGCCGTTTGGGGGTGTTGCAATCGGCGTTGATGCTGATCGTTGCGTGCCTGGTGTTGGCCCCCTTGGTGTTGCCTCAGGAAAAACCGGTGGAGTACAGTCATTTGATCGGTTTCAAGGTGCATCTGGTGGTGTCCCTGATGGCCTATGGATTGTTTGGGGTGGCTGCCCTGCATGCGGTGCTGATGGGCGTCATGGAACAACGCCTGCATGACCATGACCGTCCTCTGACCCGGTTGGGCGCGCTTCCTTCTCTGGTGGCCATGGATTCCTTGCTGTTCCAGATGTTGCTGGTGGGGTTTGTGCTGTTGACGGCGACGGTAGTCAGTGGGGTCTTCTTCTCCGAGGAGTTGTTCGGAAAACCCCTGGTTCTTAACCATAAAATCGTGTTTTCCTTATTGGCCTGGTTGATTTATGCCGGCCTGCTGGGAGCGCGTCAAATATGGGGAATTCGCGGGAGACGTGCCGCTCGTTGGACGCTGACAGGATTCGTCCTGTTGGGCGTGGGATATCTGGGCAGCAAATTTGTCGTGGAAATTCTGTTGCATCGTGGATGATCTTTCGTGGGGGTGGATGCTGGCAGGACTGGCACTGCTGTTGGTCCTGTCCGGATTTTTTTCCATGGCCGAAACCAGCATGATGGCGCTGGATCGTTATCGCCTGCGCCATCTGGCCACACAACCCAAGCGGCGCGGCGCTCGTCAGGCCTTGGCCCTGTTGCAGCAGACCGATCGCTTGTTGGGCATGTTGCTGCTGGGCAACAATTTGATCAATGCCGCCGCTGCTTCCATCGTGACCGTATTGACGGTTCATCTGGTGGGGGGCGGCGGCTGGGTACTGACCCTGAGTACCCTGTCCGTGACCCTGGTGATTCTGGTGTTTTCAGAGATTACGCCGAAGATCATCGGGGCCACTTATGCAGAAGCCATTGCCTTGCGCATCAGCTTTATTTTGGTGGCTTTGTTGTGGTTTTTCTCGCCCATTATCTGGTTTATCAACCTGTTTGTGCGTGCGCTGCTTTTTGCGGCGCGCTTGCCCTCGCGGCCACAAGTGCGGTCCAATCTGGGCTTGGATGAACTGCGTATGTTGGTGTTGGAAGGCGGGGGGTTCCTCCCAGGAAAGCATCAGGATCTGATGCTCAATTTGCTGGGTTTGAACCAGATGACCGTGAATGATGTGATGACGCCACGGAATCGTATAGAGGGGGTGAATCTCGAGGCGGAAATGTCCGAAATCACCGCACAGTTGGGGACGGCACGTCATACCCTGCAACTGCTCTATCGTGGCACCCCCGACGCGGTGGTGGGGGTGGTTCATGTGCGCAAAGTATTTCATCAGTTTCAACAGGGGTTGCTGACCCGCGAGGGGTTGCAACAGGTCATGCAACAGCCTTACTTCATTCCGGCCGGGACTCCACTATTGACGCAGTTGCAGAACTTTCAGGAATCGCACCACAAAGCGGGACTGGTGGTGGATGAATATGGTGAATTGCTGGGGTGGGTCACGGTGGAAGACATTCTGGAGGAAATCGTTGGGGAATTCAGTGGTCGTGCACATCACCATGATCTTTTCACCCGGGAAAGTGCGGAAACGGTACTGGTCGATGGAGAATGCCCGTTGCGTGATCTCAACCGCAAGCTGGGCACGGATTTTCCTCTTCAGGGACCAAAGACCCTTAACGGGCTTATTCTTGAAATTCTCGAGGACATTCCCGAGCCGGGGACGGCACTCAAGGTGCGGAATTATCCGGTGGAAATTGTTCAAACCCAGGACCGGCGGGTTCGGGTGGCGCGGGTGACGCTTCCGCCGGGATCGCCGGCAAACGGATACGGTTCATGAATCTGGGTGTTGTCACCGGGATGATCGCCTTGGGTGGAACCGGAGGGGTATGGGTTCAATCCCGACTGGACCGATGGATTGTCAATCTGACGGAGCTGGATGTGCCGTGGTTGGGCCACGAACAGGTACAGGTTCTGCATTTGCGAAGCCGCCATCCCTGGATATTTCCCTTTCTGGCCGCTGCTGGCGCTGGGGTGACGGCTGCAGTGATCCCGCCGGGACAGGGGGGCTGGGCGCTGATCGGTTTACAATGGAGCCTGTTGCTTTTGGCTTTCATCGATATGGAGACCCAGTTACTGCCCGATAAGTTGACGCTACCGCTGTTGTGGGCGGGCTTGCTGTTTAACAGTGTGGAATCCTGGGTGCCGCTGGATGAAGCCGTATGGGGGGCAGTGGCCGGATATTCGCTTTTGGCTGGAGTATATTGGATATTTCGGGCGGCAACGGGGCGCGAGGGGTTGGGGCGGGGAGATTTCAAACTATTGGCGGCGGTTGGCGCTTGGTTGGGCTTGGCCGATGTGCCCGTGGTTTTGATGGGATCGGCGTTGCTGGGAGTGGTGGGCAGTGGGGTGCTGGGTTGGTGGGGCAGAAAAGGAACGTTACCCCGGGTGGTGCCCTTTGGTCCATTTATCAGTCTCGCTGCGTGCGGCGTATTGTGGTTCAACCTTCATGGGAGAGGGCTGTGAATAAGTATATCGTGGGCGTAACGGGGGGCATCGGGGCAGGAAAGTCTACCGTCGCCAGTCTTTTTGCCAAACGGGGAGCGGGATTGGTGGATACGGATGCCATTTCGCGGCAGATGACCGCTCCAGGAGGGGCTGCCATTCAAGCCATTCGTGAAAAGTTTGGTGAGGCTTTCATTGCTGAAGATGGCAGCCTTGACCGTACCGCCATGCGCAATCATGTTTTTAATCACCCGCCAGCGCGCAAGCAATTGGAATCCATCATGCATGGGCGGATTCGCGAAGCCGTCTATGCCGCATTGGAAGCGGCAACCCAACCCTATGTTTTGCTCGTGGTTCCCCTGCTGATTGAGGTTGGGTCCTACCGCCCGATTCTGTCGCGGGTTTTGGTGGTGGACTGTGACGAGGAATTGCAAGTTGAGCGAGCGGCCAAGCGCCCCGATATGACGGAGGATGCGGTGCGCGCCATTATGGCAGCACAGACCGATCGCAAGACCCGGTTGCGGGTGGCGGATGATGTGATCGACAACAATGGAGATTTGGAGAGTCTGGAAGCGGTGGTGGAGCGACTGGACCAGCAGTATCGAACTGTTGCTCTGGAGTATGGGAACATCGCCCATTCGTGAGTCCGTCGCAAGACTGATCGATCAAGCCAAGTGCTTGCAAGAAATATCTTTTTGCGCCACACTTGAAGAATCTGCACGAGACGATCCCCGGTGATCTTTTACGACTATCCATTGAATGAGCAGGTGCGTGTATTTTTGCGGTTGACCGCATTGTTTCGTCGCGTCTTTCATTTCTTGCAGCGTGATGATCCTTGGGATCATCACGCTGCCTTGATGTCCCTGTTTGAAATCGTGGATGGCACCAATCGGGTCGATGTTAAGTCAGATTTATTGCAGGGAATGGAACGTCAGCGAGGAATTCTCTCCGCCTTGCGGAATAACCCCCAGATCGAGCAGGAATCTTTGCTGGTCACGCTGGGGGAGTTGGATGTGGCCATAGAGGGGCTCTATGCGTCCAAGGGGAAGTTCGCCGAGCACCTGCGCAACCATGAGGGCTTGATGGCCATCAAGCAACGTGCTGCGATCCCTGGTGGTTTGTGCGATTTCGACCTTCCGTCATATCATTATTGGTTATCCCTCGCCGTGGAAACCCGCCGCGAACAGTTCCGTAGTTGGATCGCCCCGCTCCTGCCGACGCGTACCGCTCTGGAACTCCATATCCGATTGATGCTGAAAAGCGGCAAGACCTTGCGCCTAGAGGCTCCACAGGGGCTTTATCAGCAGAGCAAAGTCGGTCCCGAAGTGCGATTATTGCGGGTGGCCGTAGATGACAGTTGTCCCTGTGTTCCCGAAATCAGTGCCAATAAATATCTTCTGAATATTCGCTTTCTGGAAGCGGGAGAAGCGGCTCGTAATCGGGTGATGTCCTCTACCGTGCCCTTTGGTCTGGTTTTTTGTTCCTTCTAGCAGACCCCATTAATCGCGTCGCTGGCAGAGGATATCCCACTCGCTGCGGGTAGTATCCAGTCCTACGCCAATTTCCTCAATTTCTTCAAAGATGGCCGTTTTTCGGATACTGGCTTTGACTCGGTCAACGCGGGGGTCGGAAAAGGACACGGTGACCAGTTCATCGAGCAATCCTTCGATCAGGGGGACATGGGGCCTTTCCCCCCAACTGTGGATGAAGTTGCGCAGAGGTTCATAGTCCACCGTGTCGCCAATATGACGTATGTGGCCCACGCTACGAAAGGGGAAAAACAGCTTCACCGACACCAGAATGTCCTGAGGTGCATGGCGTTCGAACTCATGGATTCCTAAACGCACCTGACAACGAGCGTCGGTGATGACGCAGTGATAATGACTCATGCCTGCAGAGGAAGGAGCGTCGTCCGGATTTTTTGTAGGGCGCGGGCCTCGATTTGTCGTACGCGCTCGGCGGAAATCCCCAATTCCCCAGCTAGTTCGTGGAGGGTAGAGGGCGCTTTATCGTCCTGCAACCAGCGGGCAGTAATGATTTGACGACTTCGGGGATCCAGTTGTGCCAGGGCCTGGTGCAATCCCTCATGACGCAGTGTGCTGTTTTGTAGTGATTCCAGAGCGTCTCGTGGGCCTTCATGACCGTCGGCAAGATAGGCGATGGGGCTGACCCAGTGTTCCTCATCTTCGGAGTCGGGGTGCAGGGAAATGTCCTGACCCGACAGGCGAACTTCCATTTCACTGACTTCTTCCGGGCGTACTCCCAATTGCTGCGCCACTTGTAAGGTTTCGGCAGGTGACAGGGCACCAAAGCCGGGTTTCAGACTTCTCAGGCCGAAAAAAAGCTTGCGTTGGGCTTTGGTGGTGGCGATCTTGACCAAACGCCAGTTGCGTAGAATGTATTCGTGGATTTCTGCCTTGATCCAATGTACAGCGAAGGATACCAAGCGCACCCCCCGCTCGGGATCGAAGCGTTTGACGGCCTTCATCAAGCCGATATTTCCTTCCTGAATCAGGTCTGCGTGAGGCAGTCCGTAACCGCTATACTGGCGCGCAATAGAAACGACCAGACGCAAATGGGATAAAATCATCCGCTGAGCGGCTTGCAGATCGTTGTTATCGCGCAGGCGACGTCCCAGGGTGACTTCTTCTTCCTGTGTCAGAAGGGAAATACGACCAATGCTCTGGACGTATTCTTCCAGACTGCCTGTATGGCTTAGGACCGGTAACGCTGTCAATTCCATAGTTCAGAACCTCCCTCGATAGAGTTATTCTAGCACTCTCTGGATTAGAGTGCTAAATCCGCCCAGAGTTCCATTGACTCAATAAAGAGACCATGCCGTAGAGGGCAGAAGTGAGGGCGATGAGCTCGATTCCTTGGTCAAAATCTGGAGCGGGGAGATTCAGGGAAAGTTGTAACAGTTGTCCCAGTACGGCAGCGAATGGGTTGTACAGCGTCAGTCCCCACAACAGCAGTCCCCAGCCCAGGGTGCTGGAAATCAGTCCCAGAATGATGCCGTAATACCAGAAAGGACGACGTCGGTAACGAGGAGTCGCGCCAAGAAAATGGAAGACTTGGTTGGTGCGCAGGTGGTTTGATGCCTGATGACGAGCCAGAAAATAGACCAAGGTCAGGGCGCAGCCACTAAAAAATAGGGTGAGAATTCCCATGAGTCCTTCTCCCAGGGCCAAAAGCTTGTCCAATCGCTGCGCCCACAGGCGGTCACTCCGAACTTGAGCCACTCCAGTACTGTGGGCCAGGGTTTGTTGCAGTTCATCGAGATGCGCCACATTGGGCGAGCGGGCATGGATGATGAAAGTGGGGGGGAGGGGGTTATGGTCCAGAATACTGAGGGCCCCCCGCAGTTCAGGCATGCGCTGGAGGGATTTCAAAGCGTCATCTGGAGAGATGTAGTCAAAGGCGCGAACCTCGGGATTGGCCGCCAAGGCATCCCATAGCCCATGGATCTGGGTTTCGCTGGCACCCTCGGCCATAAATAACGTGAGGTGGGGTTCGGGCAGGGTTTGGTGGGCCCAAAGAGTGAGCCGCTGCCAAGCATATCCGGTACACAGGGTAAGGGACACGAGTAGGGCCAGCAACCACAGCGCCAGAAAATGACTCACGGGGTGATGAAAAATGAATCCCAAGGCGTGACGCAGGGCTTGTCCTTGATGGCGCAGCCAGGGCATCATTCGGGGATCTCCGGGGTGGGGCCCGCCAGCGTTACAAGGCGGGTTTTGGCCAGCCAGGAGGGAAGGGGGGTGGGACTGGCGACGATCATGGTTACCCCACCCTGATGAAAATCCGCCAAAAGAGTCGCCAACAAAGACGTCATTTCGTCAGGCCAGCCCGTGTAGACATCATCCACCAGTAGCAGCGCAGGACGATGTACCAGTGCCCGGGCAATATTCAGGCGTTGCCGAGCATTCTCGGTCAGTTGCGCCGGCGTGATGTTCCCCGTGTCGCCCAGTCCTACCCGCTGCAACGCTCCTTTGGCGCGGGTCTCCTGCTCCTGGCGGGACAATCCCTGAAGTTGTAGGGGCAGGCTGACATTGTCCAGCAGGGAGCTGTGAGGTAAAAATTGCGGTGCATGAAAAATCAGCCCCATGCGTTGGCGCAATCGTGCGCGCGCACTCTCACGCAAACGGTAGATGTTTTCCCCATTCAGCGTGAGGGTCCCGCCGTTGGGTGCTTCCAGACCGGCAAGCATGCGCAATACCGTGGTTTTGCCACTGTTTGTCGGGCCAGTGAGGGTAATTCGAGCACCGGAATCCAGACGCAGAGAAAAGTTTTCCAGAAAATTGGTGCGTCCTGAGTAGCGTTTGCTGATGTCAGTGAATTCGATCATTCGATCAAGGCATCGACAAAAGTGTGGGCTTGAAACTCATCCAGGTCTTCGGCAGCTTCACCGACCCCCAGAAAGCATACGG
>JAAGNR010000091.1 GCA_010435995.1 Ferrovum sp. | reverse complement strand
TTGGAAATCAACCCCCGTGAGGGCGTCACCCCCCTCGACCCTCATCCAAAATGATCACCACCCCCTGAAAATCCATCAAAATAACTGATCATGCTCATCTAGACGAATTGACTGCTCCCTCTCCTCAAGGAAGGGGAGCAGTCAACTTTTCTGGTGGATGGGAACAGGAAATTGGCTCTGACCAGGAGATCATAATCCCAACCAGCGTTTGAGGAAACTTCGTCCGCGGTCGAAAAGCAAGCCGGGCGTCAAGGAAGGTTCACTCAGCCTGATGGTTTGGGCGGGTAAACCACGACGCAGGTAGTGGCGATCAAAGGTCGATTGGGTAATTCCCCATTTATCCAGAAACTGGCGCCTACCATCATTCCGTTTTACTTTACCCGTGGATTTTGACATGAAGTGATAGACCCGTGAGGCGCCAATGCCAAGAAAAATGCGACACCCTGCGGCCCACATTTTTCTGGAAAAATCGTTATCACTGCTCATGCCGGGAGAGAATTCTAAGCTATAACCCCCTACCCTATCCCACCATGAACGATGAACCACCGTGGGGGGCCAGGTAGATCCGTACCAGTTGGGGAGCAAGAGTTGAGGCAACGCGTGTATCAGAGCGGTTTCCTGAAAACTTTCCGGGTCTCGGCCAAAATTTCCTACCAGCGCACAGGCATTACCAGAAACGATGGGTTCGATCATGGTACCCGATAACATGAAGGCATCGGTGTCCAAACCCTCAATGGCGTCCTTCAACGCATTATCCCAACCCGGCAAGCAAACCATATCATCATTGAGGTAAACCAGATAAGGATAGCGGGCTAGTGAAGCGATCTGGTTGAGGGCACGGCAAATTCCAATATTGTCGGGTGAATGGGTATGACGGATCCCCTGATCCTGTACCCATTTCAAAGTCCCGTCGTTTCCTTCATTGATATGCAGAATGACTTCATAAGGATGCTGGGTATATTTGTCCAAATACTTAAGACAGTGTTGTAATAACTCCAGATTATTCCAGGTCGGAATGAGAATAGACCACATGAATTCAGGGAGCCACTTTCCGCAAAGTCTTTTTTCTGGTGATTGAAGTATGCTTGACTTCCGGAGTCGGCGCTCGCTGAGCTACCCCAACTTTGACGGGGTTTTTCCTCGATCCGGCGGTATTTCCCTGAGCTTTTTGGGGGCGACGGTTTTCTTTTCCACGGGCCAAAGTATTTCCATTGACTGGGGGTTTTTCGGGTTTGTCCGGAGCATTGGCCAGCTTGGCTGCGATCAAGTCCAGAGCATCATCTAGGGTCAATTGATCTATCGCCATATCCGAAGGGACGGTTACATTCAATTTCCCATGTTTGATATAAGGGCCATAGCGACCACTGAAGAGCTCAATGGGTTGATTGTCTCGAGGATGTTCCCCCAGTTTTCTCAGAGCTCCAGCGGCACCACCACGACCGGGATTTTTAGGTTCGGCCAGAAGTACTTGGGCGCGTTCCAAGGAAATCTCAAAAATGGAATCTGTCTTGGGAATGGAACGGAAGGCGCCATCGTGCTGAATATAAGGTCCAAACCGGCCGATATTGACGATTACGGGCTTGGAAGTTTCTGCATGTGCTCCCAGGGTACGAGGCAATGCCAATAATTTCATGGCCATATCCAAGTTTACCTGAGCAGGTAAGACTCCCTTGGGCAAAGACATTCGTTTCGGTTTCTTACCATCTGGTGCCGAATCTCCCAGTTGGACATAGGGTCCATAAGGACCGGTCATCAACAGTATGGGAGTTTGGCTGGACGGGTCAATGCCAATGGTTACGGGCCCCTCTGTGGGCGCATCTCCATCGCGGCTACGGGTAAAATCACACTCCGGAAAACCGCTGCAACCGATAAACTTCCCGCGCTTTCCAAGGCGCATCGATAATGGCTTACCACATTTTGGACAGGCCTCATCCAGCAACTCCTGCGTGATTTCCGCACGGGAGACGGATGCTTTTTCTTCCAGCTGGGCCGCAAAATCTTGCCAGAATTGTTGTAAAACTGGCAACCATTCGAGCTTACCTTCCGAAATCAAATCGAGCTGATCTTCCAGACGCGCTGTGAAGTCATAGTCCACATAGCGAGCGAAATGCTCCGTCAGGAACCGATTGACCACTTCACCGACATCGGTTGGGGTGAAGCGTTTTTTGTCCAGCGTGACATATTCCCGTTGAACCAGCGTACTGATGATACTGGCATAAGTAGACGGCCGCCCAATGCCATATTCTTCCAATGATTTGACCAGGCTGGCTTCGGTATAGCGCGGAGGCGGTTGGGTAAAATGTTGTTCGCCCCAGAGACGTTCAATGACAAGAATATCGCCTTCCTGTAGTGGCGGAAGACGTCGGTCATTTTCGTCGTGATCGTTGGGAAGGTCATCCACATCCTCCCGATATACGGCGGTAAATCCTGCAAAGGTCATGGTTTGACCATTGGCCCGAAAAATCGCATCAGGTCCAACAGCGATGTCCACGGATACAGTATCAAATTGCGCCGAGGTCATCTGGCTGGCCACCGTGCGTTTCCAAATCATTTCATACAGACGAAATTGTTCCGGATTCAGATGGCTACGCATGTTTTCCGGCGTATGGGAAATGGAAGTGGGACGAATGGCTTCGTGAGCTTCCTGCGCATTCTTGGTTTTATTGGCGTAAAAATTAGGCTTTGCAGGAAGATATTCCCCATTATAGGACTGCTGAATATAGGCACGAATATCTTGAAGCGCTTCCTGGGACAGCTGTACAGAATCCGTACGCATATAAGAGATCAACCCCACGGCTCCACTGCCGATATCGATCCCTTCGTACAACTGCTGGGCCACTTTCATGGTTCGGTCCGTGGTAAACCCCAATTTACGCACCGATTCCTGTTGCAAGGTGGACGTGGTAAAGGGGGGAGCGGGATGACGAAGCCGTTGTTTTTTGTCTACGCTGCCAACGCGAGCTCCTTGATTTTGCAGCGCCGCCAGAATGGTGTTTTGCCGATCTTCATTGGAAATGCTCAGGGTCTGTAGCTTTTCTCCCTGCCACTGAATCAAACGGGCAGGGAAGGTTTGTTGTTCTTTCTGGCTTTCCAGATGTACTGACCAGTACTCTTCCTGTTTGAATGAAGTGATTTGCTGCTCGCGCTCGACAATGAGGCGTAGGGCGGGGCTTTGAACTCGGCCAGCAGAAAGACCACGGCGAATTTTTTTCCACAATAAGGGAGACAGATTAAAGCCTACCAGGTAGTCCAAGGCGCGTCGCGCTTGTTGGGCGTTGACCAGAGGTAGAGACAACGCACGAGGATGGGCTACGGCTTCACGAATGGCATTCTGTGTGATTTCATAGAACACCACGCGTTCCAGGGGCTTATCCTTGAGCAGTTGTTGATCATTAAGGATTTCCACCAGATGCCAGGCAATGGCTTCCCCCTCGCGATCCGGGTCAGTGGCCAGATAGATATGTTCGGCCGATTTTACGGCACGACGGATGGCCTCTACGTGTTTCTGGTTGCGTTCTACCAACTGATACTTCATGGCAAAGTTGGCGTCTGGGTCAACGGCCCCAGTTTTTGGAATCAGATCTCGAACGTGACCATAGGACGCAAGAATTTCAAAATCCGGCCCAAGATATTTTTTGAGGGTTTTGGCTTTGGAGGGAGATTCTACAATCAAAAGGTTTTTAGACACGGTTATCGCTCAGTGTAGCAAGGTATCTTGAAAATAAATGAGTTCTTCCACCAACAAGGCATCAAGAGCATCTCCTTGACGCCACAACACCATGAGTGCAATCAGTTTCAGTCGTTCGAGATCAGGTTCTTCTTCTTCCAGGGCCATCAACCCAGTGAGAATCAGTTCTCGTTGAGCGGGAGTCAAAACTCCGCTGTTCTCCAAAAATGCCAAAAACGCCCAGCCCTCGACCCCCAGTCTTTCTTCTTCCTGAAGAGCCAGAGGGCGCTGAGCCAAAGAGGACTGCCAGCGCGCATCCGGACCTGCCGTAGAAAATCCCTGGGTATCGGAGGACTCTTTGCGCAAGCTTTCCAGCCACGCCAAAGTACCAGACACTTCGGTTTCTTCAAATCCGGCAGCATACAACCGATTGGCTAACACCGTATGGGCCGGATAGATCCCGCTGCCAAAAAAATTTTCATACATGAATATAAGGATGTCTACCATTATGAGATCCTCGCGTCAACAATACGAAAACCATGGTTAACCATGAATCAGAGGCGTGTGGCGCACCAAACGTTGCACCCTCCCCCCAAGCCATACCACGAGACCAGCGAGTTCAAGTGAAGCCAGCATGAGGGATACTTGGCTCATCGTCAAGTTACTTTGTTTGGAGAGTTGATCCAGGGTAACCGGTTTATCTCCCATATTTTGCCACAGAAACCGTCCTCCTTCAGAGGGAAATTGAATCTCTGCCACTGGATCAACCGAGTTAACCGCGGAATGTATGCGCTCACCTATGGGCTGGGTTGATGGAATCAGTTGTTCCAACTCTTCCAGAACATCCTGCGCGGTTTCTACCAATTTTGCTCCTTCCCGGATGAGTTTATGGCATCCTTTTGACAGGGGTGAGTGGATGGATCCTGGTACAGCAAACACTTCTTTTCCTTGCTCCAGCGCCAGTTGGGCGGTGATGAGTGAACCGCTATCCAGGCTGGCTTCGATCACCAGACATCCCAGAGACAACCCGGCAATCAGTCGATTACGGTGAGGAAAATGCCAGGGTTTGGCGGGGGTACCAAAATCAAATTCGGTCAGAATCAATCCCTGCGCGACAATTTGCTGTGCCAAACCGGCATGTGCTGCAGGATAGAGGCGATCGATTCCTGTAGCCATCACCGCTACGGTAGAACCTTTCCCCTCCAGCGCCCCCTGATGGGCTGCAGCGTCAATACCATAGGCTAGTCCGCTGATAATCGTGAGGCCGGATCGGGATAACGAACGGGCGAAGGCGGTGGCATCGATGAGTCCCTGTGGTGTGGCATGGCGACTTCCTACTATAGCCAGCATGGGTTTTCCCAGAAGGGATCGATCGCCTTTCAGATACAGATGATGGGGAGGGGAAACCAAATGATGGAGCGCTTTCGGGTAATCAGGATCCTGCGCGTTGATGACGTGATGGGGCCCCTGATTCATCCAGATACGCACAGATTCTTCGTCAAATGCAGTGGGGATTTGAGCAGTGAATGTTGGCATAGAAATCATGGTTGACTTTGCCCGCTATAATAGAGCCTTCTTTGACGATTACCCAATTTTACTCGACCCTTTTATGGCTCTTCTCCCCATTCTCCGTTATCCTGACCCTCGACTCTATACCAAAGCCAAGCCTGTTCGTGAGGTGGATGAGGTCATCCAGCGCCTAGTGGATGACATGATTGAAACCATGCGTGCCGCGGTGGGAATAGGCTTGGCTGCAACCCAAGTCGATGTTCATCGCTGTGTCATTGTACTAGATGTCTCGAAAGAGCAGAACGCTCCCCAAGTGTTCATCAATCCAAGATTACTAAAACTAGAAGGAGAGCGGGAGCATGAAGAGGGATGTCTTTCAGTACCCGGAATCTACGATCGTGTGACGCGTGCAGACAAGATTGTGGTGGAGGCTTGGGATAGGGAAGGACGAACGTTTACTCAGGAAGCGGACGGCTTGCTAGCCACCTGCATCCAGCACGAGATGGACCATTTGCAGGGGAAAGTGTTTGTAGACTATCTTTCGCTCCTCAAACAAAACCGCATCAAAACCAAATTGCGTAAACGTGCACGGGATACCCTTTGATGCGCGTGCTTTTTGCCGGAACTCCAGAATTTGCCGAACACAGTCTACGTGCTTTGATCGCTTCACGCCATTCGGTAGCAGCCGTATTGACTCAACCAGATAGACCTGCTGGTCGGGGTCAACGGTTGACCCAAAGTCCGGTAAAACAACGCGCCTTGATCCAATCCATTCCGGTTTTGCAACCTTTGTCTTTGCGGGATGCGGGGATGGCAGAATCCTTGAAAGTTTGGGAAGCGGACGTTTTGGTGGTGGTTGCTTATGGTCAAATTTTACCTCTTTCGATACTGACTCTTGCCCCCTTTGGAGCGCTTAATGTCCATGCGTCTTTACTGCCGCGCTGGCGTGGTGCAGCTCCTATTCAACGAGCTCTTCTGGCCGGGGATGAAGAATCCGGGATATGTTTAATGCAAATGGAAGAGGGTTTGGATACCGGCCCTGTTGGCCTGGAACGGAGATGCCCGATTCAGGCACGGGATACGACACAGTCGTTGCATGATCGTCTGGCACATCTGGGTGCAGAAACCCTGATTGACGGCTTGGATTTACTGGAACAGGGGCGCTGGTGCGTTCGCCCCCAGACGCAGATGGGTGTGACCTATGCCCAAAAAATCCTCAAGACAGAAGCGGAAATCGATTGGAGTAGATCCGCACGGGAAATTGAGCGCCAGATTCGGGCATTTAATCCCTTTCCCATAGCGCGCACTGGATGGCGTGGAGAAATATTGCGTTTCTGGGAATCCGAGGAGGTACAGGCAGAGGGTCGCAGTGGCCATCCCGGTGAAATTGATTGGGTTGACGAAGAATGCATTCGAGTACACTGTGGTTCCGGAGTTTTGCGCGTGACAAAACTGCAGCGCTCGGGGGGGGTTGTAATGACCGTTAAGGAATTTTTACGCGGAAGTCGATTGGTGGTCGGTGACCGCTTGGGAGAGGTATGTTAGAAATTCAGCGGTTGTCTACCTTGGCCTTGCTCCAAGTATTCTCAGGTAAGAATCTTGATTACGCATTGATCGAAGCGCGTAAGCAAGCGAAAGGAACGTTGACGGATCATGAGCGATCCTCGTTACAAGATTGCGCTTATGGAGTACTGCGACATCGACTGGAGATAGAGTGCTTGCTTCAGTTGCTATTTTCTCGGCGTCCCCCTGATGATTCCTTGAAAACATTGCTGATGGTCGCAGCCTACCAACTGTTGTATACCCGACAGGCTCCTCATGCGGTGGTGAGTCATGGGGTAGAAACGGCTGTTCTGTTCGGTGGAGAAGGAGTCAAAGGTTTTGTCAATGGACTGTTGAGAAATTTGCTTCGGCAGAAAGAGGCGCTACTGACGCAAGTTCATGCCTCTCTGGAGGGCCGATATTCCCACCCTCAATGGTGGATTGAACGGTTACAGCAGGATCACCCGGATCACTGGGAAGTTTTGTTACAACAGGCGCAGAAGCATCCCCCCATGACATTGCGGGTAAATCGGCGCAATAACAGTGTGGAACAGTATCGGACACGATTGATCGCGGCTGGACTGCAGGCCGAACCATTTGGTCAGGACGGATTGATGTTGGAACGTCCCGTCCCTGTGGGGCAATTGCCCGGCTTTGATCAGGGTTCAGTCTCGGTACAGGATGGCGCTGCTCAATATGCCGTCACGCTCATGGGGCTGCATTCGGGACAACGAGTCCTGGATGCCTGTGCGGCACCAGGAGGCAAGACAGCACATATGTTGGAGCGGGGAAATGGGTTGGATGTACTTGCCATTGATGTGGAACCCGGGCGAGTGAAGAAAATGGAGGGAGATTTGCGGCGCCTCGGATTGACAGCACAATGTTTGTGTGCGGACGCATCCCGGCCAGAAACATGGTGGGATGGCAGGCCGTTTGATCGAATTTTGCTGGATGCCCCTTGTAGCGGTTCCGGGGTGGTCCGCCGTCACCCCGATATCAAATGGTTACGCCGGCCCGAGGATATTCCAGTTATGGCCGAACGACAGCGTCGTCTGTTGTCGCAACTTTGGCCATTGTTGCGACGTGGAGGACGTTTGGTTTATGCAACTTGCTCCTTATTCAAACAGGAAAATGCAGATGTCATTAATCATTTTTTGGAGACCACCACGGGCGTGCATCAAATGACGGTTGCCAACTTATTGGAAAATTCCAGTGTCAAGGAGATGGTACCGGACGTCGGGGTGCCTGTTTGGAACCAGGGCCAATTGCTGCCTGACGAGGCTCACGATGGGTTTTACTATGCGGTACTTCAGAAAAGCTAGACTCCTCTGGGTATGTCTTTTGTGCTCTTGCGCAATGCTGGCAGGTGCGCAAGGGATTGAGGTGAAACAAGCCGGAATTCAGTTTCTGGAGGGAAACGGGCTGTCATTGAGTGCCGAATTTCAGATCGATTTGACTCCTGTGTTGGTGGAAGCCATCGAGCATGGAGTTCCCGTGACATTTTCCCTCGATTTTGAAGTCATGGAACCGCGATGGTATTGGTTCAATCGTCAGGTGGTGGCCTGGCATCAGGAACGGCGGTTAAGTTATAACCCTTTGACGCGTGCCTATCGTTTCTCCATCGGGGCCATTTATCTCAATTTTTCCTCTCTCGATGAAGCGCTTCAAGCTTTGGCCTCTGTCAGCAACTTGGTCGTGCCTACGGCGGTTCCACTTCGCAAAGGGGAACATTACCATGTCAAACTGCATCTTTCGTTGGATACAGATCGTTTACCCAAGCCTTTTCAACTGGATGCGCTCTATTCTAACGATTGGAACCTGACTTTTCAAACCAAGGAATGGGACTTTTCACCGTGAATCGTTTGCGCACTCTATTGGGAGCACAATCGGTATGGATTCTGATTCCCCTGTTTGGCGGGGCAGGTTTGCTGTCCCTTTTATTATCAGCAGCCACGGCGAACACCACACTGTTTGCCGAGCATTATCCCCGCCTTTTGATGGTCGGGGCCTTTATGGCGTTGATGTTGATGGGGTTGATCGCGTATCAGCTCGTCAAACTTTTCAGGAAATTGCGTCAACGGGTATTTGGCTCGAAATTGACCGTCAAACTCGTTCTGCTCTTGGCAGGCATGGCCGTGTTACCGGGAACTTTGGTTTATGGGGTTTCTGTGCGATTTCTTTCGAGCAGCATCGAATCCTGGTTTGATGTCAATATAGATACGGCATTGACTGCAGGACTGGGGCTGGGCAGAACAGCCTTTGATAGTATGCTGGACGATCTGGTTCATAAGGCTGGAGTTATGTCTGGAGCATTGGCCGAAGTATCAGCCATGGAAGAGGCGTCCGTACTGTATCAGTTACGTGAGCAGTTTGGCGTGCAGGAAGCGACTCTGCTGTCAAAAAACGGAACAGTCCTAGCGTTTTCCAGTGCACGTAACGATGTGTTGATTCCTCAAGGATTGACGCTGAATAGTACCATCAGCCATCAGATTCGTTCCCAGAGACCCTACAAGATTGTGGAAACGCTTCCCGGAAAGGGCGTGTTTTTGCGGGTTCTCGTCCCGGTCAATCGTATGTCATTTACGGAAGATTTAAGAATCTTGCAACTGATCGAGCCTGTCCCGAAAGAAATGGCGGCCAATGCGGATAGTGTGGAAAGCGCCTACCGTGGGTATCAGGAATTATTACTGGCGCGACACAGTTTGAAGAATCTCTACCGCCTCAATTTGTCCCTGGTTTTGTTGCTGACTTTGTTGACGGCCATTGTTTTGGCATTTGTTATTTCGGAATGGTTGGGGGCGCCATTGAATGCTCTGGCTGCAAGCACTCGTGCCGTGGGTGCGGGAGATTTTAGTGTGACAACGCCCGTGAGCAGCAATGATGAACTGGGGGTGCTCACTGCATCCTTTAATACCATGACAGAGCAGTTGCGCGAGGCGGCAGTCGCTCGTCAACGGTATCAACAAGAACTTACGGATGCTAAAGAGTATCAAGAAAGTATTTTGTCCAATCTGTCTGCTGGGGTGATGGTATTAGATGGTGGACTGTGTCTCAAAAGCGCGAATTTGAGTGCTCAAGAGCTGTTGGGACTGCGCGGACTGGAAGGTCTTTCTTTAAAGGACTGGGGGAAGCAGATTTCGTCGTTGATGCCAATTACCGAATTTCTCCAGCAGAACTTTTCAATTTCCGGGAGTCAGGGCTGGGAGGGCGAGGCGGATCGGCATGATGAGCAAGGGCGCCGCAGGCTGCATTTTCGCGGATCCCGTTTGCCAGATAATCTGGGAGGAGACTGGATTCTGGTATTTGACGATATTACCCAGATGGTACAAGCTCAGCGTGATGCGGCTTGGGGTGAAGTTGCACGGCGCTTGGCTCATGAAATCAAAAATCCGCTCACACCGATTCAACTTTCGGCAGAGCGTTTGCAACACCGTTTGCGTGACCGATTGCCTCCTGCGGAAGCGGAGTTATTGAAACGTTCCACCGCAACTATCATCAATCAGGTGGATGCGTTGAAAAACATGGTGAATGACTTCAGCGAATATGCGCGCAGCTCTCTAGTGGTGAGGGGAAGTCTGTCGCTTAACGACTTGATTCGTGAAATATTAGTGTTGTATGAAGGCATGGGCGAGCGAATTCACACGCAACTTGATCCCGATCTTCCCCCCTTGACAGGGGATACGACCCGCTTGCGACAAGTTATCCATAATCTGTTGCAGAACGCTCTCGACGAAGGGCAAAGCAGGGAGGATTTCAAGGTCATGCTGACCACCGCCAGAGAGCATAATTGGGCAAGATTGAGCGTGACGGATAACGGACAAGGGTTTTCGGTACAGGTGGTCGATCATGTTTTTGAGCCCTATATCACGACCAAAACCAAAGGAACCGGGTTGGGGTTGCCTATCGTTAAAAAGATAGTCGAGGAACATCACGGACGGATTCGAGCGTTTAATGAAGCAACGGGCGGCGCCACCGTGGAAGTTCTGTTACCCATAGGTGAAGGGGAAAAGGGATGACCAACAGTATTTTAGTCGTAGACGATGAAATTGGCATACGGGAACTGCTTTCGGAAATATTGCGAGATGAAGGCTATGAAATCCGCTTGGCGGCGAATGCCGCCGAAGCGCGGCAGTCCCGTCAGCAGGAACCTCCCGATGTGATTCTGTTAGACATTTGGATGCCCGATGAAGATGGGGTGAGCTTGTTGAAGGAGTGGGGGAACACGGGGCAATTAACCATACCGGTTGTCATGATGTCAGGGCACGCTACGGTGGATATGGCGGTGGAAGCGACTCGTATGGGCGCCTATGACTTTCTTGAGAAACCCATTGCCTTACCCAAGCTGTTGGCGACGGTGGCACGCGCCATGCAGGCCGGACAGGAAATTCAGCAGCAAACGCAGTCTGGAATGCGTTTGGGGCAGTCTGCCATCATGAAAGCCTGGTATCAGCGCTTGGAGCAATTGGCGTCATACCATCGTCCAATAGTTTTGGTGGGTGAGGCGGGGTGTGGTATGGAATGGGCGGCACGACATCTGTTGAATGCCAAAGCGCCATGGTTTGCTCCGGAAAATCTGGAATGGCTGGGGAACAACCCATTTCAACCCCTCGCCGAGACCCAGGGGGGCATCATCTTCATTGCTGACCTGATGCAGTTGAGTATTCCCGAACAACAGGGTCTGATGCAGCTCGTGAGTAAGCTCGAGCGATACCACATACGGCTCATCTGTGGCAGTACGCGATCTCTGGATGATCTGGTGGTGATGGGTCATGTGGCCGCTGATTTTCTGGTTAGAAGCGATGTTTTGTCCTTGGTGATTCCGCCATTGCGGGAGCATGCTGAGGATATTCCAGAAATTGCCCTAGCTTTTCTCAATCGTATGATCGAAATGGGAGAGCTCCCTGTCAGGCATTTGACCAGCGGGGCGCTCAATGTCTTGCAGCAACAACGCTGGCCCGGCAATTTGCCGATGTTGGCCAATGCGGTGCGCACCTTGGCTTTGACTTCAACGGGTGTGGAGATTACCTCGACAGATGCGCATCAACTCATCGCCGAGTATGACGACGAACCCTCTGATTTGGAACCAGATCATGCATCACATCCGAAAGAATCAAAAGATTTTTCACGGATTTACGATAAACCCTTGCGTGAGGCACGGGATGAATTCGAAAAGGGTTATTTTGAATATCATCTTAAAGAAGCCAAGGGGAATATGTCGCGGGTCGCTGAAAAGGTGGGGCTGGAGCGTACACACCTGTATCGGAAATTGAAACAGCTGGGAATTCATACGCCGCTATACCGCAATGATCGGATGGATTCATGATACAAACGGTACCGCGCCGGTGGTTGATATTAGCCCATGGCTTCAATATGGATGGCCGTGCTGCCAGTTTGACCATCACAGACAAGATTCCCCATTTAATGCAGGCCGGGATCGAACCCGTGGTCCTGAGTGCGGTCACGGGCACGCAGGATACCCGCTTTCCCCATAAGCAACTACTTCCTTGGGGCCCATCGGGTTTTCGCTTCGATTTGCGCCATAAATTGGCGCTGCGCTGGGGGAGAGATTGGCGATATCGGGTGGTCACGGGGTTGGTTTCCTTGATGCTTTCCCCATTGATTGTGCTAGAGCGAGGGATGTTAGGGTTGCAAAGTCAGTGGTCGTGGATGCCCGCTGCAGTTTTTCATGGCATGTCCGCAGTGAGGCGCTATCAACCCGAACTGATATATTCCACGGGAGGGGCCTACTCTGCCCATTGGGCGGGGTATTGGTTGAAACGCCTGACAGGAGTGCCATGGATAGCAGAAATTCATGATCCCATGGTATTTCCCGGGGCTGAACCAGCTACCCGAAATCTCAAATTCTGGGCCAAGCTGGAAGGTATGATCTGTCGTTATGCGGATCTCGCTTGGTGGTTTACGGATCAGGCCTTAGCCAGTGCGCGCCGCCGACATCCGCAACTGGGAGACAAGGGCTTTTCTCTTCTTCCCGGAGCGGAGCCGCTACAGGTGGCTGCTGAATATCATAAAGGATCATCCCTGCGCATTGGGCATTTTGGATCTTTATCCGAAGTGCGAACCTTGCGTTCTTTTGTGGAGAGTATGGCCAGATTTATAACAGCCCACCCTTCCTGCGCAGGAAGGGTGGAAATTCATTGTTATGGGGGGGCCATTGATACGGCAGCACGACAAGCCATTACCCGTTTGGGAATGGAGCAGATATTCAGGGAGCATGGCCGGCTGGAGCGTGATCCGGTAAGCGGTTTATCGGGCCGTGAAAGAATTCAGCAGGAAATGTACCGAATGGATGCCTTGTTGTTGATTCATGGCAATACGGCAGATTGTGCCGAATATATTCCTTCAAAATTTTACGACTATCTCTGGGCGCGGCGACCAGTCATCGGGTTGGTTCATCTCAACCCACAATTGATGAATCTGGTCACAAATCATGGAGGGTATGCGGTAGAGGTGGCAGAATCTGAAGCCATAGAACGGGTACTCTGGCAGGTGCATCATGACTGGGAAAACGACTCCATGCCGGTTTCCCCTATGCCACCCGTGAATACACAGCAGGCAGTTAAGTCCATTTTGTCGCAAGTTGATAGCATGAAGGGTAATCATAATGCATGACGCGGTTCATTTACTTCAGGGGTTATGGCCTCTTTTGGGAGGGCTACTATGACACTTCCCGCTTTGGGCCGAGCAGTCAGATTTTGTACCTATGGAATGATGGCTTCTCTCCCTTTCGCCGTGGGTGGAGTCAATGTGTTCGGGACCCTGATTATCCTCTTGGCCTTGCTATCACGCGAATGGTGGTCCGTATTTCCGCGCTTGATGCGAAATCCCATGGTACTGATTTGTATTGCCATGTTGCTGCTGGTGTGGCTGGGTACTTTCAGGACAGCAGGGCCCCATCAGGAAGCGTTGAATGTGCTGAATCGCTACCATAAACTGTTGTTCATCCCCTTGCTGATCCCCTTCTTTCAGCAGCTCAAGCACAGAATGATGGCGCTGAATGTGTTGCTGGGTGCATTGCTCTTCAATGTGGTTATTTCATGGACCGAATTTTTTGGCTGGACCCATGTCAGTGATCAAGCTTATCTGGGTACGGCTACGGCTCCAGGAGATTCGGTTTTCCATCAGCACATTACACAAGGGCTATTGTTTTGTGTATCCATGGTTGTGGGAAGTGCATTGGCCTGGTTTGAAAAAACCCGGGGGCGCAAAATCTACTACTGGGGCGCAGTGCTTCTGGCGGCGAGTAATGTTGCGTGGGTGATGGTGGGGAAAACGGGCAAGGCTATGCTGCCCTTACTGGCATTATGGTTGCTTGGTGAATGGTGGGTATCACAGAAACGAGAAAAAAAGAGGGCTGAAGCATTTGTCCATACCAGTCCGAACGCTTCTTTGGGTTCGGTGACGCGATCAAAATGGATGTTTGCCGGGCTCGCACTTTTGGTTCTGGGCGCAACCACTTGGTCGGCACTGACGCCATCTACCATGTTGGGTACCGCGTTCCAGGAGGTAGTCAAGTCTAGAGCCACGGGCCAGGATAATTCCCAAGGGGAGCGAGTGGAATTTTGGCACAAGGGACTGATCCTGATTTCTCATGAGTCTTGGTTGGGATACGGCACGGGGTCGGTGTTGACGCTGACCAGGAAATTGGCGGAGACGGCTCAAACCCCCGTCGGTCATTTGGCCACCACCAATTTACATGATGAGTATCTCATGTGGGCGGTTCAGTTCGGACTTCCTGGGGCGCTGATCATTCTGTTATTTTTTTTCGTCTATTGGCGTGGCGGGAAACAGGCAGGAATGGCGGGAATGGCATTGCGCGGAGCGGTCATGATATTTTCCTTTGGTTGTTTGTATAACTCGTTTCTGGTGGATTTCGCAGAGGGCTATAGTATGGTGTTACTTGCAGGAGTGTTGTTGCCCTTATGAAATTGGTTAAACAATTCAAGGATGCCCGAGTTATCGATATCCGGGTTCCAACCGAACTGGATATTTGTAATCCTTCCATCGTGGCCAGTGAAGATGGCTGGGAGGTATTGATTCGTGCTCTGGATCCCAAGCCTTACCAAGGACCAGATCATGAATTTTTGAGCAGTGACAATTGGCTGGTGCGTTATGCTCCAGACTTCACTATTCGTTCCATAGATAAGTTAGAGGATCTGGACTTCCGGAAAAGCTGTAGCGATGCCATTCATGGCCTGGAAGACGGACGTCTCTTCTATTGGAAGAGTCAATTACATGCATTGTTTAGCGGGTTGAAGCGCGAGGGAAATACCTACTTGAATACCATGGTGCTTTCAAGGATTGACGGAAAAACGCTGGTTGATCCCGTGATACTGCCCTCCCCTCATGGCCAGAAGCGTGAGAAAAACTGGATGCCTTATGTCAGGAATGATGAGCTCTATCTGGTTTATTCGATCCAACCCATGGAAGTTTATCGGTATACGGGAAAGTTGGAGCGTTGGGCAGGAGAGGTAAACCTGCAGTCCAGTCCCGCGTCCTTGGGCGGAGCCATGATATCCGGTTCTTCTCAATTGATCGATTGGGCAGAGGGTGCGCTGGCGGTGATTCATCATCGTAGAAAAGCCCCAATATTGGGAAAGTTGGTGATGAAGCATGTGACCAAGGATCCGGAGTATCAGAGAAAAAAAGTTCATTTTGATCACTACTTCGTTCGGCTCGACAAGAATTTCAACCTGATGGCACGATCAAGGCCATTCCAGTTTGAAACTACAGGGGTGGAATTTTGCGCGGGATTATGTCGTGGGGAACAAGGTATTCTCCTATCCTATGGTGTGATGGATAGGGTGGCTAGAATTATCCATATGAAGATCGACTGGTTAAATACGATTTGGTAGTCGTCCCCAGTATTGATCTCAAAAGCAGAGGTTAGTGGGCCCTGACACGTCTATCTGCTCAAATTGCCGAAACCATTTCTGGAGCTATATGAAAAACAATGTCCGGCGACTTTCTGGTTTCATCAAATTCCACTAACTGATAGGAATAACCACCTTGGCGCAGGGAACAAAGTATGCTACTTAATCTCCCCATTCTTTTTTCCGGGAATCTCGTCAATTGAAATGCTTGTGATCTTCCCTGAAATAAATTATTCAATCCGGCTACCTTGGAATTGGTACCTAGGTTTTCAAATAGCAACAGGATTTCAAAAGTCTTCGGAAGGGTCGAAGCTATAGCTTGTACAATCAGTGACTCGTATCCTTCGACATCAATCTTGATAAACCCCCTGTTCAAACCTGAAGCGCCAAGCCGATCAAAAAGCTCCTTGAAGGCATCCAGGGCATTTCTTATGGTGATTTCAATAGACTGATAGTCTTTTTCATAAAATATGTTATGCCCCTCTTTTTTTGCAAGCTCTTGTTCGGTATAGGAGTTAGTATCGTCTTTGATGAATCCACCCCCCCAGTTTTCTTTTGGAACTTTTAGCGTTTTGGATTCGTTTTCCAGGCCCAATCCATAATTATGTAAAAAAATATCTGAATGACGCAGAGATATTCCAGTATTAACCTTAAGAATGCTGAAGCAATCTGGATTAGGCTCAAAGCAGTGTATTTCCTTGAACAAATCACCCGACTGACAAGATATCAGACCAATGTTTGCGCCGACATCGATCAAAAAATCATTCAGACCCTGAGAAGCACTAAAATCGATCAATTGTTTGATGCGAATTTCATAGGAACCGGTAATCTGGGGTGTGATGCTTATGACATCCTGTCCGCGGAAAAAAATATTTGGGCTTTTTTGAGTAAGCCATCTAAAAATCTTTTCTTTTTTTTTTGTTGGACAATCTTTGTAGAAAAGATTCGTTAAGCATGAAATCCTGAATTTTTATCATGAGTTATCTTTTTTTACGAGAAGTTGGTCTATCTGAGCCAGGACTGAACGGACTTCAAGAGAAGTCAGGCATTGGCTTAGGCTATTGGCATGGTGGTCACAGCCTTCCTGATGACAGGGAACACAGGCACCCTCCCCCTGGATGAGCCAGACATTGCCTTGATGCTGGTTTCCTTTGAGGACCCATGGACTGGGGGGAATGAGGGTTTGTGAGGCAGGCCATGGACCCCACTTGATCGGATTGGTGGGCCCGAAGAGTGCAATGGTCGGAGTTTCCGTGGCCGCAGCGATGTGGGTAATGCCCGTATCAGGACCCAGATAGAATCGGGCGTGGGCGATCAAATCGGCCGTTTGCGCCAGAGAGAGCTTTCCGGCAAAGTTTATTGCTCCAGTTCTTCGGGAAATTTCTTCCACGAAAGCGATTTCCTGCGGATCGTTACCTCCCGTCAATACTACAGGGATGGGGCGATTGTTCAGGTTTTCAATCAGGGCGACCCATTTATCCAAGGGCCACGATTTATAACTGAATTTGGGGTAGGGGTGGAGGACGGCATAGGCGTTTTGTGCAAGGGTGGCCGGAATGTCGCCGCCAGCCCTAGGAGAAACCACGGTGCCGTTTTTGGGGAATCCAAGGGGTTCGAGCAGTTTTAAATTCAGGGTGACGGTATGAAGGCTCTCATCATCGAACAGTAGAGGATCCGTCAACAGTTTTCTGGATAACCAGGAGGTATGCGCGTTGAAGAATCCGATCCGGCGCCGTGCCGCAATGAATGCGTAGAGTCGAGCTCGATCAGAGGATACGGGGGTCAGGGCATGGGTGAAACGCCGCCAAAGGCTGCGCCATTCTTTCCAGCGGACAGAGAGTGGGGCGCGATGTGGGGTTTCTATGACTTCATTGATGTCGGGATTGCCTTGGAGAATCCCGCCCATGCCACTCAATACCAATACCGCGATATGACTTCGGGGGCTGGCTTGGCGCAACGAATGAATCAAGGGGGTAGTCAGCAGTATATCCCCAATGCGCAGGGTGCAGATTACGAGGAAGCGGTCTTCCGGCGTGTTATCCGGAGAGATGGAATTCATGGCGTCGCTTCTGGGGAAGGCACAGGAAGTCCAGATTCCGGATCGAGAAATAGGGGCGGGAGGGGGGACTTGCGTTGAAAGTCGAACAAATTCTCGATGTTGCCTGCCTCGGCATCGAAAGAACCACGACCCAGTCGTTTACCCTGGAGCCAGTTATCTTCGATGAAGCGTACGATGGATGCCTGACTGATGGGCGTGTGATCAATCGCATTGGCACGTGCCCAAGGGGAAAGTAGCAGAAAGGGAATGCGTGGTCCCGGACCGCAGCGACCATTGACGGGTTTACCTTCGATCCCCAGAGGGGGTGGGGTTGTGCCGCACCTCCCCGGTCCGTTCAGATGGTCGGCCTGGGGATCGTAGGAAGCATGAGTGGTCGGGTTCATGGCGTGATCATACCAGCCATCAGAATCATCGTAGGTAATGATCACGGCAGTATTGGCCCATTCCTTGCGGCGTTGCAGAAAATTCATAATACGAACCAGAAAGTGTTGTTCGTCTAGGGGGTTGGAATATCCTGCATGACCATTCTGACTGGCTGGGGCTTTGAGATAACTGACGGCTGGAAAATGTCCTGTCTCTACCGCGCTAAAGAAATCCTCTAGATCGTACTGATGATGAGCGGGTTCGGGGGTGTTCCCATCCTCCAGTATCCCTTGTCCGATAGTGTTCAAGGAAACGGGGCGAGCATGGGTGGGATTCGCGCTCGAAGCATAGTACTGAAACCAGCTGTGGTGTGGTACATAATCGCGTATGGTCTTTCCGCTAACAGGAGAACGGGTACTGCGCTGACATCCTGTAGATCCGTTAGGATTGGTCCGGGTAAGGTCGAACCCTCCCATGAAGCTTCCCCAAGTGATTTGCTGCTGGTCGAGAAGATCTCCGACATGTGGTCCTTTCATGCGGACTTTCAGGGCGGAGTGGGAGCAAACATCACCGATGGGGTCAGTATCCCCAATGAGCGTCCATCCCCCCTGTCCATCGGGAAGCGTCACACTGATGTCCGACTTGTTCTGGGGATCGCGCTCGAGTCCGTTGGTTTGTCCAGCTACCACCTCCAGAGCTCCGGGTGTAGAGGGTCCAAAAGTATCTGTGAAGGCAGCATCGTTCATGCTGTACTGTTGGGCATAGAACCATAGGGCGGTGACCGTGTTGCCATCATAATATCCCATGACTGCAGCAGAAGATCCCAGGGGGCCAGAAGCTTGGGGCGAGGGATTGCCCAGAGATCGTGAGAAATGATTCATTCGTCCTTCGTTGAAGGCTTTCTGTTCGGCTCCATAGGCATGAGCTTGGTCAGAGGTGACTGCATCGCTGCGGTCGAGCCGAAAGGGTTTCGGGTCGGCTTCTGGGTCTGGATTGGTGGGGACGGGGACCACGCGTAGCCCATTGATGGTAATGTTGGAGGATCGGGCGGTGAAGCGAGGAGAGCCAGGAGGGTTCAGTGCTTGGGGATAAGTGCCGAAATAGTGGTCGAAAGAAACGTTTTCATCGTAAATAATCACTAAATGCTGAATCGGCGTGATGGTTTTTACAGTAGGAAATGCTTGTGGGGACAGCTCTTCTGCAACCGCTAAAAAGTGGGGGGCGGAGAGCAGAGAGAAGAATCCTGAACTCAGGACAAGGCGCAATTTTTTTCTGGAAATTTCATCCATAGGGTGACGCTCTCTTGGAACAGAAGTGGGCAGATGGATAAAGATGTTATTTTACTGCATAGCTGATACGCATAAATTTCGCTTTTTAATTTCCCCGAACCTTTCTAGGATTCCAAGTCTATATTTTGTACTGAATTGATCAAAGGATTCTATCGTGAACACTGCTCCATCTGCTTCTTTTCAATCTCGTCGTGTGGCTGTATTAGGCATGGGTGCCATGGGTTCACGCATGGCCAAGTCCCTGATGGGGGCGGGGTATCCTGTGACGGTTTGGAATATCGATCCTGCGGCCTGTGCGCCTTTGGTGGCTCTGGGCGCTGCAGCAGCAGAAACTCCTGCAGCAGCAGCGCGGGATGCGGAATTCGTCATTACCATGGTGTGGGATGATGCTGCCTCGGCCAGTGTGTGGCTCGATCCAGTCACCGGGGCATTGCCCCACATGGTTTCCGGCGCCATCGCGCTGGAGTGTGCCACTTTGACCTTGGGGCACGAACAAAAGTTGGCGGCTTCCTGTCAAGAACGGGGCGTAGAGTTTGTTTCTGCGCCCATGTCGGGTTCCTTGCCTGAAGCGGACAATCGTACCTTGATCTTTACCGTGGGCGCTTCGGACGCGGCCATGGTCAGGATTCAGCCCTTGTTGCTGGCCATGGGCAGCAAGATCAATCATGCGGGAGGACCTCTGGATGGGATTTCTGAGAAGTTGATGATCAATGGCAAACTGGGCATAGAATATATCGCTGCCGCAGAAATGGTTGCCCTCATGAAGGCAGGAAACATGGATGTGGAGCGTCGATTGGCAATCAAGGCTACCACGGCGCCCTTCGCCCCTCGTGGATTGCGCGAAGCACGTTTCATGGTGGATGGTGACTATACCGTGCGTGTCAAAGTCAATCAGATGATCAAGGATTTATCCTACGAAATCGATCAATTCGACAGTCATGGGGTGCCCTGCCCTCTTCATCGTGCTGCAAGAAGTGAGTTTGAATGGGCACGGGACAAGGGTCACGGAGAAGAGGATTCCACCATTCTCGCTTGGCTCTACGAACAGGAAGCCATCAAGCACCGTTCATCTCACTGAACCCACAGGTTGCTGATGAGTGGTGCCCTCGATGCTGACAGAGATTTTATGGCTTGAGCCAACCAAAAGATTTTAGAGCGGCATAGGTGTTGTCCGACAGGACTTGGTATCCTGCAGGCGTGGGGTGTAATAAGTCAGCGAACAGCCAAGTATGGAGGTTTTCGAGGTCAGCCCCTGCTGTGGTATTCGGGGTATTCTCATTGCATAACAACGAGCTGTGGAGAGTGGGTGCACACCATGGTGAAATGACGTTGGTAAAGCCATAGGCGGCCGGTTGGGAGATGACCTGAGCAAATAACTCATGGTCGTCGATGATTTTAACCGGTTCGTTGCGCAAGTCATAGAGCAGTCGTTGGTTGAAACGCTGGATCATGAGGGACAATACGCGGCAAGTTGAACCCGTCGCGGACAGGTCGCAGACATATCCCAGAGGGGTAGGCTGGGGTGAATTGGGCAAGGTATATGGTAACCCTCGTCCGAAGGGGGTGGTTGCTGCATCGGGCAGGGTATACACCAGTATGTATTCTCCCCCGTACTGGTGAACTGTATGAATGATGTGACTCAAATTATCGGCGCTGTCATCAATTTGTTGTTCGGCATGAGCCAAAGCCTGGGGGTATACTTTAATCAGTGCATGCATGGCGATTTCCTGCTGGCGAATGGGCCCGATGTCTGGATAGCGATGGTTTTCCGTAGCGACAGTTTGCTGGACATCTACCGTCAATGCGGTGAGAAAATCTCCAAAAATGCGCAATACATCATTATTTCCGGCAAATATGGTGATGAGTTGGGACCCATGAAAAGAATGGAATTCATGCAGATACTGAGACACTTGTTGTGATATCGGCAGAGTCAATGCTCCTTTTTCATGGTCTACCCCATTGGGGTTTTGGATCATTGCCCCGCCTTGAGCAAAGTCTAGGCAGTCCGGTAAATGGCTGTTGAGGAGAGGCGAACCGAAAGCGCAGGGATTGGGGCTAGGTAGGGTGCCGCCAGTGGGAGTAAGGTACATCCTGCCAAGGGAGTTTCCATATCCGACCAAATGAGGTGAGATGGTCAGATGCAGGGAACTGGCTAAATCGCCGACCCAGTTTCCAGAGGTACTGCCATTCACGGTAAATTGACCTCCGGCTTGATAAGGCAGTCCGGTGAAGCGGACATCAAAGCGCGTTCCCAGACCATAACTTTGTTGGGCTACCAGAGTATAAGACCCCATGTCTGAAAGACTGTCACCGAATGCCACCAAAGAGGTAAAACCAGAGGATGGGGCATGCTGGGGAGACAACGGATTCAGATTGATATTTTCGGTGGTTGTTACTGGAAGGGCCGGCTGTAGTGTAGAGGACTGGTTTTGGCAGCTCAGGAGCAGAGGAACGCTGAGCAGGATCCCCACCCTTGAGAGAAATTTCATTATTGTGTCTATTAAAGAAATGTGATGGGTAGCGGAATCTGTCGTATTTTTCATGGCATTCATGCGGTGTCATGGAATGGAGAATGTGAGGTGATGCACAGGGGCTTGTGATCAGGATACAATGATTTGTCATTCAGTCAACCAAAGGAAAGAGCAATGTTTGTTGGAATGTGGATGACGCGCGATTTGCTGACGATTGCCCTCGATGAACCCATCGAACGTGTGGCTCAATTGATGCGCACCAAAAAAATAGGTGCTTTGCCCGTATTGCAAGGCAATACATTGGTGGGACTCATCACCGAATCCGATCTGTTTCGCGCTTTTGCCAGTATATTTGAAACAAAAGCATTCTGTGGTGAATGTGATCCATTTGAAAGCGTGTGATCCAGTCGAGAAATGACATAGAGGAGAGGGGTAATGATTCCTAAAAATTCTGGTATCACCACCGCTGCATTCATGGCCGACAACATCGCGAATTTGCCCCTCCACCGTCCGAATGGCCATCGGCTTGGCGCTATGGTGGTTGCGGGTCTATGCTTATTGATGGTGAGTGCATGCACCAGATCTCCCAATGCAGCACAAACAGTGGATAATGGCTCGGTCGAGTCGCGTATCCAACCCGATGGGCAGGTATCCATGGCGGTCATTACTCCAGCACCACTCCCGCCGGTGGCGCCGGCGGGAGTCCCTGCTGCCACCCCTGCTCCTTAATAAGTCTCTCTCCCATGAGCGTGTATGTCATTGGCGATGTTCAGGGGTGTTTGGAACCTCTTGAATCCCTGATTTCCCGGTTGTCACTGAAATCAGAAGATCAGTTATGGTTTGTGGGAGACATCATCAATCGTGGCCCCCATTCTCTGGATACGCTGCGTTTCATTCGTTCCCTGGGGTCGGCGTCCACAATGGTTTTGGGGAATCATGAGTTACATCTGTTATGCGTCGCTGCGGGTGGGGCGCAGATGAAGGAAGGAGACACGCTGCGCGAAATTCTGGATGCATCAGATTCGGCAGAGTTGTTACAGTGGTTGCGTCAACGCCCCCTGATCCATCATCAACAGGGGGTGACAATGGTTCACGCAGGATTGCTTCCTCAATGGTCGATTGCCCAAGCGCAGGATTTGGCGCAAGAAGTCGAAGCTGTTTTGCAGGGTCCCGATTCAGATCGGTTTTTTCTCAGTATGTATGGCAATACGCCAACACGATGGCATGATGGGTTGGAAGGGGTGGAGCGGTGGCGGGTGATTGTGAATGGATTTACGCGCCTGCGAATCTGTTCTCCTGAGGGAGAAATGGACTTTACCTATAAAGGGAAACTGGAAGGGATTCCGCTGGGCAAACTTCCGTGGTTTGATGTACCACTGCGTCGCAGTGCTGGACAGTGCGTGGTTTGTGGCCACTGGTCCGCTTTGGGATTATCACAGCGGGCGGATGTGGTGGCCCTAGATACGGGTTGTTTATGGGGTGGACCCCTGACTGCTTGGCGTTTGGAAGATGGTCAGGTGTTTCAAGTGCCAGGGATGAAGCGTTAGATAGAATCGAGTAACGACTGGGTGATGTGCTGCAATTGCAGCGCCAAAGAACGACGTTCAGTGGACAAAGTGTTCACAGGGTAGGGAGGGCCGAGCGCCAGAGAGACTTGCGTGGGCGGACCCTGAAGCACTTTGATCAAGGATTCCATGAAGGTCATTTCTCCAATAAAAGGATAAGCCGATTCGATGGCTCCAGGGGGAATTTGGTATTTCAGTGCCACCGGCAGGAGTGTCGCGGCGCAATCGATGGGTGCCTGAAATAGAGAAGTTTTGAAAGGCAACAGAGTCAAGCCCAGGGATGTGGTGGATTCGGGGAATAATCCCAAATCATCCCCCTGTTTCAAGGCATTAATCATGCTAACACCGATTTCCATGGTTTGACGGCGCGACTCTCTGGTCAGGAACAAGGTCCCTGTTTTGGCGGCAAGCCAGCCAAAAACGGGCCATTGACGAACCTCGGATTTGGACACAAATCGCACAGGATGAATCGAGTGGATGACAAATATGTCCATCCATGACACATGGTTAGAGGTCAGAAGAAAGGGACCTGGGGTATCAGGCCAGGTCCCGTGGAGGGATACCGTCAGGCCCAACGAACGGAGTAATGAACGTGACCATTCCCGAATCAATCGTTGCTGACGCGGCCGAGAACACCAGGGGAGAATCAGTGCGGTGGTCAAGACCCCTCGCAGAATGAGTAGGCACAGGGTCAGTATGCGCAGCGTCAGCATCATAATTTTGGCATCAATCCAAGGAAAGGCCAAAACCCTCCTGAAATTTGCGAGCAATGTAGTCCCGACTGGGGGTATGATTTTGCCCGCCTTGATGGGCAATTTTAAGTGAGCCCATGAGGGAGGCCAGACGTCCCGATTTAGCCCATTCCCAGCCCCGAGCCAAGCCATACAGCAGCCCCGCACGATAGGCATCCCCACAGCCGGTCGGATCACATAGGGTTTCAGGGGGGACTGCAGGGATATTCAGGGCGCCCTGATCGGTATGGATGGTAGATCCCTGTGAACCTTTCGTGACGATGGCAGCGAGTACCCGTTGGGCCAGTTGCTCGAAGGGGATGCCGGTTTTTTCCACCATCATTTGCGCTTCATAATCGTTGACGGCCAGATAGCTGGCCTGATCAAGAAATTCAAGAAGTTCGGGTCCGCTGAACAAGGGCAATCCCTGACCCGGGTCAAATAGGAAAGGAATGCCGGCAGCTTTGAATTGTTGCGCGTGCTGAATCATGCCTTCCCGGCCATCGGGAGAAACCACCCCTAATGTGACCCCCTCTACTCGGTCGATTGTATTGAGATGGGAGGCACTCATGGCTCCGGGGTGGAATGCCGTGATCTGATTATCATACAGATCTGTCGTGATGAATGCTTGAGCTGTATAATACTCGGGAATGACACGCACTCCCGATTGATTCAGCCCCAGGGAGAAAAGACGATCCCGGTACGGCGCAAAATCTTCCCCCACCGTGGCAAGAATATGTGGTTCATCCCCCAATAGGCGCAGATTATAGGCGATATTTCCCGCCGTTCCTCCAAACTCCCGGCGCATTTCCGGCACCAGAAAAGCAACGCTCAATTGATGAATTCGGTCCGGCAAAATGTGATTTTTGAAACGGTCCGGAAATACCATGATGGTATCAAAGGCTAGGGAACCACATAAGAGGATGCTCATGAGAATCCTTGGGCTTATTGGAGAGAGGCCAATGCGGCGATGTAATTGGGTTCATCCTTGATGTCGGCGACCAACTCACTATGTAATACGCGATCCTGTTCATCGAGCACAACGATGGCGCGAGCCGTCAAGCCTCGCAGAACCCCTTCAGTAATATCGACACCATAGACATGATGGAAAGTATGGTCCCGAAAGGTGGATAGAATTTCCACATTTTTTATGCCTTCTGCGGCACAAAAGCGCGACATGGCAAAAGGCAGATCTGCCGAAATCACCAGAATGACGGTATTGTTCAGAGTGGCAGCCAGTTCATTGAACTTGCGGGTTGAAGTGGCGCAGGTGGGCGTATCCAGACTGGGGACGATGTTCAGAATTTTGCGCTTGCCTGCGTAGGAAGACAAGGAACGATCGCTGAGGTCCTGGGCGGTCAAAGTGAAATCGGGAGCATTTTCTCCGGGATGGGGGAGTTGTCCTTGCACATGGATGGGTTGGCCTCCCAAATTGACGGTAGTCATAGGTTTTCTCCTGAAAAGTGGATGCTACGAAGGGGGTGAAAACTACAAGGAATTTTGATAGGACTCGGCCGTGAGCAGATTCGCGTATTCAGCAGGATCAGAGGGCAGTACTTTGATCAGCCAGTGATCGTAGGGATGGGTATTGAGGACTTCGGGTTGATCTTTTACAGCATCGTTTCTGGCAATGATGGTGCCGGAAACGGGGGACGCGACTTCCGAAGCGGTTTTGACGGATTCCAGGGTACCGCAGGAGTCACCGACGCGCAGGGTTTTACCCGGCTCCAGCAATTCCACAAACATCAAATCCCCCAACTGGTCTTGGGCAAAATCTGTGATCCCAATGGATATTGTGCCATCAGGCAAGGATAAGGCCCATTGGTGGGTCGGACTGTAACGGCGATCATGGGGTGGACTGCTCATGGAAACTCCCGAGTCGAAGTCCCTCAGTATACCTGCTTTGTTCCGCTGAGGCAGACCCAGCCCTCTTGCTCGTCCACTATCGTCAGAGGGCAGTGAGGGGCGTAGGCGGCGATGACTTGCTGTGCCTGAGGCGTCAGTATTCCGGATAAAGTGAGCCAGCCTCCAGGACGTACGTGAGACAACAGGAGGGGGGCGAGGACCATCAGAGGGTTGGTGAGAATATTGGCGATGACACCATCAAAGACGGGGGTATCGAGAGTTTGCGTGGCCTCGAAGAAAGATACGGACACTTGATTCAGCTGGGCATTCTCGCGAGCGGTTTGGACGGCCACGGGGTCTATATCAACCCCGATAGGCTGATCCGCAGACAACATGGCGGCAACAATGGCCAATATTCCCGAACCACAGCCGTAGTCGAGAATGCGTTGTCCCTGCGGGGGATGGGCCATCAACCACTGAAGACAGAGTTGGGTGGTGGGATGACTGCCGGTCCCAAAAGCTTGTCCCGGATCAAGGCGTACATTGATGGCGCTGTCATCGGGGATACTGTGCCAGGTGGGGACGATCCATAATCCAGGCGCAGCGGGGATCGGATCAAATTGGCTTTGGGTGAGTCGAACCCAGTCCTCATCGGCCACATTATCGCTGTGGTAGACCGGCGGTGGGTCCAGGGGGAGCAGGCGACAAACGGTGGCAAACCAGTCATCAGCATCCACTTCTTGGGGCAGTAGCACTTCCACTTGGCATTGGGGCCAGAGGGGAGAATCGGGACAGCCCGGTTCTCCGAAAAGGGGCACTTCTGCCACACCGTCTTCCAGCCAAGGAGTCACGGTGACGGACAACGCTCCGTGTTCCATCAAGTCCTCTGACAGGCTTTCTGCCTGAATTTCATCGGCTTTGATGAGGAGCCGCGTCCAACTCATAACGTAAAATTCTCAGGATTTTGCGGGTTTGTCACGAGCCAATTTTTCTTCAAGGTAGTGAATGCTGGTTCCTCCAGCGATAAAAGCGGCGTCCTGCAATAATTGCTGATGCAAGGGAATGTTGGTTTTGATGCCTTCCACCACCATTTCCGACAAGGCAATGCGCATCCGCGCCAATGCTTGTTCACGTGTTGCCCCATGTGTGAGCACTTTGGCGATCAGTGAGTCATAATGAGGTGGAACGAAATAGTTCTGATAGATATGGGAATCTACTCGTATTCCCGGGCCACCAGGGACATGGTACTGGGTGATGCGGCCTGGTGAGGGAATGAAAGAAAAAGGATCTTCTGCGTTGATCCGACATTCCAAGGCATGACCGCGCAGATGTATGTCTTTTTGGCGCCAAGCCATCTTTTCGCCGGCAGCAATACGGATTTGTTCCTGCACAATATCGATACCAGTAATCAACTCAGTTACAGGATGCTCCACTTGTACACGAGTATTCATTTCTATGAAATAGAACTCCCCGTTTTCATAGAGAAACTCAAAAGTTCCTGCCCCACGGTAATTGATGCGACGACACGCAGCAGCGCAGCTTTCGCCAATTTTTTGGCGCTGGGCAGCAGAAATTCCGGGAGCTGGCGCTTCTTCGATAATCTTTTGATGGCGGCGCTGCATTGAGCAATCCCGCTCACCCAAATAAATGGCATGACCATATTCGTCAGAGAGCACCTGGATTTCCACATGACGCGGTTGACTCAAGTACTTTTCCATGTACACCGTATCATTGCCGAAAGCAGCGCGGGCTTCACTGCGGGTCAGGTCGAGGAAGCCCAAGAGGTCTTCTTCGCGCTCCACCACGCGCATGCCGCGCCCTCCTCCACCCGCTGAAGCTTTGATCAGGACAGGATAGCCGATACTGGAAGCGAGTTTTTTTAATTCTTTGGGATCATCGGGGAGTTGCCCTTCCGATCCCGGAACGATGGGAACACCGGCAGCCTTCATGGTCGCTTTGGCGCTGATTTTGTCACCCATCAGGCGAATGGTTTCCGCTCTCGGGCCGATGAACACGAAACCGCTATTTTCTACCCTTTCGGCAAAGTCGGCATTTTCGGAAAGAAATCCATAACCCGGGTGAATGGCTTCCGCGCCCGTGACTTCGGCGGCAGCAATGATGGCTGGAATATTGAGATAACTCAGCTGGGAAGAGGCGGGGCCGATACATACCGATTCATCGGCCAACACAACGGCTTTGGCATCTGCATCAGCTTCGGAATGAACGGCAACGGTTTTGATCCCCAGCTCGCGACAGGCACGGAGGATACGTAGAGCAATTTCTCCGCGATTGGCGATCAGAATTTTATCGAACATGGGGCACCCTTTTTCAAGTCGTAGCGATGATGAAGAGGGGTTGACCGTACTCAACGGGCTGACCATTTTCTACCAAAATTTTGGAAATTGTGCCAGTCACATCAGATTCGATTTCATTCAGCAGTTTCATGGCTTCGATGATGCACAGCGTTTGACCTTCATTGATGCTTTGGCCGATTTCGGCAAAAGCCGGTGCTCCAGGAGACGGGGAGCGGTAGAATGTTCCTACCATGGGGGATTTGACCACATGGCCTTCGGGTTCGGCGGGGGCTTCGGGAGCAGCAAGGGCCACAGCAACGGCCGGGGCTGGCGCCGCCGGATAGTTGGCTGGAGCGTAGGCAATCTGGGCACCAGAAAACTTGGCGATGCGCACGCGTTCTTCGCCCTCGGTAATTTCCAGTTCAGCGATACCCGAATCTTCTACCAGATCGATCAGCTTTTTCAGTTTTCTCAAGTCCATTTTTTATGCCTTCTGCGAAAAATAGTCGAAAGCCAGTTCATAACCGCGTGCACCCAATCCTGCAATGACCCCCACTGCAATGGCGGAGAGAAATGAGTGGTGACGAAAACTTTCACGGGCATGGATATTCGACAAATGTACTTCGATGAAAGGAAGGGCGACCGATGCCAAGGCATCGCGCAACGAGACGCTGGTATGCGTCAGACCTCCGGGGTTGATGAGAATGGCTTGAGTCCCATCGACACGCGCATCATGGATGCGATCGATGAGAGCACCTTCCCAGTTGCTTTGAAAACAATCGACTTCGATTCCGCGACTGGCTCCCAAGGTACGCAGACGCGCATCCACATCGGCCAAAGTCAGGTTGCCGTAAACGGCGGGTTCACGTGTCCCCAGAGCATTAAGATTCGGGCCGTGAATGACAAGGATTTTCTTCATGGCGCGATTTTCCTCCAAAATCACTGGAGTTGTCCAGAAATTTAACGAAATTCGCTACTCTTTTAAAAATGCCCCAATGTCAGGGTAGCGCCAGTTCAAGCGCAACTCCTGTTTGATACGGTGATTTTTAATGCGTCGGGACTCCATCATAAAGCTCAGGTTGAATGGATTCAGTTGTTGTATCAGTTGGTCTAGGGGGAGTCGGGGAGGAAGGGGGAGCTGATAGTGAAGAGCCAATTGTTGATAGAACTCATCGAGGGGAAGGGGTTGGTCGTCCACGGCATTGTACAGTCGTTGAGGCAATCCCAAAAAAATAGCACGCTGGGCGGCTCGGGCGAGGTCGAAGGCATGGATGTGGTTGGTCCACGGGCTATTTTGAGGCAGTGGATCTTGGCGACGCAGGCGGTCGAGAGGCAGGCGATCAGCAGCATAAATACCCGGTGCGCGAAGAATGACGATGCGGCAGCCACTGCGCCGACCGAAAGCGCGTAATTGATGTTCAGCAGAAACGCGGCGTTGTGCCCGCAGCGTTTGTGGACGGACAGGATTTGATTCTTCCAGCCAGTTTCCTCCTGAGGATCCATATACCCCAGTGGTGCTGATGTAGATTAAGCTCTGTGGTAGACTTCTTCCCCGTGCGAGGGCGTTTATCAGGTGTCTGGTTCGGTGGTCCTCTCGTGTCTCGGTGGAGGGAGGGGCGAAATGCAGCACCGTGTGAGCCAATCCTGCCAAACGTCTCAACGAGTCAGGGTCGTCGAGATCTCCCATGAGGGGGGTTGCGCCCAGAGAGCGCCATATTCCTTGGTTTTCAGGGGTGCGGCAAAGCGCAAAAACCGATCCTTCCCCTTTCAGGAGAGGTAGGATCCGTTGTGCGATATCTCCCGCGCCAATGATCAAACAAGGTTTCATTCAGTAATTGTATCGTCAATCTTCAGAGAACTGTCATGACATTTCGTGTAACGGTCCAACCCAGCGGTCATCAATTTGAAGTGATGGAAGATGAATCCATTTTACAAGCGGCACTCCGCGCCAGCATTGGTTTACCCTACGGTTGCCGCAGTGGGGCTTGTGGCAGTTGCAAGGGGAAAGTGGTACAGGGCCGGGTACATTTGGGGAGTTATCAGGAGACTGCCTTGACAGAGGCCGATATTGCCCAAGGCAAGGCATTGTTCTGTTGTGCGCAGCCTCAGGAAGATCTCGTCATAGAAGCGCGGGAAGTCAGTGGATTCACGGATATGCAGATCAAAAAGCTGCCTTGCCGGGTAGAAGGGATTGAACGGCCTAACCATGATGTGGTGATTTTAAAACTTCGATTGCCAGCCAACGAGAAATTTGAGTTTATGGCGGGCCAATACATCGACTTTTTGCTCAAGGATGGCAAGCGTCGCAGTTTTTCTCTGGCCAATGCGCCCCATGACGCAGCAGTATTGGAACTGCACATCCGCCATTATCCAGGGGGAAGTTTTTCAGGCTTTGTATTCAATGAATTGAAGGAAAGAGCGATACTGCGTTTCGAAGGTCCTCTGGGCGCTTTTGTGTTGCGCGAGGATTCGACCAAACCCATTATTTTTATGGCAGGTGCTACGGGTTTTGCGCCGATCAAGGGTTTGATCAATCATGCCAGACATCGTGGGATCGAGCGCCCCATGACTTTATACTGGGGCGTGCAGAGTCGTGCCGACTTGTATCAGATGGAAGTCGTTCAGGCGTGGGAAGCTGCCATGCCCCATTTCTCATTTGTTCCAGTGCTCTCCGACCCTTTGCCTGAAGATCGATGGGAGGGGCGAACCGGCTTTGTACATCAGGCCATCCTCGACGATCATGCTGATTTGTCGGGCTATCAAGTCTATGCGTGCGGAGCGCCGCGTATGGTAGAGGCAGGATTCACTGCATTCACCACGACCCGAGGACTTCCGGAGGATGAATTTTACTCCGATCCCTTTGTTCCTTCAGGCGTTTGAGCATTATCCGGACGACGATTCGTCCCTGCGGATTTGCGCGTACGAACCAGAGGGTGGGTGCGAATCCGGGTAGGAATCTGCCACAAGTGATAGAACAATTTTCCCAGAAAGTGTAGTCCCAACAGCAACAAAATCATGCTGATGAGAAACAGCGGCAAGGAGATTTCTACCCGCCAGGGCGGCGTGACGATGAGTATATAGCCGCTATGGAGATTGAGCGCCAGCGCAAACGCTGCTGCCAAGCCGAACAACGCCAGAAACCACAGTAGAATCTTCACGGGCGCAACCCGCGCGCCGCATGAACGGCGGCCAAGGTATCGCTGACATCGGGCAGCGGGGTGCTGACTGGAGTGTTTTTAAGTTGCCGTACTGCAGATAGCATGGATTTAACGGCGGGAGCTGTGATATCAAAATAGCGCGTCAACCATTCCTGGGCCATTTCTAGGTCGTCCTTGTATCGGCTTTCATTGCGTGCCAGGGCATCGACACGTACGGCCATGAAGCGCAGCTTGAGATTCTCTTTGAGAAAAAAGGATTGCTCCGGAGTCAATAGGGGTAATTCCGGAACATCCATGCGGCGGATGCGAATGGCGTTGCTCAATTCCTCAAGAATTTCATGACCGAGTCGCTGTGCCACCGAATTTTGTTGTGTCGTTGTAGGGCTGCTGGCTGGCGGGCGCGCCTCTGAACTTAAGGGCAAGGTATCAACTTCACGAATCAGGCTGTCAAGGCGCAAGGAAATGCCGTTGGTATCCACAAAAGGTAAAGCACGCAAGCGGTCGATGTCTTCCTTCAGAGTTTGACGCAAATGGGCAAGCGCGGGTTGTTCCAGATGTTGCATGCGCAAGTCGGCCGCTTCCAGAGCGGCCAGTGCAGATTGAACATTGCCGGTCAATTCCAGTTGTTGGTTGGCAATCATCACCAGTTGCTCAACCTCGGCGAGTACCCAGTCATCGCGGTGACGCATCAGATCCTGATAGAGCGCTTCCAGTTCCACCTGCTGATTTTGTGTTTCGCCAAAGCGGGATTCCAGAATGGCCAAATGGGTGTTGGTTTCTCGGTTGGCTTCATTGGCTTGCTGAGCCAGAGTTTGCGTTTGGTGCGTGAGCTGATCGGATTCTGCCAGTCGCTTACTGAGGTCGCGACGCAGGTCCAGCAGTTGACTCCGCAGGTAGATGGTAACCCCCAGCAGAATGACGGCAACGAGGATCAGAAAAAGGGTGCCAAAGCCGCGAAAACGATGGGAAGGAGCGGTGGGAGACGGTTCGGTCATGGGTTTTCTGGTCCCTGGTGGGAGGTCCACCATTCGATTAAGGCATCGTCCCCATTGGGCAGCACTACGGGTGTAGGCAAACCCAGGGCGGACACTGCGCTGGCGATACGCGGGTGACTGACAATAAAAGTGCACTGACGTAGTGTTTGGCGTTGGACAGGGGAACAGAGCTCCCAGAGATTGTGCAGAGCTTCGGTGCTCTGCACCTGAATAGTCGCATTCTGTGCCAAGGCCGTTGCCAATTCTGGGGTGGGTGCAACAGGACGCTGGCGCTCGTAGCATTCGACATAGACGACGGTAGCGCCGCGCTGGATCAAAGTTTGTTTGAGCCATTCCCGCCCGCCCCGTCCACGAAAGATAGCGATTTTTATCCCATCCAGTTGCTGGAATTCAGGCAGTGCCAGCAGCGCCTCACTGTCTGCGCCGTGTTGTGGATGAAGCACTTGGCGGGAACTGACTTCGCGTAATCTTCCGGCAGTGGTTTGTCCGATAGCGGCCAACCATGCTGGTTCGGTGCCCGGTTTCACCCAAGGCCAACCCTGTTGCACGGCATTGGCACTGATAAAAATCCAGCCATGGGCGTGGTGCGCAAATTCAAGGGACGCGGGATCGGGTTCTCTTGGGAAAATGTCCAGAGCAGGAAAAATCCAATGTTTGATTCCCAAACTTCCCAAGCGTTGAGCCAAGCACTGAGCTTGGTGCAGTGGGCGTGTGATCAATACGCCGGAAGAAGGGTTCATGGATTATCCACGGCAAGCACTGAGGATCTCAGCAGCTCCCTGAGCGAGCAGGGCCTGGGCGACTTGTTCACCGAGAGCAACGGGTTGGCTCAGTGGGCCGCTCTGTTGCACCTGAAGCAATCGAGTGCCAGCGGGATTTCCCACAAAGGCACGCAGGGTGAGTATGTGGTCACTCGCTTCGGCAAAGGCCCCCAAGGGAACGTCACAGCTTCCGGCCAAACGCCGAGAGACGGTGCGTTCGGCAAAGACGCAGGCTTCAGTGGCAGGGTCCACCATGGTATCGATCCAGGCGCCGAGTTGCGGATGATCGCGGTGATATTCCAGCCCCAAGGCCCCTTGGCCTACGGCAGGCAGGCTTTCTTCTGTAGAGATTAGGGAACGGATGCGGTGCGCAAGTCCCAGGCGACGAAGACCCGCAGCCGCCAGAATGATGGCCTGATATTCACCGCTGTCGAGTTTGCGGAGTCGAGTATCCAGATTTCCCCGCAGGGGGCGGATCTGCAGTTGGGGATAGCGTGCCCGAATCTGACATTCGCGGCGCAAACTGGCGGTACCCACGATGGCTCCCGAGGGTAGAGAAGCCAGATTTTCGTAGTCTACAGAAACAAAAGCATCCCGCGGATCTTCGCGTTTTCCGGCGACCCG
>JAAGNR010000090.1 GCA_010435995.1 Ferrovum sp. | reverse complement strand
TTGGTGGGGGGGTTGGTCGGGGGAATGATGGCCCAGCAGCCTCCGGTGTATGCTGCCCCACCTCCCCCAGTGTATATGGCACCCCAGCCAGCTTATGCTTATCCGCCACAGCCTGCTTATATTCAGCCGGGGTATGCCGCACCGTATTACGGTGGCGGGGGGTACTATGGGCGTGACGAAGGCGATGACGATTGAGCGTTGTTCTCGAGCTCCCGTGAATAAAAAATCCCCGCCTAGGCGGGGATTTTTTTGAGGGGTGTGGGTGGGGAATCAGAAGTGGTACAGAGCCCCTACCGAGAATACATTGGAGTCAAAATTCCCACTGCCAGCGGGGGTATTGATGGCAGACCGATAGCTGTCATAGCCGAGGCGTGCGGAAATGTTTCGGGTTGCTTCCATTTGGATCCCCACTCCGTAGGTGACGGCGCTACGAGTGGCTCCCGAGTACCCTGGCGTATTGCTATTCACGGACTTGGTGGTTGCAGAACCCATCCCCAGTTTTCCATACAGGGAAAAATTGGATGAGAAGGGGATCAGACCTACGGCATCCAGGGTGAGAATGTCACTTTTTCCATTCACGGTATTGTTGCCGAACTTTCCAGCACCCGTGTATGCGCCTTCCACGGCGAAGTTCTGATTGAACTGATACCCCACCAATCCACCATAAACTCCGTTGTAGCTGGAATTGTTCCAAGCTGCCGTATTGGAACCATTGGTGGTATTGCTTTCCCCCAAGGTGGCTCCGACATAAACCCCCTGGCCAGCGTAGGCAGAGGCGGATAGCAGAATAGATAGGGTGAAGAGGGTTTTTTTCATAATGGTCCTTTTGAGTGGTAAAAAATATGTGGCGTTCGTGACGGTAAAAAGCGGGATTATTGTTCAGTCTTGGCTAACAATTCTGCAGCTTCGGCGTGGCGCCCTTTATCGGCATCTTCACGACCGGGGCGAGGCATAGCCGTGGCCGCTTTTTTGAGATAGGGAATGGCCTCGGTCTTGTCATCCTGGGTCAGCAAAAATTCACCATAAAAGAAGTTGGCATCAATATTATTGGGGTCGATTTTTAGGGCGCGTTGCAAGTACTCTCTGGCCTTGTCATAGTCGCCGAAAGATCCGAAGCGCGGAACCTTGAAATACAAACTGCCCAAGCTGATCAAACCCGAGCCATCCATGGCGTTGGGGTTGATGGCAATGGCTTTGAGCAGAACATCTCGCGCTTCTTTGGCGGTTCCTCCTGCTGTAAACACGGATTGATATTTGGCGTGACTGGCTGTGATGATCCCTTCCCAGATCAGGGGTTCGGCATGGCCAGGATATTGACTGGACAGATCGTGTGCGTGGGTTTGAAGTTGAGCAAAGTAATCATCGCGTTCCGCTTCGGGGAGGGTGTAATACCCCTTGGCCCAGGCATGTTGCTCTTGGGCAATATTTTCGAACATCATGTCGGCATGAGCCAATGGACTGAGGGAAAATCCTAGAGCTAGGGTCCAGGCGGCCAGTTTGGGTTTCAACATAAGAAGAATTCCTTTGTATCAGGTTAACAATGTCAAATGACCACTATTCCTAGTGGGGGCAATTTTTTGTGGGTTATCGTTTTCCCGTGGCGAATTCACGTATGGTTGGGAGTTGCTTGCGTATCGAACCATCCACCAGGCTGGGGAACAGGCCATTGATGCGTACGAAGAGAGATTCCGGGAAACCGATGAAGCGTTCATTCTGACGGGCCATCAGGGCTTTCACGATCTGCTGGGCAACCGGTTCCGGATCATCCATATTGACTTTGAGAAATTCGGACATGCGCTGAATCACGCCGGTATTAAAAGCGGTTTTGATGTAACGAGGTCCAACATAGGTGACACCTAGGCCGGTACCGTCGAGTTCGCGACGCAGCGCTTCGGAAAATCCACGCAGTGCGAACTTGTTGGCAGAGTAGGTGGCAAATCCTGGAAATCCTATGGAGCCATACACCGATCCTATATTAACAATATGGCCAGAGCCTTGCTTCAGCATGGCTGGAAGCAGTAAACGGGTCAATTGCATCGGGGCAAGGACATTGACGCGCCACAACTGTTCCAGTCGTTCTTCACTTTCGTCTTGAAAGAGATTAAAGCTCATGAGGCCAGCAAGGTTGATCAGAATATCGATGGTTCCCAGTTTGGCTTGCATCTGCGCTGCCAGGATCCTGACGCCGGCGGGATCGAGTAGGTTGCAGGATTGTTGGAGAACGGTACCCTTGCCGTGGCTACGCAGTGTCATTTCAAGAGTATCCAGCGCGTCTTGGGCAAAGTCGCTGATTATCAAGGTGCAACCCCGCTCAAGCAAGGCTTTGGCCAACGGGGCACCTAATCCCCCGGCGGCTCCGGTAAGCAGAATTTTCTTTCCTTCGAGGTTCATGTCAGGCTCCCGGCAATGCGCGGAATAGGTTGCTGTAAAGCTGATAAAAAATGGATGCTTCTGAGAGCACAGCCTCTTGGTCTTGGAGAAGGGTCAGTTGGTTCACCAATTGAGAAAAAAATTTCATGTGATTGATATCCAGATTTCCGTGGCTGGTTAAATAAGTAAAAGCACTATCTGGGAGTTGGAGTGATGCTTGCATGGCTGCGGCGGCATGAGTCGCCAGTTGAACGCTGGTCCCCTCGAGCACAAAAACCATCCCCAAAAATCCGCAGGGGTTTTTGCGTTGGATCAGGTCATAGGCATAGGCCACCATAATTTCCGTGGCTGCGCTGCCACTGCCTTGGCGGACGGCCTCGGCGTCTCCCCCTGCCTGGGTAATATCTGACAGGATCCATTCCTGATGACCCGTCTCTTCCTCGATGTAGTGCGCCAGAGCGGTTCTCAACCACTCATGGGAAAAGGGGATACGGCTACCACACGCCATCAGCAAGGGTAAAGTGTGCTTGACATGATGGTAGGCTTCCCTTAAATACGCCAGATATTGGGTCTTTGTGACGCGTCCCCCAAGGGCTGACTGAATGATCGGGAGAGACAGTAGGGTGGCACGCTCCGTACCGGTATGTTGGACTAAGCGATCATGAAAGGTCAAAGTATCAGGCGGCATAATGGATAAAGTCGACAGGTTCAAGAGCAGCGAGTTTGTCGCCGAAATAAGCCCAGATGGCGTCTCTGCGTGGTCGCCCGTTGGTGGTGAGCATTCCGTTAGAGGGCGTCAGTGGGCAGGGACTGAGTAACCATGCGCGGATTCGGGCATATTCTGGCAGTCGTTGGTTGATGGTGTGCAAGGTATGACTTAGGGGGGGTCTGGAGGATTCGGGTTCCTCTCCTTGACGTGGAACGATGAGGGCAATGGGCCACGGCTTGCCTTCGCCAAAAACGACAATTTGGGCAATGTCGGGATGCGCAATAAATTCCCTTTCAATCCACTCGGGTGAGATGTTCCGACCTTGGCTGGTGATGAACATATGTTTCTTTCGGCCATGAATATACAGATACCCTTCCTCATCCATACGGCCTAGGTCTCCGGTATTCCACCAATCGGAAGTGGGGGTGATGGGAGAGCCCAGGTAGCCGCTGAAAAGCGCGCCCTTGACCAGAACTTCTCCGTCCTCTGCCAGTTTTACCCTAATGTGTGGGAGCGGCTTACCCACGCTGCCGCGACGTGAGGCTTGGGGAGTGTTGAGGCAGATGACTGAAGCACATTCGGATAAACCGTAGCCCTCATAGACAGGCAAGCCCAGTTGGTGAGCCCATTCCAGTAGCGCGGAGGGCATGACAGCCCCACCGACGGCGATAAAGCGTAGTGTGGCCGGCGATTTTTCGTGAGCAGCGGAGAGTTCGGCACACAAGACATGCAACAAGTGAGGCACCAAAATAGTGGTGGTGATGTGGTGGCGCTGGATTGTCTCAAGCACTACCCGACAATTGATTTGCCGGAGATCCGCCATGCCCAAGTGCCTGGGGGGATAGAGGTGGGTGGTGGCGCCAGCCAGCAAAGGGGTGTAGAGCCCGCCAATGTTTTCCAGTAGGGTGGACAGGGGTAAAAGGCAAAGATGCTGCTCATTTCTCGAGCCCTGGCTGGCTTCCAGGAGAGTTTGCATTACTTCTTCAATGGCTTGACTGGACAGGCATACGCCTTTGGGTTCTCCTGTGGTTCCTGAAGTGTAGGTGATCTTGCAGGTTTCTAGGGGGATAGGCGGTATTTGACGGGGGTGGGAAAGACAGCGTAGTGCCGTGAGAGAATTCAACTCGAACAGCGGGATCTCAGAATAGGTGTGGGGCATGAATGAGGCAAAACTGTCGGGCTGATCGGTGAGAATCAGGTCGGGTTGGCTGTCGCGCACGCAGTGGGATATTTGTTGTGGCGAGAAAAATGTGGGCAAGGGGATACAAGGGATATCGCTACACCAAGCTGCAATATCGGCTACAGCCAGGTCTATGGAATTTTGGCCATGAAGCGCCAGTCTTTGTATTCGTTTGTCCTGAAAGGACTGAGACAGCCAGAGGATTCTTTTGGCGAGTTGGTGGTAATTCAAGGACTGATCGACCCCGCGCAGCGCGGTTTTGTGCGGTTGCTCTTGGGCATAGCGGTTTATGGCTTGCAAGAGTAGGTGTTTCATGGGAGTTGCCGATAGCCTTCTGAAATGTCGCCGAAATATACTTGGGGGTGGTGCCGGAAATAACTGCCCCAATCTTTTTGTTCGTTCAAGGGCAGTCGTTCCACGCGGGCGATGCCGAGAAACTGCGGGAAAAGACCGAGTTTGGTGAAACCGTTGTACAAGGACTTCGTTCCGGTAAATACCACCCAGGTAAATCCTTCCTCATGGAGCATGCGCGTGGCCGCTTGAATGGCCCAGCGGATGCCGCCAGGTTGAAGTGCAGCCAAATTTCCGATTTCAGCAATGTCGTGGCGTTCGACGGGGTATCCGATGGATTTTTCGATGAGTGTTTCCACGGGTTCGGGAAGGTATTGCTCAAGAAACAGAGGGCCATATGTTGCCGTACGCATTCCCAAAGCCAGCTTCAAGTGTTCCTGGTTGTCGCGTAACGAAAACAGTCTGGGCATGAAAAGTCGCGGTTGCGCTCCAAAATTCTCCTCGAATATCCGCGCAATAAATCCTTCGGTCTCTTGGCGTTCATGGGGTAAACACTCTTTCAACAGACGATGGTTCATGATACCAAGTGATAAGAGGGATCCTTTCCCACTGTAGCATGAAAGTGGGTAGTGTGGCTGGGGTGAATGGTGGTTGGTCCAAGGGCTCATGCGGAATATCCGTGGCTAAATGTATGCGTGGCAGTATGCTTGGGCAAGATTAAGAAAACCTTATTGTGAAAAAGTTACCCCGGAATTAGGCAATGCAATTTTTTATTGGAGATGATTCTAA
>JAAGNR010000089.1 GCA_010435995.1 Ferrovum sp. | reverse complement strand
TTACGATGCTATTCTGGGGGGGGTACGTGGGGGGTGGAACGATTCTCCCCCTGGCGCTGCTTTTTCTTCCCGGATTGGGCAAATCCCGTTGTGTCCTGATGGCGTCATTGGCCACGGTGCTGGGTGCTTTAGCGTTTCTGTACGTTTTCATCATCGGCGGGCAGAGTTACCCCTTGTCCATCTTCCCCGGCTATCAGGCAACCAGTTCTTTTGCGGATGGTGTGATCAATGGGTATACGCCCAGCATTTATGAATGGGCCTTGGGTTGTGGTGGCTTGGGTGCGGCGCTTCTGGTGACACTGATCGGTGTGCGAATCTTTCCCGGAACAGTGCCACAAGATGATCCGCGTCAGGAAGTGGTCGCCAACTAGGCCTCTGGGAGATTCCCTATGGGGGCGACGAACCCAACTTTTGTTCGGGATGCCATGGTTCAGAACGGTTTGACTCAATCCGCCTTCTTGCTCTCGGCAGCGCATAAGTCATCGGGTAAGACCTTGGTCAGCGTGGGCCTGGCTGCGGCGTGGCAGCGCCAAGGGCGTCATATTCAGACCTTTAAGAAGGGGCCGGATTACATCGATCCTCTCTGGTTGACCCGGGCCAGTGGTCGACCTTGTCGCAATCTGGACCTCTACCTCATGAGTCGCGTGGAAGTGGCAGCACTTTATCAATGCCATGCGCAGTCTGCAGAGTTGTGCCTTGTGGAAGGCAATAAAGGGCTTTACGATGGATTGGCTCTGGATGGCAGTAACAGCAATGCGGAACTGGCCAAGATGCTCGGACTTCCGGTGGTGTTGGTATTGGATGCCCGGGGGATGACGCGGGGCATTGCTCCCCTCATTCTCGGCTATCAAGCCTTTGATCGGGATATTCGTATTGCCGGAGTGATTCTTAATCAGTTGGGAGGACGACGCCACGAAGCAAAACTGCGTGCGGTGATCGAGCATTACACCGACATCCCAGTGATTGGGGCGATTCAGCACGAACCGGACCTGTTTGTGGAAGAAAGTCATTTGGGATTGATTCCGAGTAATGAATCGCTGTGTTTGGACGTTACCTTGCAGCGTTTGGCTCAAGCGCTGTCTGACCAAGTGAATTTGTCCTGTCTCGAACAATTGACCCAAACCTCAAGACCACCAAGACCGCAGGAATCTGTTCCCATAGTACAACCATTGCGTGCGGTCATAAACCGGAATCCGGTACTGCGATTGGGCATAATTCAGGATCATGCTTTTGGTTTTTACTATCCGGATGATCTGGAAGGATTGCAGGCTGCAGGGGCAAACCTGGTCAAGCTCAGTGCGTTGGAGGATGATGAGTTGCCGGAACTCGATGGGCTATATATTGGCGGAGGCTTCCCTGAGCGCTATGCACGGGCTTTGGCGGCCAATGAAAGATTTCGCCATTCCTTACTTCAAGCCATTATGGCGGGTTTGCCGGTGTATGCCGAATGTGGGGGCTTGATGTATCTCAGTCGCAGTCTGACCACGCTGGAGGGGGAAACTTACCCCATGGTGGGAGCGATTCCAGGGCGTGTCGTCATGGAATCACGACCGGTGGGCAGAGGCTATGTTCATTTGGCCGAAAATGATGGCCACCCTTGGCCTCGCCGTGAACCACCGCATGGATTGATTCCTGCCCATGAATTCCACTATTCCCGTCTACTCGATTTGCCGGAAGGGTTAAATTACGCTTTTGAGGTCAAGCGTGGATTCGGAATCGATGGTCAGCGGGATGGACTCTGCCTCTATAATATGCTGGCTTCCTATACCCATTTGCGGGCTTTGGGCCAATGTTACTGGACTGCGCGATTTATGGCTTTCATGCGCGCAAAAATCGATTCAATACCGTCAGGGGAAGAGTGATGGAGCATCCGTTTGCAAAATTCATCCAGATTTTAGGAAAAGGTCAGCGCGGGGCGCGGGGGTTGACGGAGGCTGAAGCGGAAGACGCCATGTCCCAGTTGTTGGCACGCAGTGCCCGTCCGGAACAGGTGGGTGCCTTTTTATCTCTGTTGCGTCTCAAGGAAGAAACTCCAGAAGAAGTGGCAGGTATGGTACGTGCGTTGCGTCGCAGTTATTCCCCTCGGCCAGAGGTTGCGGTGGACCTCGACTGGGCAAGTTATGCAGGCAAACGGCGCCAATTGCCTTGGTATGTCTTGGCCGCGTTGCTACTGGCGGAACGGGGCGTACGGGTATTGATGCATGGGTTGCCTGCGGGAGAGGGGGGTCGATGTTTTGCTCCGGATGCCTTGAGCGCCTTGGGGCTGACGGCGGCATCGTCTTTGGGAGAAGCGGCCAGCCAGCTGGAAACAGACCGATTTTCCTTCTTACCGGTGGCCATTTTCAGTCCGGAAATCGCCCGTTTGCTGGAACTCAAGAAGGTCCTGGGATTGCGTTCTCCCATCCATACCGTAGTGCGCATGGCCAATCCTTTTGGAGCACGAGCCTCCTTGATGGGAATTTTTCATCCAGGTTATGACACTACCCATCAATGTGCGGCGGCGCTCCTAGGGGATGAGTCTATGGCCGTATTCAAGGGAGAGGGAGGAGAAGCGGAAATCAATCCCGATGCTTCCTGTGAAGTACTGTGGGTTCGTCAGGGTCAGATATCCCAAGAAACTTGGTCCGCCCATTTTAGCAAAAGGCATCTACGGGATGATGTGTTGGATTGCGGGCGTTTGCGGTGTATTTGGGAAGGGGTAGAGCAGGATGAGTATGGGGTGCAGGCCATCTGTCAAACAGCAGCAGTGGCTTTACGGACCCTGGGACAAGCGACGGACATGATTTCGGCTGTTGCTCTGGCCCGTTCCTGGTGGGAGGGACGGGACCTCCAGCGTTTCGCTGTATCACAAGCACGGGCCAATACTTCAAAAAAGGGTCAGGTATTTTTGGTGGGTGCGGGACCCGGTGATCCGGATTTGCTGACCGTCAAGGCGTTACGCTTGATCCAGCAAGCGGACGTGGTGGTGCATGATAATTTGGTGTCGCAGGCTGTCTTGGCATTGTTGCCGCTGACCTGCGAACGGCTCTATGTGGGTAAGCAAAGGGGGAACCATACGGTACCCCAGGAAGGCATCAATGCCCTGTTGGTTCGGTTGGCACGGGAGGGCCGACGAGTGCTGCGACTGAAAGGAGGGGATCCCTTCATTTTTGGCCGCGGTGGCGAAGAAATCGAGACCCTGGCTGCGGAAGGGGTGCCTTTTGAGGTGGTCCCAGGGATTACGGCGGCATCGGGGATTGCTGCCTATGCAGGGATTCCCCTGACCCATCGTGATCATGCCCAATCCTGTGTGTTTGTCACTGGGCACCTCAAGAATGGCACCATGGATCTGGATTGGCCCCATTTGGCGCGATCCCAGCAGACCGTGGTGGTCTATATGGGATTGCAGGGACTGGTCGAACTTTGCCGCCAATTGTGTGCGCATGGGCTGGCTCCCGATACTCCCGCAGCCATCATTCAGCAAGGGACTACCCGGCACCAGAGGGTGGTGACGGGGACTTTGGTGACCCTCCCTGAGTTGGCAGAGCAGGAAAAGTTGCAGGCTCCAACGTTGATCATCGTGGGGGGGGTGGTGTCGTTGCAGCGTACCTTGAATTGGTTTACCCCTGAGTCACTGGAGGAAGGGCATTCATGAAATTGCTGAAACCGCGAGAAGCTTTTGATTATCTGGCACAGCACACAGATGCTGTACTGGTGGATGTGCGCAGCGAAATTGAGTATATGTTTGTGGGTCATCCCACGGGGGCTGTGCATATTCCCTGGATCGATGGACCCAATTGGGAACTCAATCCCCATTTTGTACCACAAGTACGTAAGGTGGCTCATGCCGAGCGGCCTGTGGTATTGATCTGCCGTTCGGGTGTCCGTTCGGTGGAAGCGGCCAAAGCGCTGGAAGAAGCAGGCTGGCATACCGTGTGTAGTATCGCTCATGGGTTCGAGGGCGATCTTGACGATCAGCACCACCGGAATGCGGTGAATGGCTGGCGTTTCGAGGGCTTGCCCTGGGGCCAAACCTGAAGGGTCACCCATAAGGGTTACTTGAAAGTAACCCTTATGGGTGATGCGCTTGATTCCAGTGGATCGTAAACTACTGCGGTTATCCTGTGCCTGTTCGCAGGGATAGGCATGTGGATCATTCATCAATCATTGGGGAGAAGCGAAAGATGGAAATATCTCGTCGTACCATGTTGGGTGTCGTGGCAACCGGTGGTCTGGCTTCTTTGACGGTGGCGCAGGTTAGGGCGGCCAGTGGGTCGGAGGCGGGTACGCTTTCCCTGATGCCGGACGGTGCGAAAACCCTCAAGGAATTGATGGACGTACTGGATAAAGCTCCCCGTCGTCGGGACTTCAAAGAAGTTCCCATGATCTTGACGGAAGCAAATCAATGGGATTTTGACGCTTTCAACGCATTACTCCATTACAAGGGTAAGGTGAAGCAGGTATGGGATCATACTCAGTTGGATGGTCCGTGGCTGAACCTGATGCGGAATAGTTTGAACTGTCAGATTTGGTCCTTCCATCATCCCGATTTTTTGGTGGTTTCTGCAACTCATGGTCCCGCGCATCTGGCGCTTTATGACGCCTATTTGTGGGACAAATATCAGTTGGCAAAACTGACCGGCGATAAATATAAAGAGAATGTATTTCTCAAAATTCCTGCCGCCGCCCATGCCGATCCTATGGCGGTACAAGATGAAGACGGTGCCTATGCGCCCGCTGACACCAACAGTATTCCGGTCTTACAGGCCAGAGGGGTGGTGTTTCTGGCGTGTCACAACGCCATCTTCGAGGTCTGTCACAAATTGCATGGTTCGGGAGTTAATCCAGACAAATTATCGGTGCCACAAATGGTAGCCGAGTTCACCAATCATCTCATACCGGGTGCCGTGTTGACCCCTGGCATCGTGGGGACGATTCCCGAGATGGGTCTTCATGGATTTCAATATGCGCGTTGAGCGGGAGTCTGATATGCAACCGATGAATCGTAAAAAAACAGACATTATGAAAGGCTGGGCGATGGGCCTGGTCCTTTCTTTGGTGGCTCACGCAGCCGTGGCAGGAGTGTACCCCCCGTGGAGTGAGGGAAAAAATAATCCAGTGGCCGAACGTGGGTTGGAGTTTACCGTGCCCGAAGTGGATAATCTTCCGGATTTTCATGGTAATCCCATCAACCCCGGCTTAGCCATATTTGTGGGGGGGAATTACTACTTTGCCATGGCGCCCCTAGTGGCGGCTTTTGAGGTCAAACACCCCGAGTTGAAGGGCCGAATCTACTACGAAACCATTCCTCCCGGGTTGGTGGCCAGTCAAATCGAGCAGGGTGGGACGGTGACGGTGGGAAATATGACCTGGACCGTGCAGGCGGATGTTTATGCGGCGGGGATGAAGCGTGTCACTGAAATGGCGCAAAAGGGTTATATCGATGGTCCGGTAGTGCCCTATGCCACCAATACTTTGACCATCATGGTGCCTAAGGGAAATCCCGCCCATATTCATACGCTGAACGACCTGGCCCGGAAGGGGGTCAAACTGGTCATGCCCAACCCTGCCTACGAAGGCATCGGCCGTCAGATCAAGGCATCTTTGGTCAAGGCGGGAGGCGAGAAACTGGAAAAAGCGGTGTACGAGGATAAAGTCGCTGCTGGGGATGCGTTGTTGACTCACATCCATCATCGCCAAAGCCCCATGAGTCTGATGAATGGCAAGGCACAGGCAGGAGTCACCTGGATCTCGGAAGCGGTTTTTCAGGAACAGGCCGGGAATCCCATCGAGCATGTGGTGATTCCGGACAGCCAGAATATGACTGCCGTCTATGCGGCAGGGGTCGTGAAGGGGGCGCAGAATCCGGAAGCGGCAAAGGCCTGGGTTGATTTTTTGTATTCCCCTGAAAGCATCGCCATATTTGAAAAATATGGGTTCAAACCCTACCAGCAATAAAGTGCGAGTTTTTGACCATGAATTCTTCCTCTTCCGTATCTCCCCCGATGCACACTCCCGAGCATACTTGGCGGGTGGTGGGTTTGGTGCTGTTATGTGCCCGTTTTGTTCAGGGCTGGATTTACTGGGGAGGGGGGAGTCGGCGTTTTATTTATGCACCCAGCAAAATAGACCCCACGGCCCATCACTGGATGGCCAACAAGTTTCAAACGGCTATGCCGGGAGCCTTGCTGGGCATGGATCAAGTGGTCAGTTACATGCTGCAGCATTTTTACTTGCTTTACGGCGGCGTCATATTTTTTAGTGCGGCCGAGTTGTTTGTGGGGCTATTCCTGATCATTGGCTTCTATACCCGGCTGGCCGCTCTTGCTTCCATTGGGTTGAGTTTTGTGTTGATGCTACTGTTTGGTTGGCAAGGGGCCACCTGTATCGATGAGTGGACCATGGCGGCGGCCAACTTTGGCATGGGTGCCAGTATTTTTCTTGGAGGTGGCGGCGCATTTTCAGTGGATGCCTGGCGCATGAAGCATCGCCCTGGATTGGCCAGTGAACCCCGTTTCCACTGGATCGCCAGTGGTCCCATATCGGAAGTTTTGCTGGAGCGGGTGGGTAAAGCTCTGCTCGTAGTCACAGTGGTTTTTGTGGTGGCAACCTACAGTTATTTTCGGGGTTCGGTGGTCGGGGCGTTTCACGGGGGCCCCGTTAGTCCATCACGTCACCATTTGACGCTGAGCAAAGGACGGCTGGATGCAGCGGGAGCGGTGAGCTTTCATGTCTACCTCGATGGCGGTTCTGCTGATGTCCCTGGGCATATCGTCAAGATCAATCTGCATGATCCTCAAGGGAAGATCATCGAGAGCTGGAATGGCAAGACGTTGGCGGCGTTACCCAAAAGCGCATTTGTGAATGATTACATTTACAACCAGTTTGAACCCGGCATGGTCAGTATCCAAGCGGAGGTAGGCGCTAAAGCGCGGATCGATCTGCCCCCTGCTCCCGTCGTCCAGACTGACCCAGTCACGGTGGCGGTTCCACCTCCCCTGGCTTTAATTTCGGGTGGGCGTTATACCCTTGAGGCAGTGACCATAGATGCCAAAAAGTTCACCACCGTAGTGATTTATGAAGGGCGCTGAGGGAGGAGTATCAGCATTGATCTGCGGTACCATACCTGTAAAAAAATACCTTGAAAAACCACGCACCGTTGCCTATACTGACAGAAGATTCGGGGTTGGTGTTAGTTGCGCAATAGGGAGCGCTGCAACCGATACTCTCTGCTCTTGGAGAGGGATTTCTGGTCTCCATGATTGAAGCGGGTCAGCTTTAATGCCTTCAATCATGGGAACCGGAGGTTAACGCTCTCCACTGCGTGGCTTGCAGAACTGGTCTTGCAGCGCTTTGAGAATGGCGATAGATTCCGGACTATTCACTTGATAGAATATGTGCTTTCCCTCTCGTCGGGTACTGACCAATCCTTCTTCACGCAGTACTGCCAATTGTTGCGACAGCGTCGGTTGACGGATATCCAGGCTCATCTCCAATTCGCTGACACAACTTTCACCTTCCGCCAGTCGACATAACAGTACCAACCGATCCGGATTGGCCAAAACCTTGAGCAGACCGCAGGCACGATCTGCTGAGGCATACATTTCTTTAAAATCATGATGTTTGGTCATTTCTGTGGGACCCATGGTTTCTCTCGCTTAAATAAATTGTGAAATGTCTTGACATTTTACCATAGAACGATATATAAATGAACATAATATGAATTTGTATTCTAATGGATCTTCCAGATTCCAAAGAAACACTTAAGGAGGGTGCCATGGCACCATTGATGACGATGACGCAAACCACACATGAGAAAAGTCGCTCCAGACTTATCAAAATCGCTTCTGGCATTGTGCTTTGGGGAGTGACCCAGGCGCTGCTGGCAGGGGAAGTGCCTGCCGTACTGAATGCGGGCATGGGAAGTTTTGATGGGGTGATCGAAGCTGAGCGCCAAACCCTTCTGGCAGCGCAAGTTTCAGGGACGGTGCTGGAGGTGCGCGTGCATCCGGGCGATCATCTCAAGGTGGGGGAAGTCATGGTGCGTCTCGATGCTCAGGCGGCAAATCAAAGTGCCCAGGCGGGGGCGGCGCAAGTGCGTTCGGCGGAAGCAGTGCAGGCAGCTGCCACCAAGGAATTCGAGCGACAAAAAAAACTTTTCGCTCAAGACTACATCAGTCAAGCCGCTTTGGATCGGGCTGAAGCCAAATTCAAGCAGAGTCAGGCAGAATCCCAGGGCCAATTGGCGCAGGCTGCAGCCACCCAAACCCAGGCTGGGTATTTTGTGATTCGCGCTCCCTATGACGGAGTGGTGGCAGATGTGCCTGCAACTGTTGGAGATATGGCCCAACCTGGGCGGGCCTTGGTCAGTTACTATGATCCTGTACATCTTCGGGTCACGGTTTTTGTTCCTGAAAGTGCTTCTTTGTCGAGTCTTGATCCCCGCCAATGTCGCATCGAGATATCTTCCCTGGGACAGGTGCGCTGGTTGCAACCCACCTATGTCAAAGTGCTGCCTACGGCGGACCCAGTGACTCATACCGTGCAGGTACGCCTTGGGTTGTCAGGAGAAAGTGGTCTCCTCGGTCGTCCTGGGGCTTTTGTCCGTGCTTGGTTACCCGGTCAAGCGTCTCAGGGATCAAAGGTCCGCGTTCCCTTGGCTGCAGTGGTCTATCGTGCCGAGATGACGGGAGTCTATGTTATTAACGCTCAAGGGCAACCCTTGCTGCGTCAGGTTCGCCTGGGCCGCACCCTGGGGACAGAGGTAGAGGTATTGAGCGGTCTGGATGCGACTGAGCGGGTGGCACCCGATGCCCAAACCGCATTGACCCAAGCCCGTTGAGGATCCCATGAGCAAACCCTTAGGTATCTCCGGGCGCATCGCCAGTTTCTTTCAGACGGCGCAGATTACCCCCTTATTGGCACTGGTTGCCTTTCTGTTGGGCGCATTCGCCGTGATGGTCACCCCTCGGGAAGAAGAACCCCAGATCAACGTTACCATGGCGAACGTGTTGATTCCCTTTCCGGGCGCTTCCGCCAAAGATGTAGAGCAGATGGTGGCGGGGCCGGCAGAACAGGTGTTGGCACAAATTCAGGGGATCGAGCATATTTCCTCTGTGTCCCGCCCTGGATTGGCAGTAATCACGGTGCAATATAAAGTCGGAGTGCCCCGCATCGATGCCCTGGTGCGCCTCTACGATACGGTCAATGCCAATGCCGACTGGTTGCCCCACGGTTTGGGTGCACTGCCTCCCATCATCAAACCCAAGGGTATCGATGACGTTCCCATTGTGACGCTGACACTTTATAGCAAGAATCCCTCGGTGGGGGGCTATGATCTGGAGCAGGTGGCTCAGAGTATGGAATCCGATCTGAAGCGGGTAGCGGGAACTCGGGAGGTCGTGACCCTGGGAGGGCCTGGACGCGCCGTGCAAGTGAATCTCGATCCTGCGCGTTTGGCGAGTAGCCAGATTACCCTGGAACAGGTGCGCAGTACTTTGCAATCGGCCAATATGGGGTTGCCTATAGGGGATCTATTGCTTTCCAACCATGCTGTTGCCGTGGAAAGTGGAGACTACTTGCGAGATGCCGCAGATGTGCGCGATGTGGTCGTGGGAGTGAATCAGGGGCGTCCGGTGTATCTGAAGGATGTGGCTACGGTAACGGAAGGAGCACAAACTCCCCGGCGTTTTGTCTGGTATGGCGAAGCAGGAAAAAACGGAGTTCAGGAATACCCGGCAGTGACGCTTGCGGTCACCAAAAAGCCCGGTGAAAATGCCATTACCGTAGCCAATGCGGTGATGGCGCGGGTGGCTTTGCTCAAAAACACGGTGATTCCCGCAGAAGTTCAAGTGGCGGAAACCCGTAATTATGGCGAAACTGCCAATGACAAAGCGGATAAACTGATCCACAAATTGTTGTTTGCTACAGCCTCCGTCGTTGCTTTGGTTTTTATCGCCCTTGGTCGTCGTGAGGCAGCCATCGTCGGGACAGCGGTGATTTTGACGCTGACGGTGACGCTGTTTGCTTCTTGGGCGTGGGGTTTTACCCTGAATCGGGTGTCGCTGTTTGCCTTGATTTTTTCCATTGGGATTCTGGTGGATGATGCCATTGTGGTGGTGGAGAATATTCACCGGCACCAACAATTGTTTCCAGGTAAAACTTTGCGGGAAATCATCCCTGGAGCGGTGGATGAAGTGGGTGGACCCACCATTCTGGCGACTTTGACGGTGATAGCGGCGTTGTTGCCCATGGCCTTTGTCTCGGGATTAATGGGGCCTTATATGAGCCCCATTCCTATCAATGCCAGCATGGGTATGATCCTGTCTCTCACCATCGCTTTCATGGTCACGCCTTGGTTGGCTCGCATCTGGATGAAGGAAAGTCATGGAAATCCTGCTCAGGGTGCCCATGATATGCCCACCCACGGCTTGGCCAAACACTTGACTCCGTTGTTTCGGCGCGTGTTCGCCCCCTTGCTGGATGATCGGAACGGCGTGAAGAATCGTCGCTGGGTTGGGTTGGGAATTGCTGTCTTGATTGCCATTTCCCTGATATTGCCGGCGACAGGTTTGGTGCTCTTGAAAATGCTTCCCTTTGACAATAAATCCGAGTTTCAGGTGGTGGTTGATATGCCTGCGGGAACCCCCTTGGAACGGACGGCAGCGGTCATTCATGAGTTGGGCGCCTATTTGACCACGGTTCCTGAAGTGACCGACTATCAAGCCTATGTGGGGACGGCAGCCCCTATCAACTTCAATGGGTTGGTGCGCCAGTACTATTTGCGTACGGCCAGCGAGTTGGGCGATTTGCAGGTAAATTTGGTAGATAAGCATCATCGCAAGGCTCAAAGCCATGCCATTGCCACCCGTGTGCGTCCAGCCTTACAGGCCATTGGTCTGCGCTATGGGGCCAATGTCAAGGTCATCGAAGTGCCCCCCGGCCCCCCCGTGCTTTCACCCATTGTGGCCGAGATTTACGGCCCAACCCCCGAGGGTCGATTGCAGGTAGCCAAGGCCGTCCGTCAGGTATTTGAAACCACTCGGGGTATCGTGGATGTGGATGACAGCAGCATTGTAGCCGCCCCTAAGATTCTGTTGCAGGTGGACCGGCGCAAGGCAGCCATGCTTGGAGTGACGCAGCAGACCATTGCCCATACGCTGCAAACCGCATTGACTGGAGAGCCCGTCACCTGGATGCATGACAACACCAAGTATCCGGCCTCGGCTTGGCTCCAGCTGGCCCCCGAACTTCAAGGTAGCCTGGAATCCCTGCTGCAGTTGGGAGTCCAGGGGTCTCAGGGACAAATCATTCCATTGCGAGAACTGGTGACGAGAACCGATACGGTTCGCGAACAACCGGTTTACCACAAGGATCTGCTCCCGGTGAATCTGGTGGAAGGCGACATGGCCGGAAAGGTGGACAGCCCCCTCTACGGCATGTTTTCCATGCGCTCCCGGATTGCTCAGATAACCACTCCGGGAGGAGGGCATCTGGAAGAATACTTTATCCACCAACCGAATGATCCTTACCGCGGCTATTCCCTCAAATGGGATGGAGAATGGCAAGTGACTTATGAAACCTTTCGCGACATGGGTGCAGCCTATGCTGTGGGATTGGTGCTGATCTATCTGCTGGTGGTGGCACAGTTCGGTTCTTATTTGACGCCCCTTATCATCATGGCCCCCATTCCCTTGACCATCATCGGAGTGATGCCGGGACATGCGTTGATGGGCTCTCAGTTCACCGCCACGAGCATGATTGGCATGATCGCTCTGGCGGGGATCATCGTGCGTAACTCTATTTTGCTGGTGGACTTTGTCAATGTTCAGGTTCGTCAAGGCATTGCGTTCAAGGAAGCCGTCGTTCGTTCGGCCATTACGCGCGCTCAGCCCATTTTGTTGACCGGTTTGGCGGCGATGATGGGCGCATTCTTTATTCTTGATGACCCCATTTTCAATGGCTTGGCCATCTCTCTGATATTCGGGATTTTTGTTTCAACCCTTTTGACGCTGGTGGTGATTCCCATGCTGTATTACGCAGCGTACCAGCACTCTCATCAACAATCACCTGAGGAAGGAAACTGATCATGACAACTTGGCGCTTGGTTCATATTATTGCGGGGTCCTTTATTTTGCTTTCCCTGGCTTTGGGGGTTCAGGGCAGTCCGCTTTACCAAAGTCACTGGTGGCTGGCATTTACTGCATTTGTAGGGGCCAATATCCTGCAGAGCGGGATTACGCGCTGGTGCCTGATGGAAACCCTATTGCGTAAACTGGGTCTGCGGGCAGGTTGCTGACTCCATGGATATCCTTTACCGCACTCGGAGTTTTCGTGCCCGTGGTTGGGGGTTGCTGGGGCTACTGTTCCCCATTTTGAGCCAGGCCACAGATCTGTCTGCGGTGTGGCAGGCAGCGCAACAGCATGACTTGGGGTATCAAGCCGCTGCTGCCGGCCATCAGGCGGGGCAAACCCAGAAAGATCAGGCCTCGGCCCTCTGGCATCCGACGGTACAGGCTTCTGGGACCGCGGGCCGAATGTCCAGTCAGAGCCAGACCCAAGGGGCCCAGTTCAGTGCTCCAGGATTCTTTCCTGCCACCAATAACGCCAATTTCAATACGTCCATCAATGGGGGGGTACTGCAACGATGGTCCGTATCGGCACGCCAACCTTTGATCAGTGGGGATCGCTTGGCTCAGGGACGTGAGTTGGATCTGAAAGCCCAGATGGCCGATTTGCAGTGGGACAGTGAGCGGCAGAAGTTGATGTTGCAAACGGCTCAGCAATATTTTGAGGTGGTGTTGGCCAGCACCGCACTGCGTGTGGCGCAACAGCAGCAGCAAGCGGTAGAGCAAGCATTGGCAGAAGTGCAGCAGCGCTATCAGGTCGGAGATGTACCGATTACGGATACCCAGGAAGCTTTGGCGCGACGGGAATCGATCCGGGCACAGGTTTGGGCTGCACAGGCCAATCTCCAGGTGAAGCAGCAGGCCTTGGTCAATACCACGGGGATGTCCTTGACCGACCTGAATCTGGCTGCGCCATTGCGGGGTGCTTTGCCCGATTCTGGTGCCGCCATCGATCAATGGATCGCCGATGCTTCCACCCATAATCTTCAGTGGCAGGAAAAGACTCTGGAAGTAGAAATTTCTCGTGAGGAAGCAAAACGCTACAGCGTTGCAGCGGCTCCCTCGGTGGACCTGGTCGGCGAGGTAGACAGCGACCATCTTACCGGCAATGGGGATTATGGTTCTGCCAGCAATACATTACGTACTTCACTGGTGGGGATACAGGTCACCATTCCGCTCTATACCGGGGGGATGCGCAGCGCCCATCAGGATGAGAAAACCTACTTGGCACGACAGGCGCAGCTCTCTGCTGATCAGTTGCAGCAGCAGGTCGTCCTGAACACTCGTGAAGCTTGGCTTGGGGTGACTACCGGCATTCAGCGCGTGGAGGCCTTGGCCCACGCCGTCAAAGCCACGGAGGATCGTCTGGCTTCCACGCGCTTGGGTCAACAGGTGGGTGATCGCAGTATGCTGGATCTCCTCAATGCGCAAAGTGACGCTGCATCTACCCGCTTGGCCTGGTTGCAGGCGCGCGTGGCGGTTCTCATGGATCGGTTGCGTTTGTCCGCTCTGAGCGGACACCTAGAAGACAGTGACCTTCAGTTGGTAAATCAGCAGTTGGATCTACCCGAGTCGATTTCACCCGTAGTACCCCCATCTTTACCCCCTGCCAAACATCCTTAAGGAGGAGTCAGATCATGGCACATATCGTTGTATTAGGCGCAGGAACCGGCGGCATGCCTGCTGCTTACGAATTGCGCGCCGAATTGGGAAGTGAACATCGCGTGACTGTCGTGAATGCGGTGGACTATTTTCAGTTTGTTCCCTCTAACCCCTGGGTGGCTGTCGGTTGGCGCGATCGCGAAACCATCACCTTTCCCATTCGTCCGTATCTGGCAAAAAAAGGGATCGATTTTGTGGCTCAGAAAGTGAGTCGCATCGATGCTGAAAATAATGCGTTGGATTTTCCTGATGGCAGTCGTCTGACCTATGATTATCTGGTCATTACCACCGGTCCCAAGCTGGCTTTTGAAGAAGTGGCTGGAGCGGGTCCTGAGGGATTCACCCAGTCAATTTGTACGGTAGACCATGCGGAACATGCCTATAAAGGGTATCAGGATTTGTTGGCAGATCCTGGTCCCGTGATCGTCGGTGCCTTGCCTGCTGCTTCCTGTTTCGGTCCCGCCTACGAGTTTGCCTTTGTCATGAATCGCGATTTGCGCAATCGCAAGCTGCGTAACAAAGTCCCCATGACCTATGTCACCAGTGAGCCTTACATCGGTCATTTGGGCCTGGGCGGGGTGGGGGATTCCAAGTCCATGCTGGAAAGTGAGCTGCGCAACAATGATATCAAATGGATTACCAATGCCAAGGTCACCAAGATTGAAGCAGGGAAAATGTTCGTGACAGAACTGGATGAGTTGGGGAACGTTAAGAAAGAACATGAATTGCCCTACAAATACAGCATGATGCTTCCTGCTTTCAAGGGAGTGGATGCGGTGGCTGCCGTAGAAGGATTATGCAACCCCAGAGGGTTTGTGATGATCGATGAGTATCAGCGCAGCAAGAAATATCGCAATATTTTCTCGGCAGGGGTATGCGTTGCCATACCGCCGGTGGAAGTGACTCCCGTTCCTACGGGAACTCCAAAAACCGGCTACATGATCGAATCCATGGTCACCGCCATCGTCCATAATATTGCCGCAGATCTCCAGGGGAAGCCTGCCGAGTCCAAGGGCACGTGGAATGCATTCTGTCTCGCGGACATGGGTGATACCGGCGCAGCATTCATTGCATTACCCCAGATTCCCCCACGCAACGTCAACTGGTTTGCTAAGGCAAAATGGGTTCACTGGGCCAAGATTGCGTTTGAAAAATACTTTATTTACAAGATGAAACAAGGAAGTTCTGAACCGATTTATGAGAAGCATGTGCTGAAGTGGATCGGGATTGAACGCTTGCAGAATAAAAAATAAATCTGAGGAGTTACCATGGGAATTTTCTCACAGTTCATGGCTGCCGTTGGGGGTGCCAAACAGGCTGGTGAGTTGCCGGCAGGGGCACGTTTGATTGATGTTCGGACCCATTCGGAATTTATCTCGGGTCATATTGAAGGGGCCATCAATCTGCCTCTGGATCGGTTAAATCATGATATTCATCATGTGATACCGGATAAAAGTACCCCAGTCATCCTGTATTGCCGCTCTGGTGCACGTTCGGGTCATGCCTTGTCCGTCATGCATCAGCTGGGCTACACCCAGGTATTCAACGGGGGAAGTGTGGGAGGTTTGGCGTTGCGTTTGCAGAAACAACTAAAAAGAGGTGCCTGACATCATGGAACAACCCCAACGGCGCACTGGATTATCTCGGGAACTGGCATGGGTGCTGGTCCTCAAGGTGTTGGCCCTGAGTGTGATCTGGGCGCTGTTTGTGCGGGGTCAAGAGCCTAAGGTGGACGAGCATACAATGGAGACTGCCATAAAAATCAATGGAATACAATCTTCAATTCAGAAGGGGCATCATCATGACTGATCAATTGGTGGATTTATCAAGACTGCAGTTTGCTGTCACTGCGCTGTACCATTTCCTGTTTGTTCCCCTAACCTTGGGGATGGTCTGGATTTTGGTGGTAATGGAAAGTGTTTTTGTCATGACGGGGAAACAGATCTATAAGGATATGACCCGTTTTTGGGGAAAACTGTTCGGCATTAACTTCGCATTGGGTGTCACGACGGGTATTACCATGGAATTCCAGTTTGGGACCAATTGGGCCTATTATTCCCATTATGTGGGGGATGTTTTTGGAGCACCTCTGGCCATTGAAGGATTAATGGCCTTTTTTCTGGAATCCACTTTCATCGGGCTGTTCTTTTTCGGCTGGGATCGCTTGTCCCGTCCCAAACATCTGATGGTGACGTTGCTTATGGCCTTTGGTACCAATCTGTCGGCATTGTGGATTTTGATCGCCAACGGGTGGATGCAAAACCCCGTAGGTGCCGAGTTCAATATCACTACTATGCGTATGGAACTGGTGAATTTTGGTGCCATGTTGTTTAATCCCGATGCTCAGGCAAAATTCGTTCATACGGTATCCGCCGGTTATGTCACGGCCTCTACCTTTGTTTTGGCCATTTCTTCTTGGTATTTGCTTAAGGGTCAAGATGTGGAATTTGCCAAGCGCAGTTTTCGCATTGCTTCTGCCTTTGGCCTAGCTTCGGTGTTGTCGGTCATCGTCCTGGGAGACGAATCAGGGTATACGGTGGGCGAAGCCCAGCAAACCAAACTGGCGGCTATGGAAGCCATGTGGGAGACCGAACCTGCTCCCGCTTCTTTTAATCTCATTGCGGCGCCCAATCAAGCGGCTGAAAAAAATGATTGGGCTGTGGAAATTCCCTGGGTCATGGGATTGATCGGGACGCGTTCTACGACGAAACAAATTCCCGGAATCCATCAGATCAAGGAAAAAAATAGACTGCGTATTATTTCTGGAATCGAAGCGGTCAAGGCCCTGGAAAGGGTGCGTCATCATCCGGAAGATGCGCAAGCGATGGGAGTTTTTAACGACCATAAAGCCGACTTGGGATTCGGTCTGCTGTTAAAGAAATATGTGACGAACATGGATCAGGTAACGCCTGCAATCATTCAACAGGCGGTGGATTCGACCATTCCTCGGGTCGTTCCCATGTTCTGGGGATTCCGCGCCATGGTAGGACTGGGTTTTCTGCTGCTTATGCTGTTCGTGACTACCTTTATCACGACGCTCAAAGGAAAGTGTGACGATAAACAGTGGTTGCTCAAATGGGCTTTTCTGATGTTGCCTGCCCCTTGGCTGGCCTGTGAATTGGGATGGTTTATTGCCGAATACGGTCGCCAGCCGTGGACCATTTATGGCGTCCTTCCCACCCATCTGTCCGTCTCCACTCTGACGCCTGGGAATCTTTGGGGATCTTTGGCAGGATTTGTGGGGTTTTATACGGTGTTGTTGGTGGTGGAAATGTATTTGATGGTCAAGTTTGCCCGTCAGGGACCAGGCAGTCTGGCCACTGGACGCTATGACCACGAACCGGCATTTGCCCATTAATTCATTCCGTTCAAGGAGAAGATCATGTTGGATTATCCGACGCTGAAAGTGATTTGGTGGTTGTTGGTGGGTGTTTTGCTCGTGGGTTTTGCCATCATGGATGGACATGACATGGGGGTGGGGACGCTCTTGCCCTTTGTTGGGCGCACGGATGTAGAACGGCGCGTGGTGATCAATACGGTGGGGCCCCATTGGGATGGCAATCAGGTGTGGTTCATCACCGGCGGCGGGGCGATTTTTGCGGCATGGCCCTTAGTTTATGCGACAGCCTTTTCCGGGTTTTATTGGGCCATGCTGGCGGTACTCTGGGCCTTATTTTTTCGTCCCGTGGGGTTTGACTATCGCAGTAAACTTCACAATCAAACCTGGAGAAGTACCTGGGATTGGGGCTTGTTTATCGGTGGCTCAGTCCCTCCATTGATTTTTGGAGTGGCGTTTGGTAATTTGCTCCAAGGGGTTCCTTTTTCCTTCGATGACAGTCTCATCTCCACCTATAGCGGAAGTTTCTGGCAATTGCTCAATCCCTTTGCGTTGTTGGTTGGCGTGGTGAGTTCCGCCATGATTACCTTTCACGGGGGGGTTTATTTGGCTCACCGCACTGAGGGGGATATTCATCAACGTGCCAAACGCGGCGCCCAGTGGGCAGGTATCGTCATGCTGGCGGCTTTTTCCCTCGCAGGGATATGGTTGGCCAGCGGTATCGAGGGGTACCGGATCACTTCTGCGGTGGATCCCGGCGCTCTCGCCAATCCCTTGGCCAAAACCGTGGTGCGCCAAGCGGGCGCTTGGTTGGATAACTATCATCGTTGGCCATTGATTTTACTGGTCCCTGCTGTAGCCTATCTGGGCACACTGGCTACTCTTGCGTTGTTACGGATAGGGCGCACGGGAATGGCTTTTGTCACCTCCTCCCTAGCGCTCACGGGGGTCATTGGTACGGCGGGAGTCTCCATGTTTCCCTTCATCATGCCTTCGTCAACTGCTCTGAGTTCCAGCCTGACGGTATGGGACAGCGTATCCAGCAAAGGAACGCTGGCCATCATGCTGGTGGCTACCTTGATTTTCGTTCCGTTGATTATTT
>JAAGNR010000088.1 GCA_010435995.1 Ferrovum sp. | reverse complement strand
TGCAGGGTCATCCAGCGGGCCGATGGGTATGGTTATTCGCAAGCAGCCAAAATGGAGAGTGAACGGGTAAGCTGCAAAGCAAGGAACGCTACGCGTTCCGCGCTCTACCTCCCCCGCATAAATGCAGGGGTTTCACGCGCAAAATGATGAATTCCCTGTTTGCTCAACTGACGCTGGCCGACGTACACCAGGACGTGGCTCGAAACATCGTGTCTTTGCGCGAGTCGCAGAATTTGTTTGATGATCTCACCGATGACCCGACCGAGTGGCTGCTGGCGCAAAAGGTGGAGGACGAGGTCAAGCCTCCGCCCTACCGATCCAGGATGCCGATCATCGATCGGCCTTTTGAAGACGCCGATTGGTTCAACGCGATCGTCTGGCCGTTCAAACATTGGCAGGCCAGTCGGTTTTCTGATGGCTCCTATGGTGTCTGGTACGGATCAGAGTCGGTCGAGACAACGGTCTATGAGTCAGCCTACCACTGGTATAGTGGTTTATTGAGCGACGCCGGGTTTGACCGACAAATCGTCATCGCCGAGCGCAAGGTGTACTGGGTGGCTTGCCAAGCTGCGCTACTCGATTTCCGAAATGCGGCGGAAAAACACCCCGACCTTTTGCACCCCTCGGACTATGTGTTTTGTCAGTCGGTGGGAGCAAGGATTCATCGTGAGGGGCACCCCGGCATTTTGACGCCATCGGTACGACGGCCTCAGGGCGGAAACGTAGCCATCTTCAATGCTGCCGTGCTTTCCAACCCCCGGCACAACTGCCAGCTGACCTACAGACTGGAGGCCAGGCAGATCGTGGTGGAGAAGCAGCCTGGAGCGGCATGGATCACCTTGGACGTGGCGAATTTTCTGTAGCTGCCGACTTGTGTTTCCGGACATTTGATTGGCATTGACCAGCGACGATTGCCATTGGCCTTCAATCTTTGCTAACGGCATTGGAGAAGCAGTTCGATCCCAGTCGCCTGCCCACCACCAAACAAACTAAAAAACCCGCACCAATGCGGGTTTTTTAGTTCTAATATATGAATGCAGATGTTCGTATCAGCAGGTCACGCACTGCCTGAACCCTACCGCTTCGCGCGTAAAAATGCCTCGAATGCGGCCACTGGCATCGGGTGACTATAGTAATATCCTTGCCCCACTTCGCAACCTTGGGCGACTAATAAGGCATGTTGCTCTTCGGTTTCTACTCCTTCCGCAACCACCATCATGCTTAGATTATGCGCCATACCGATGATGGTTTTAATCATCTCGATATCCTCCACACTCTGCCCCGTATTGTTGACGAAGGATTGGTCAATCTTCAGCACGTTGATCGGAAATCGCCGCAAATAAGACAAGCTGGAATAGCCCGTGCCAAAATCATCTAGGGCCAAACACACGCCAAGGGCGCATACCTCATTGAGCAGTTTCCCCATGCCCTGAAAATCGATCAACAACCCTTCGGTCAATTCGATTTCCATCTGTTGTGGATTGACTCTGCTGTCGAGCAAGGCACTCTGCAATGCGTGCATAAATTCATCAGGATGCAGAAATTGCCGTGCTGAGACATTGAAACTGACCTGGAGAGGCCAACCTTGATCGTGCCAACTCTTTGCTTGTTGGCACGCCTCACGCATCACCCACGCTCCAATTGAAACAATCAAATTGCAATGCTCAGCCACAGAGATAAAACTGGCGGTGGAAACTTCGTGCATACCCTGACGATTCCAGCGTAGCAGGGCTTCACAACCAAGGATATGGCCCGTTTTCAAATCAATCTTGGGTTGGTAATATAACTCCAGTTCATTGCGCTCCAAGGCGTGGCGCAACAATCTCTCAATTTTTAATCGTTCCTGTGTCTGCTCTTGCAACATCTTGGTATAGAACCGATAGGTTGCACGCCCCGCCTGCTTGGCCAGATACAACGCGGCATCAGCATATTTCATCAAATCATCGGAATTACGCCCATCTTGAGGGCACAAACTGATTCCTATGCTCGGTGTGATGCGCAACTCATCATTTTCAAACCGCAGAGGTTGTACCAGTTCGCGCATGATTTTCTCCGCCACCGTACTGGCTTCTTCCGCGCCGAAGATATTGTTCAACATGATCACGAATTCATCGCCGCCCACCCGTGCCAAGGTATCTTCGCTACGAAGCACCGACAATAATCTTTTCGATACAACCTGCAACAGCTGATCGCCCACATGATGCCCAAGGGTATCGTTCACATCCTTAAAATGGTCAAGGTCAATAAACAACACCGCAATCTGTGCCGACCGACGCACCGCACTGCTGATGGCTTGCTCCATCCGATCTTGCAACAAGCGACGATTGGCCAATCCCGTAAGTTGGTCGTGATAGGCCAGGTATTCGATCTGCTGCGCAGCATTTATTTGGTCGGTGATATCGGTATGTGTCCCAATCATCTGCGTTACCCGGCCAACCTCATTGCGCTGCACGACCATACCGCGCGTATGTATCCACTTCAATACCCCATCCTTGCAGAACACTCGATATTTGATGGAAATCTTTTCGGAGTGTTCGCGAAAAAATCTGCGTAAGCCATCATCCAAAACAGCGCCATCATCCGGATGTACCCTTGCCCGCCATGCGATCATATCCGTTCCTATTTCCTGCTCTGAAAAACCAAACATCTCGTAGCTGTCTTTAGAAAGCACGACCTGATTGGTTTCCAGATTCCAGTCCCAAACGATATCTCCCCCCCCTTCCAAGGCAAAGCGCCAGCGTTGTTCGCTGATGCGCAGACTCGACTCCGCTTGCTGATCCACGATACCGTAAGCGACATGGTAGGCAATGGTCTGCGCCAACTGCACCTCGTCTTCGCTGAAGAAATGCGGAGAGTCGAAATACACCATGAATTTTCCCAACAGACGATTCTGATAGGTCAAGGGAATGAAAGCCAACGCCCGTATTCCTTCCTTGCGAAACTCGGGGACCAGTGTCTTGCCATCTTCCCAATCTTCCTCATCGGGAACCAGGATGGGCTTCGCATTGGTCTCATCAGACTTCCATGGGGAATGCCCGGTAAAGCGTTTGATATAGGCATCGGAGATATTGCGCACCGCCTTGAAGCGAATCACCCCGTCCGCATCAAACAGCAGAATGGATGCGCGGTCACAACCCAGAGTCTGCTGAAGCGTATCCAGCGCCGTTTCGTAAAGTTGCTTTTCACTCTCCGCCAGACTGACCGCCTCACTCAAACGGGCGATGGCATTGGTTCGAAAAATGCTTTGATGAAGTTGCTTTTTCATCAAGTTTTGCTCTCTGATATCATGAAACAATGTTTGGAATGCCGTATCTCCATCAGGCAGGGTCACGACTTTCACAGACACATCCACCTCCACAATATTGCCGCCCCGGGTACGATATTTCGACTCAAAGTCATCACGCCCCATGGTTTGCAGCGTTTGTTTGCGTTGCTCGAGGGTATTACTGTCAGCCACTGCTTCAATGTCCCACACATACAACCGTTTCATTTCC
>JAAGNR010000087.1 GCA_010435995.1 Ferrovum sp. | reverse complement strand
GGGATGAATTCGACTTGCACGGCGCGTCCTGGACGATACCCGGCCAGCGCATGAAAATGGAAAAAGAACACCGGGTTCCGCTGAGTGATGCGGCTCTGGCCATCTTAGAAAAACTCCCACGGGATAATGACCTAGTGTTTCCTGCCTTGCGTGGTGGGATGCTGTCCGATATGACCATAAGTGCAGTATGCCGACGGATCAACGAGCGCAGGGAACGGGAAGGCCTAACACCATGGACCGATGAGCAGAGTGGCCTAGGGATCGTCCCTCACGGCTTCCGTAGCACGTTCAGGGATTGGTGTTCAGAGCAGACGGCTTATCCTCGGGAGGTGGGTGAGGCAGCACTGGCTCACACGGTTGGAGGTGTCGAGGGCGCGTATCGGCGTGGTGACTTGTTCGAGAAACGGCGTCGGCTGATGCAGGATTGGGCGAATTATTGCCAGTCACCAGCACCAGCGGGAAAGGTTGTACCGATCCGGGGGAAGCAAGCATGAGTGAACAAGACGAACTCGACCAGACCCTCACCCCTGGCTTTTCCAAAGAACAACGGGCGAAATTCGAAGAGTTATGGGCGAAACACAAAGAGCGGTTGAAAATCTTTGTGAAGTGTGAGGAACTTACCGGCTGTCTGGTAGGGATTCCTTACGAGAGGCGTAAATATTTTTTAGAGTCTCTAGAGAAAAGAGATGCCGTGATAATGAGGGCCGTTTATGCGTACGAGATACTTCACCCATCTCCAGAGGCCGTGGATTATGCCGGGTTGCGTGAAAAAGTACACCTGAGAGAGGCCAAGTGGTGGGGGGATAGAGAAAGAAAAATACAGGAAATTAAAGCCAGAAACATGAGCAAAGATGAACTGATACGCGACTTGGCTTTTATGGAAGTAGGTTTCCATGAGGCTAATTCTATAGTGGATCAATTGGTTCATGACGTGTTGCCGAATGCCGTAAAAGAGTTGGAAAAGGTCTTGAACTCGGACATCTCTATTACTCCGCAGATCGATGCAAACGGCGTTATGGTTAGGGATCATGTGGAGCAACAAAAGGCGGTTATGAACCAGATTATCGAGGTTGCCAAGCCTTTTATGGAGAAATTGCAAGACATCAAGGATGGTTACAAACAACGGCCAGACCACCAAGCCAGGCTAGACGTTGTGGCCATCGTCCAAAGAATCCATGAAGGCCACCAGACGAAACAAGGAATCATTGATGCACTTGACCTGGTGAGTTACCGGAAAAAGTACAAGGATGCCACCTTGAGAAAATGGATTAATGAGGCCATCCCTCACCGGAAATTCAGGCCGGGGGCACCGAAGAAGACGAAATAATATACCGTTACCCCATAAAATATAGTTTTACCCCATAACGGTAATTTTAATATATAAATCAGCATGATACCGTGACTCCAATCGCTCTCATCGCTCTCGCTTTGAGGCGTTTCAGGAGACAAAGTCATGGCAATGAAAGTCAATCAATCCGTAAAAAAATTCAGTTATCTTCCCGACGACGCCCATATCAGAATCCCATCCCTGGCTGAAATCTTGGGATGCTCACGTTGTACGATCCACCGGAGATTCAAAAACGGAACCCTTCCTGAGCCTGTTCGGGTCTTGGGGCATCGAGGTCTGAGTGCTGGAACGGTCCGGGCAATCTTGGCAGGGGGAGGAAAGTGAGTACAAAAAAAACCGAAGCCAGCGGGGGCGCTGGCGATCGGGGGACTACTCAAAAATCATACGATAATCATACCCCTGCAAGGGATGTTAAACAAGCAGCGTTGACCCTTTGGGCGGCCATTCGTGAACCGTCCCGTGAGATTCGGTGCATGGGCTGTTTGCAGTACAAACGCCCTTCGCCAGCGTGGCAGGTCATTACATTCATTCCGACGAATAAAGCCCAGTGGCCTATTGCGTATGTGATTTGCGACCAATGTTTAGCCGACAAATCACGAATTCAGGCCACACAACGGCGCATTGAGTTGGTAAGTATGGAAATGACGCACCCAACGGAATGCAAAGGGGGGGTGCAATGAACACCGATCCCCTAGAACTTTCAACGGATTTTACATACGGCGTTTGCAGAAATGCCCTGGACCACGGCGTGCGCACGGTTTCCGGGGATTTTGCGGGTTTTGTGGATGGGCTGGCGCATCCGGTTACACTGATCGACAAAAAAATGAGCAAGGCCATCGTCCCAGCTGTATTCAGTCTGCCCTACGCCAGAAATAAAAACGTGTTGGGGGTGACCGCCCTGGCCTTGGATGTGGAACGTCAGGGGGATGGGCCACAACCACCCGCGCCCCAAGATGCGTCGGAATTTTTAACCGGTTCTGGGCTGGCTTTTTGTTTGTGGACAACCCACAGCCACACACCACCCGCGCCACGCTACAGGGTTCTGTTCCCACTCGAAGGGACGCTTTCCCCTGAGTTTGTGAAATCTGCATACGCCCTGCTGGTGGGCTCGTTGCCACCGTTCGCAAACGTGACCGATGTTTCATGTTTCCACCCGGCGCGGCTTTTCTTCCTGCCTTCGATTCATCCCGAACGAGCACTTTATTACCAATGGTGCGCCAACGTCGGGGGCAAGCGATTGAAAGCCGTTCGGCTGGCCGAGGGTGCGCGGATACTAAAATCAAAAGCAGAGGCGGAGGCAGCGACCAGACGCACGCTCCAGATACTGCGCAAGCCCAGAGGGCGAGGCGCATCAATCATCCAAAAATTCAACAATTCCAACAGGGTCGAGGAACTTCTACACCAAGCAGGGTACATCCGAAAGGGTAAAAAGTGGCTGGCCCCGAATTCAGCAAGCGGGGTTCCTGGGCTGGTGGTTTTCGAGGATGAAAACCGGGTCTACAGCCACCACAGCAATGATGCGCTAAACGATGGCCATGCGCACGATGCTTTCGGGGTTTATGCGCTGTTGTGGCATGACGGGGACGCCAGCGCGGCGTGCGCGGCTTTGCGGAGGGGTGCGTGATGAACATGGATATTAGCACCCTCACTAACGATGATGCGGAACTAACCCCGGAAGATGTGCTTCCCGAGGATTTGACAGCGTCTGCACAGACCGAACTTTTAGCCCTCGCTCAGGCTGGCGATGCCCCGGCGTTTTGGCGAGCACTCAAACCGCACGCGCTCCTGATCAAAGCGTTGAAGGATGACGACCCCGGCGAATACCAAGCGTGGCGGGCAGAGATCAAGAAGGCTTGCTCCAAAATCAACGTTGCCAGCATGGACGAGTTCATCAATCCCTCAGGGGCTGGCGATGCGTCAGGCAGTCAGGCAACAGAACTTGCAGATTTGGCGGCTGGACGTTGCGAACTCTGGCACGATGCGGACGGAGACGCCTATGCCACTATCACCGGGGACGACCACAACGAACATTGGCGCATTGATTCGGCAGGCTTTCGGGATTGGCTGGCTTGGCTCGCGCATACCGAGATGGGCGCGGCCCCGTCAATGGAAACCCTGAAAAGTTCATGCAACGCTTTGAGCGGCACAGCCAAGTTTGACAGCCCCGAGTACGAGCCCCATCGGCGCGTTGCCAAGGATGATGCAGGCTACTGGCTGGATGTTGGCGACGATAAGTGGAGCGCGATCCTGGTCACGCCTACCGGCTGGAAGCGCATGCACAAGCCACCAGTGCGGATACTGCGGACCAAGGCCACCCGTCCACTGCCTGACCCGATATCTGGGGGTAGCCTTGATCCGCTATGGGCTCTGGTGAACGTCCCGGAGAAAGACCGCCTGCTGGTGCTGGCATGGGTCATCGAGTGCTTCCGGTCCGACACACCTTACGCTGTTCTCGAACTCAACGGAGAACAGGGGGCGGCGAAATCGTCCGGGCAGACCATCTTGCGGCTGTTTGTCGATCCGAATCAAGTGGCGTTGCGAGGAAAACCAAAAACCGTCGAGGATATCTTTGTCGCGGCGGCTAACGCGCACCTGGTCAGTTATGAAAACTTAAGCGGCCTATCAAACGATCAGTCAGACGCGCTATGTACCTGTAGCACTGGCGGCGGCTATGCAGCGAGGCAACTCTACACAAACGGAGAAGAAGCCACTTTGACGGCACATTGCCCTGTCGTTTTGAACGGAATTTCCCCTGTTGTGCTGAGGCCGGATCTGTTGGACCGCACCGTGTCGATAACTCTCCCTGAGATCCGACACAGAAGAACAGAATCCGAAATCAAAGCGGACACAAACAGCGCAGCGCCTGGGATCATGGGCGCGTTGCTGGATCTGTTCGCCAGCGCCCTTGGGGTAATTCCGTCAGTCGTCATCCCGCCTGACCAGCGACCCAGAATGGCAGATTTTGCCCTATTGGGCGAGGCGATAGCCCGCGTGCAGGGGTATCCAGAAGGCCACTTTTTACAGATTTATACGGAGCACCGGCGGGCGGCGATTGGTCGAACGATTGACGCATCCCCCATAGCGGCAGCAATGGCGGACTATGTGGAGCGTGGCCGCCGGTACACCGGCACCGTTAAGGGGTTGTTGGGCGAGCTAACAGCCCGCAAGCCAGATACAGAACGGGATGAGTTTTGGCCCCGGAGCCCAAAGGGGCTGGCCGATGCGATGCGGCGGTATGCCCCGGCTCTTCGTCAAATGGGCATCACTGCCCGCGTGGATAACATACGGCGCATGGATGGAATTCATTGTGAACTTGGAAAACAGCCTGCGGACTATTCTCGCCAACCCCTGGACCCCGGAAACGAAGTTCATGAAGTTCATGAAGTTCATGCTGAGGAAATTTGAAATGGACGCGGCAACTATTATTCGTGAATTCACGGCCAAGGGGGTGTACCTGGCCTATACGGACCACGGCACGATCAAAGTTACTCCCTCGAATGCCCTGACGGATGCTGACCGCGATTTACTGCGCAGACACAAGGCCGATCTGCTGGCCGAACTCGGGGGCATGAACATTATGAACTTGATGAACATTGATTCCGGGCATTGGCCCCCAGCGCGAATAGTCCATGCACCGGAACCGAAGTTCATTGGGCCCCAGATTGTGAAAACACCACCAGCACTCGACCCGGAAGCCTTCGGCAATCATTGGGGAATCACCCTATCAGACGGGAGAAGGATCGAGGTTGTTATATCGCCACCAGAGACACGGGCGCAGGTCATCGAGGCCTGGCAAGCGGTGAAGGCTGAGAGGCTTCCAGATATTCCCCAGATCAAGGAGTAGAAAATGATTGATGAACTGACGATTCAGGTTAAACGCCTGGTGAACAATTGGTTTCCGCATAGCCCTGACCTCTGTTTCCTTTGCGCCACGGTGACGATTATCTGGATTATGTCGTGACAGTCACAACGAAACCGAAAACGCTTGAACACGGCTCAGTAGTGGAATTGGTGCGCGACCCTACTCCCCCCATTCGATTGCATACCCTGGATGACATTCGCCTGGAGATGGGAAAGGTCTATCGAGAAATGCGATCCGGTTCTATCGACCCCCAAGACGGTACACGCATGGCCTATGTGCTGGGTCAGATGGTTCGGCTATTCGAGCAGACCGCCCAAGAACGACGACTTGAGGCCATCGAGCAAACACTTAACCAAAGGAAAAAACCATGAAAGACCCTATTACAAAACTTTACGAAGGCTTGACCGACCGAGAACGCGGGAACCTGGCTTTTCAATACTCATTGAAAAATGACATTCTGGAAAAGTTGCGTATTGAATCGACAATGCCTGAGCAGAGTTTCATCGGCCTGCCTATCGGGTATCGACGGCAAATAAACGACATGGGAAACCTAAGCCTACTTTACGCGGTCGAGTATTGGCGGAGGGTATCCCTGTGTCTGGCCCTCATGGGAGGCGTGGGCGTCTCACTGAAAGACAGCGACCCCGAAGCATACAAACCCATCATTGAGCGCTTTGAAGCGGCTGAGGCTATCCTCATGGCGCTGGAGGGCGCTTATACCGAGGTATGCCTGGATCACGGGCTTGATCCTGACCTGATGCGTTTTATGGCCGGGCATCGGTTCTATGCGGTAGCAACACCTGACCTGATCCCTGACGAAAAAGCATGGGGTGAATATCGCGTCATTTTCAATTCGGGACTG
>JAAGNR010000086.1 GCA_010435995.1 Ferrovum sp. | reverse complement strand
GGAATTTCAGTCGAATTTGCTGGAGATGTTGCGCGAGCCTTTGGAAACGGGTCAAGTTGCCGTTTCCCGAGCGGCATACAAGGTTATCTATCCCGCCCAATTTCAATTGGTGGGGGCCATGAATCCCTGTCCCTGTGGATATTTTGGGCATTCTTCCGGTCGTTGCCGTTGTACCCTTCAACAGCGGGAACGCTATGGGCGGCGATTGTCCGGACCGTTTCTGGATCGCATCGATCTGCAATGGGAATTGCCCTCATTATCCCCCAGTGAATTGATGGAGGAAGTGGCAACGGAAAGCAGTCATGCGGTGCAACAACGGGTGATGGCGGCGCAGTCACGGCAGTGGTCACGCCAAGGGTCAAATAATAATTCTCTGAGCGGAGATGATTTGATGCGCTTTGCCCCCTTGAGTTTCAGCGCGCGCAACTTGCTGATTCAGGCAACAGAAGGCTTTCAGCTGAGCGTTCGAGCCGTCCATCGAGTGTGGCGAGTGGCACGAACCATTGCAGATCTGGCGCTTCAACAGGATGTCGGAGAAGACGCCATTGCCGAAGCCTTGAGATATCGTGGTGGGCTACCCTCTGGTATGGCTCCTCGATGAGGAGGGGTCATCCTCTTACGGATGGCTCTACCCATTATTTTTGCCGGTCTTCCCAAGCGGCAACCTTGGCTTCGAGTTCGGTCAGCTTTTCTCTGGTCCGAGCTAACACTTGAGCTTGTCGGTCAAATTCTTCGCGAGTGACCAGCTGAGCTTTGGATAGGAGGCTGGTCATGAGTGCCCGAGCATTCTTTTCCACATCAGCCAAGGGTGTCTTGGCCGCCAATTCAGAAAACTTCCGGGAAAAATCGTCGATCAGGGTATGGGGATCCATGGCATTCAAAGAGGGTGAATGAACATGGAGCCCAGTATAAAGGGTTCCTGCCGAATTGAATACTGCATCGGCAGGAATATGACTTTACAGTTCATGAAGAGGCGGCACATTGGTGGCGGTACGTCCCGCAGATTGGGGTAGCTGATCGGTCCCGGGTTTGTGTGCAGCACTGGCATCAGTGTGATGGGATTTCCTCATATGACTGACTGGAGTGCCAAATTGTTGTTGGTAGTTGTTGCCCATGGGGGTCCAGAGAGGGTCCGGTAACTTTGCCATACTGCAGAAGGATAAGGAAAGCAGCGCGAGGCCTACGAGAGTTTTCATGGTGGTTCTCCAAATTAAAATAAAAATGAAAGTGAAAGAGATGTACGATCCCAAGCACAAATCGTGCCGAATTGAGATTTTGGACTGGTTATACCCTATGTTTGTTCCAAAATTATGTAAATACATATTAAGTTGAAGGAGTGACGCACCAATTCTGTGCATTAACTACGCGTCTCTTGCACCAAGATGCGCTGAGCAAGGGGTCGTTTATCGATTAAATAGGGATATTCAGGAGGTTTTTCGTTGGCACAGGTCTTGCTTTGATCTGGAAGGCAATGCAAATGTTTTAATAATCGATTTTTGATCCACACGGAGATACTTATGAAACCCAACCTGCCTTTCGCTCTCAAGATGACTTCCTGTCTGGCATTGATGACCTTTGTTTCGGTTGCCATGGCAAAAGACGATCAAACTACTGCTGAATCGCAAATTTCCTTTGCCAATCTGTTTAAGTCCGCCAGCATTGATGCATCTGGATATTTGGATGCCAGCTACATCGGTCATAACCAGATGCCGGATCCCAGTGTTCAGGTTTTTGATACCACGAAGAATTCATTCAGCCTTAACCAAGCATCCGTGACGTTGTCCAAGACACCCAAAGAAGGATTGGGGTGGCTGGTCGATGTGATTATGGGAAGCAACGCCGGATACCTCTGCTCTTACGGAGCCTGTTCCGGCAATAATCTAAACTCCTACAACTCCACTATGGGCACGGGGGGAAACTTTGATCCGACGCAGGTGTACATGCAATACATCACCGGTCCATGGACCCTTATCGGCGGGAAATTCAATTCCATGTCCGGCGTCGAAGTGCCCAACAGCGTATCGGATACCAACATTACCCGTTCTATTCTCTATGGCCACAGCCCCTTTACTCACACTGGGGTTCGTGCGGTGAATGCGCTAAGCGATGCCACCACGCTGACCATGGGTGTCAACAATGGATGGGATCAAGTGTCGGGGATGACGGTTTCCAAGACGGGTGAATTTGCCATCAATCAGGCTTTTACCAAGGACACTTCATTGTTGTTTGATGTGTACGATGGGGCCGAATCGGTGCCCACGTCTCTCGGCTGGGCGGGCGCTATTCCTGTAGGAACCATCACCAATATGTATTCAGCCAATGCTGGGACGCCGTTATCTGGGATACGCAGTGGTAACCGGACATTGCTGGATATGGTGTTTACCTCCAATCTGACTCCGTCATTGACCTTCATTCTTAATGCCGACCACTCAAGCCAGCAGAACGCGGTTATAGGACCTTTGGGGCAGGTGGGTACAGAGATGTATTGGGGCTGGGCGGGATATTTGAATTATCAGATCGACGATCAGTACCGTGTATCATTCCGGGCGGAACAGTTGCATGACTTGTCCGGGGTTGCTGTCGCGGCTCCAGGTACGGCACCCGGGAGCAATACCGTGCGCGAAGCGACGTTAACGCTGGGGTATGCCCCAGTCAAAGATTTTGAGTTGCGTGCAGAATTGCGCGGGGACAGTGCTGACAAAGGTGTGTTTGCAGCCTCAAACGGAATCTTGTACCAGAATATGGTGACCTATGGGTTGCAAGGCATTTACAAATTTTGATCAATGGGAGACAACATGAAACTTGTAACGGCAATCATCAAGCCATTCAAACTGGATGAGGTCCGTGAAGCCTTGAGCGCCATTGGAGTGCAAGGAATCACGGTGACCGAAGTCAAAGGATTTGGAAGGCAAAAGGGACACACCGAGCTGTATCGGGGTGCGGAATATGTGGTGGATTTTCTACCCAAGGTCAAGTTGGAAGCGGCCATTAAAGCAGAGTTGCTGGAGCAGGTGATCGAAGCCATCGAAAAGTCGGCAACTACCGGCAAGATTGGTGATGGCAAGATCTTTGTCTATGACCTAGAACATGTTGTGCGTATTCGGACCGGTGAAACCGGCCCGGACGCCCTATAAGGAGAACTCAAATGAAATCTCGATGGAACACTCTCAAAGCCGCTGCGCTGGCACTGTCCCTGACCATGGGGTCGGTGGCTGCTCTGGCGGATGACACGGCTGCACCGCCTCCGGCCCCGGCTCCCGCTGCTGCGGCTCCGGCGGCACCTGATGCAGGCGCAGCACCCGCTGCTCCTGCGGCTGCGGCCCCGGCTGCGGCAGCTGCAGCCCCTCCTGCTCCCACTGCACCATTTTTGGTGGGCTTTGACAAGATTGACTCTGGGGCGACGGCCTGGATGTTGACTTCAACCGCGCTGGTATTGTTCATGACCATTCCTGGACTGGCATTGTTTTACGGGGGTATGGTCCGCAAGAAAAACGTACTGGCAACGTTGATGCAGAGCTTTGCCATCTGTGCCTTGGTGACAGTGTTGTGGGTAGTCGCCGGTTACAGTCTGGCCTTCATGCCGGGTTCCCAGTGGCTGGGCGGGATGAGTCGCTTCTTGTTGGACGGTATGTTGTATCAAAACGAAGCCAAGAAGGTGATGGTGCATCATGCAGCTACCTCGATTCCTGAGTCGGTGTACATGATGTTCCAAATGACCTTCGCCATCATCACACCAGCGTTGATTGCTGGGGCTTTTGCCGAACGTATGAAGTTCTCAGCCATGATGATCTTCATCGGTCTGTGGTCTCTCTTGGTGTACTCCCCCATTGCCCATTGGGTGTGGGAACCGGGTGGTTGGTTGGCAGGTAAGGGTGTCCTAGACTTTGCGGGCGGTACGGTGGTGCACATCAACGCGGGTGTGGCGGGTCTGGCTGCAGCTTTGGTGATGGGCAAGCGTGTGGGCTACGGTAAGGAACCCATGGCACCCCATAACCTGGTGCTGACGCTGGTGGGTGCTTCCATGTTGTGGGTCGGTTGGTTTGGGTTCAATGCCGGTTCCGCTGTGGCTGCTGATGGTCGTGCTGGAATGGCCATGGTGGTGACTCAAGTGGCTACTGCTGTGGCTGCGCTGGCCTGGATGTTTGCCGAATGGTTCACCAAAGGCAAGCCCAGTGTGCTCGGTATCGCTTCTGGTGCTGTGGCTGGGTTGGTTGCCATCACTCCCGCGTCAGGTTTCGTGGGAACTGGCGGAGCCATCATCATCGGTCTGGCTGCGGGAGTGGGATGTTTCTGGACTGCCACCAGCCTGAAGCATATGCTGGGTTACGATGATTCGCTGGATGCATTCGGGGTTCATGGTATTGGCGGGATCATCGGTGCCTTGCTCACGGGAGTATTGAATGTCAGAGAAATCAGTGGGGCAGATGGCAGCTTGATGACTCAGGCTCTGGGTGTGGGTGTGACCGTAGTCTACGGTTTCGTGGTCTCCTTCATCCTCCTGAAAGTCATCGATATGGTCATCGGCCTGCGTGTTACCGAAGAAGAAGAACGGGAAGGTCTGGATCTCGTCCTTCATGGTGAACGCGTCGAATAACCCTCTCCTCTCTCCGTCAGGGAATTGGGGCACCTTCGGGTGCCCTTTTTTTATGGTTAAAGTGTTGCAATTTGTATCTTGATGTGCGTCAATACTTTCCCAACGCAGAAGGGGGAGGAAAAGGTTTTTACCCGTTTTAGCGTGATGATCCATCAAAAAAATACGACGAGGAAAAACCATGACGTTCATCAGTAGAAATTCACGGAGTTATTTCAGTATAGTTGCTGCAATCCTGCTTCTGGGCATTAGTAACCTGTCACATGCCAAGGACGAAGAATCTGATGCTGAACCCGAAATAAGTTTGGCTAAGTTGTTTAAAAAAGCTCAGATTGAGGTCAAAGGCTATATCGACATGGGATATATGGCCCATTCGCAAATGCCGGATCCCAGTGTTCAGGTATTCGATACATCAAAAAATTCATTTGTTTTGAATCAGGGATCCATCACCATTTCACGTCTTCCGGCTGAAGGAATGGGCGGACTGGTGAATTTGACGGCGGGCTCCAATGCGGGAATCATTTGTTCCTATGGTGCTTGCTCTGGAAATAATCTCAATTCGACCAACAACACGCCAGGAAGTGGTGGTTACTTGGATGTGACTCAAGCATTCATGCAGTACGCCAAAAATACTTGGACCCTGATGGGAGGAAAGTATACGACGTTGGCTGGGGTCGAATATATCGACAGCGGGGCCGACACCAACATCACCCGTTCTATCCTGTTCGGTAAGATTCCCTTTACCCATACAGGATTGCGGGCCATCGATATCATCACGGATGCGACCACTCTGACCCTGGGGGTAAATAACGGATGGGATCAGGTGACGGGCATGACGGCTTCCAAAACGCTGGAATTTGCACTTAATGAAGCGTTCACCAAGGATACATCATTGCTTTTGGATGCCTATACCGGCAATGAAATGGTACCGGTGGCAACGGGAGCGCTTCCCTATGTGAGCAATGGGATGTATACGGCCAATACATTTACAGCGTATGGAGGTGCCAATGCGCGCGCCGGTAATCGTACGCTATTTGATATGGTATTCACCAGCAACCTAACGCAATCTCTGACCTTTATTCTGAATGCGGATCATGCAACCCAGCAAAATGAAATCATTGGACTGAATCAGGTGGGGACCGAGACTTACTGGGGTTTTGCCGGATATCTGAACTACCAAATCAACGACCAGTACCGTGTTTCATTGCGGGGCGAACAAGTACATGATAGTACAGGAGCAGCCTTTGCTGATGGAACGGGGGGACCATTGGGAGCAGGGACCTACGGGGTTTTGGTGGGGCCTAATACCGTACGAGAGGCAACGCTTACCCTGGGCTATGCGCCAGTGAAAGCTTTCGAATTGCGTGCTGAGTTGCGCGAAGACCGGGCTGACAAGGGGCTATTTGCCGAATCTAATGGGCTCATGTCTCAAACTATGACAACCTATGGCTTGCAGGGTATCTATAAGTTCTAAAGGAATCCCTGTCTTGACGCAAGGCACCCTTCGGGGTGCCTTTTTTATGGCCTTGACTGCCCATGGTAAACTGACAGCTTATGAGAGATATCACTGCACAACTTGAAGAAATATTGTCCCAACGCATCCTGATGTTGGATGGGGCCATGGGCACCATGATTCAGCGCCACCGATTGACCGAGGAAGATTATCGCGG
>JAAGNR010000085.1 GCA_010435995.1 Ferrovum sp. | reverse complement strand
GGCGGGCAAGGGTTCCGGATTATCCCCTTCCAACCGGTTTCCCCCTTGGGCTTCGGCGGGGAGGTCATCGGGTTCGCTAGGGGAGGGCTGGGTTTGATCCAGAATGGGCGCAAGATTTTGGTACGCTCGAATATCTCCTTCAGTACTGTGGGTATCCGTGGCAGTAGGAGGCGTCGTGGCGGAAACCGGAGCAGGCACCCCCCCAGTGGGTGGAAGGGGGGAGGCATCATCAGCCAATACGACAGCAGAGGTCACCAAGAGCATGAGAGCAAGGACGGACGTCCAACAGGCACGCGCGAGGCGGGTTCGGGGGAATCGGTTCAAAACTGGTTTTTCCATTGACGCAAAGCGGTAAAGATGGTCACAGGATCTGCGGCCATGGGTCCCCAACGACGTTCCAGGGCGGCATGGAGAGCAGGTTCGCGCACTCGCAGGAATGGGTTGCCTTGAAGTTCTCGACCCAGAATGCTGGGAAGTGTGGGCAGATGTTGTGTCCGTTGGCTCTGTGCCTCGGCGTGCCAGCGTTGCAATACGTCGTTATCGGGATCTACCATGCACGCAAACTCAAGATTTTTGAGGGTATATTCATGGGCACAATAGATACTTGTGGAGGGCGGAAGTGCGGCCAGTTTGTCGAGGGAATGGTGCATTTGTTCCGGGGTTCCCTCGAATACTCGCCCACAACCGGCGGCGAACAGGGTGTCGCCACAAAATAAGCGACCTTGCCCATAGTAAGCCACATGATCCAGCGTATGTCCGGGAACCTCGAGAACCGTGAGGGTCATGTTCAGAGGGGCAAGGGAGATGCCGTCTCCTTCCTTCACCGGGTTCGTAATCCCGGGGATCAGAGGACCCTGGGGCCCGTAGATGACCAGATGGGGAAACCGGTCACGCAGTATGGGAAGCCCGCCCACATGGTCTCCATGGTGGTGAGTGAGAAGGACTCCCACCAGAACCAATTGGAGTTTTGACAGCATCTCGATGACGGGTTGAGCTTCTCCCGGATCCACGATCCAAGCATGGTGCGAATCATGGATTAGCCAAAGATAATTGTCGGCAAAAGCAGGAACCGGTGTAACCGATAGGGAGTCTGACATTTTTCCACAAGAGAAGAAATTTAGACTACAATTTTGGCATGGAACCGCAAACTATGCACGCTTGGCTCGATTCTCCCTTGGGGCGTTATGTCCTCCGGACGGAGCAGCGTATGCTCGATCAGGCGGTATCCAACGTATTTGGGTTCAATGCGGTACAGATCTGCTGGCCCCATTTGGAGGGGTTGCGCACCAACCGTATTCCTCATCGTTTCACTTTGGGATCCAAACCTGGAAGCACGGTTCAGGCAGATCCTTGTGCGCTTCCTTTGGCGTCTCAAAGCATGGATTTGGTAGTTTTGCCTCATGCATTAGAATTCACCGAACATCCCCATGCGCTCCTGCGCGAAGTGGATCGCGTCATTCGTCCAGAAGGTCGGCTGATTCTTTTAGGATTTAACCCCCGTAGTTTGTGGGGGATGCGCCATCTGTTTACTTTGGATCGTACCCAATCCCCCTGGTCAGGTCACTTTATCAGTCTGCCTCGGATCAAGGATTGGCTGGCTTTGTTGGGGTTTGAAATGGATGGGGGGCGTTTCGGTGCTTATGCCCCGCCCCTGACCAGCGAACGCTGGCTACACCGCTTCCGGTTTATGGAGTTGGCAGGAGATCGTTGGTGGGGAGTCGGGGGGGGGATATATTTGCTTCAAGCCATCAAACGGGTTCAGGGAATGCGTTTGATTACCCCTCGTTGGCAAGCCCAGAGTGTGGCTGAACCCGGTCTGGCAGTGGCGGTGCGCAGCGCTGGGGTGGGGCGTCAGGTGGTGAAATCCCGCGACAATGTGGTTACTCTGTTACCCCGGCCTAAGGCGCCTACGGGACAATCTCACTGATGTCGGTGGTACAGATATACACCGACGGAGCCTGTCGCGGAAATCCGGGGCCGGGAGGCTGGGGGGTCCTGATGCTGAGTCAGGGTCAGGAGCGCGAATTGTGTGGGGGAGAACCCCAAACCACCAATAACCGGATGGAATTGCAGGCGGTCATTGAAGCCCTGGCTGCCCTGACTCGCCCTTGCGAGGTCGAACTGCATACCGATTCCCAGTACGTGCAAAAGGGCATTCAGGAGTGGATTCATGCCTGGCGTCAGAATGGCTGGCGGACCTCGGCGCGTCAACCGGTTAAAAATGCGGATTTATGGCAACGACTCTGGGACGAGTCCCAGCGCCACCAAGTGCAATGGCGGTGGGTCAAAGGGCATGCGGGCAATCCCGGCAATGAACGCGCCGACCAGCTGGCGCGTCGGGGTATGGAGAAGTGCCTGTGAGATGGGTGATTCTTGATACCGAAACCACGGGTCTGGAGCCTCGTCAGGGCCATCGGTTGGTGGAAATCGGGGTGGTGGAAATCATCAATCGTCGCCGCGCCAACCATTGGCATGAGTACCTGAATCCCAAACGGGAGAGCGATCCGGGAGCCTTGGAAAAACATGGATTGAGCACGGAATTTCTGGCGGACAAGCCACAATTTTCTGCGGTGGTGGACTCCCTTCTGGATTTTTTGCGGGGCGCCGATCTCTTGGTGATTCATAATGCTTCTTTCGATATTGGCTTTCTCGACCACGAGCTGAATTTGTTGGGACGGGAGCGCTTGCTGGCATCATTGAGTGGAACCACTTTGGTGGATTCCCTTAAGGTGGCCCGCGAATCTTATCCGGGTAAACGCAACAGTCTGGATGCGTTGTGTGAACGCTTTGGAGTGGATAATTCCCATCGGGTGCACCACGGCGCTTTATTGGACGCCGAATTGCTGGGCGAAGTCTATCTGGCCCTGACTCGGGGTCAGGATTCTCTGGATATGCCAGAGGAAGATTCTCTCCTTGGGCACGGGGAAATGTACGGCTATTCAGTGGTTCCCAGAGTGTTGCGCGTGGTTCGCGCAACCCCTGAGGAAGAGATGCACCATGAGGCGAACTTGGTGCAGATCGATCAAGCCTGTGGCGGCCAGAGTCAATGGCATGCTGAAGAGGTCCCCCTCACCCTTTGAGGGTGGCCTGAAGTAACGCCAGATATTGGGCGTTGTCCGGCGGTCGGCCTTGTCGTTGGGAGTCCCAGAGCACCTGACCGAGACACTCCAGCAGGCGATGACGCGCTTCGTGTTCGTCGCCGTATTGACGACAAAGCGCCTGATAGATGGGTTGAATTCCGGGAGGTTGGTCGATCCCCAATTGTTCTTCCACGGCCAGATGAAGGGAGAGGTGAAGAAAAGGATTCATGACGCCATCTTCCGGCCCCCATTCCCGCTGGTGCAAAGTTTCCGGGTCCGTGTCAAACAGGGCGTGGGTTTCCGGATGGTGACCGATGATTTCCACAGCCATGAGTTCCAGGGACGTGAGGGGGGATCCGGCGCGATGTTTTTGCCAGCTGTGGAGAAAAAAATCACGCACTTGATCGCGACTAGGACTGAACATGGATTTTTCCGGAAGGGCAAAGGTCCTGCACCACGCAGGCCGAGCATAGGGGTTTCTGGGCCCGGCAAACATGCCGTCCGTGGAGGATCAACCAGTGATGCGCATGGATTTGATAGGCCACAGGGACTGCATCCATCAATTGCTTTTCTACCGCCAGTGGGGTGGTGCCACGGGCCAACCCTGTCCGGTTGGCGACGCGAAAGACATGGGTATCTACCGCAATGGTGGGGTGGCCATAAAGGGTGTTCAGTACCACGTTGGCGGTTTTACGTCCGACCCCCGGAAGGGCTTCCAGGGCGGCGCGATCGTCAGGAACCTGGCCGTTGTGGAGGTGGATCAACTGTTGGGCCAATGCCAGTGCATGACGCGCCTTGGTTCGATACAGGCCCAACGAACGGATGGCCGCTTCAAACGGTTCCAGTCCCATGGACAACAAGTCTTCCGGTCCTCGCACCTCGGTGAACAGGGGGGCGGTGGCACGATTGACTCCTTTGTCTGTGGATTGGGCTGAAAGCAAGACCGCAAGCAATAACTGGAACGGCGTATGGTAGATCAGTTCCGTTGTCGGTTGGGGATTGGCCCGTTGCAGTCGTTGAAACAACTGTTCCCGCTCCGAAAGGTTCATGTGGAACTCGGGGGAGCGGCAGGAAGAAAGGAAATGCAGTTTTCCGGACAGGGAGGCAGACAGTGGGCGCATCCGGTACACAGAGCATGGAGGATGGTATGCATCCACCGTGGCGCTCCGACAATGGCTCCTTCCGGACAGGCGCGGATGCATTTGAAACAGCCTACGCACAGGGTTTCATCGATCAGGGCAACCTGCCAACGCGTGGCCAGGGTGGGGGTCAGGGGAGTGACCTCTGGGGAAGACATCAAGAACTCACGGTCGGTCAGTGGCAAGAATTTCTTCAATCAGTGGGGGGCCGCGATAAATCAGTCCCGTGTAGACCTGAATCAGACTGGCTCCTGCTTCGAGCATGGCTTGGGCTCGGGAAGCGGAGGTAATTCCCCCTACGCCAATGATGGGCAACGCTCCCGACAAGGTACGCGCGAGGTGGCTAACCACTTCCACTGACCGCGCATGTAAAGGGGCACCGGACAGCCCCCCCGCCTCTTGGGCATGGGGCTGTCCGGTGATGTCGTCACGGCTGAGGGTGGTATTGGTGGCAATGACCGCATCCATTTTTTCCTCAACCAGGATTCTGGCGATATCGTCCAGAGCCGATTCGTTGAGGTCTGGCGCAATTTTGATGGCAATGGGTAGAGGGCGTCCCCGCGTCTGTTCCAGGCGCTGGCGTTCGTCATGGAGGGCGCGGAGCAAGGGAGGCAGCGTGTCGTTGCCCTGCAGTTGACGCAAGTTTTGGGTGTTGGGAGAGGAAATGTTGATGGTGACATAGTCGGCGTAGGGGGCAACCCGGCGCAGACCAGCCAGATAATCCGCTGCGGCCTGTTCCAGGGGGGTGTCAAAATTCTTCCCGAGGTTGATGCCGAGTACTCCATCATAGTTCCGTTCCTTGACCATTTCCACGAGGGCATCCACTCCGTGGTTATTAAATCCCAGGCGGTTGATCAATCCTTCCACTTCGGGGAGACGAAAAACCCGTGGGCGAGGGTTGCCGTTCTGCGGGCGGGGGGTAACCGTACCCACTTCGATGAAGCCTACACCCAGAGCGCCCAAGCCGGCGATGCAGGTGGCATTTTTGTCCAGACCTGCCGCAATGCCCAGAGGGTTGGCAAAATTGAGTCCCATGACGGTGCGAGGTCGGGTGTGAATCACCTGGCCGGGGGAGACCAAACCACAGCGCGCCGCACGGTCGAGGGCCTGGAGCGACAAGGTGTGAGCGGTTTCAGGGTCGAGACGAAACAGGAGGGAGCGGGCAAGGGGGTAAAGCATCAGCAGTGAGATTCTCGAGAAGGGGTGTCAAGCAGGGTCACTAGGGCAGAAAAATCGTGCCATTGACCGGACAGCCATCCCTGTAAGGGTTGAAAGCGACTTTTGTAGGCCATTTTAGCACTGGCGCGAATCCAGTAACCCAGAAAAAGCCAGGGTAGACCGATACGGCGGCATTCTTCAATTTGCCACAGAATGTTGTAGGTGCCGAAGGAAGCTTGGGGAAAATGAGGATCGTAAAAAGTATAGACCGAAGACAGCCCTTGATCTAGGACATCGATCAAGCTGACCATGCGCAGTATCCCGTGGTCGCGGAACTCGATGAGGCGAGTTGTCACGGAAGTTTGAAGCAAAAATTGGGAATACTGATCCTGGCCTTCCGTTCCTGCAGGGGGTTCCCGATGACGCGCCTGTTGGTAGCGGGTATAGAGTTCGTAATGTTCGGCATCAAAGGTCAGGGGGCATTCTTGAGCTACCAGAGACGCGTGTTTGCGCCATGCCCGCTGCTGACTGCGATCGGGGCAGAAGGACTCCACTGCAACGCGTACGGGGATGCAGGCGCGGCAATGATGACAATGGGGTCGATAGGTGAACAGCCCGCTGCGGCGAAACCCCATTTCCACCAGACGGCTGTAAAGCGAATGATTCACCAGCGGACCGGGAGCTACAACCTGCGAACGGGCTTCTTGTCCCTCCAGATAACTGCAGGGATAGGGCGCTGTGGTGTAGCACTGCAGCGGTTGGGCAGGCAGATCATAGAGATGGGTCATGACCCCTCCCCAAAGGGATTCCTTCGTGTACAGAAAAGGAACCGAGTGTCGTGAAAGCGAGGAGCAAGGATATCCATCCCGTCAGTATAATACGGCTGGCGCCCTGCGCAAAATTCTTATCCTGATGGAGAGGACATTGGACGCCCCGGTGATTGCTCTGGATGATCTGCGATTTCCGGGGAGCAAAAGGAGATATTTATGTTTGGCCGAATGATGCATCAACCCCTGCTGGTTTCATCCCTGATTTGCCACGCGGCAAAATGGCATGGCACCACCCCAGTGGTGTCGCGCACGGATCAGGAGACGCTGAAACCTTTGACATGGTCCTCGGTGCATGAACGCGCCCAGCGTTTGGCTGAGGCATTGGTACGACTGGGGGTGGGCTGCGGTGATCGGGTCGGTACGTTAGGGTGGAATCATCACCGCCACCTGGAGGCCTATTATGCCATTCCGGGTATGGGGGGGGTATGTCATACCCTCAATCCCCGTTTGTTTCCGCCGCAGTTGGCCATGATTCTTCGTCAGGCGGGAACCGTAGGGCTGCTGGTGGACGATTCCTGTCTGCCGATTCTGGATGCGGTCACGGAGTTGGGCGTTAACCTGTCTTGGGTGGTGGTCATGGGGGAAAAAAAGGAGGAGCGGCCATCCCGTTCATGGCATTGGTATGATTATGAGGAATTGCTGAGCGCCGAGTCGGGACATTACGATTGGCCTCAATGGCCGGAGGAACAAGCCGCCGGGCTTTGCTTCACTTCAGGGACGACGGGAAACCCTAAGGGAGTACTGTACAGTCATCGTTCCACGGTTTTGCATGCCATGGCCGTAGCCTTGCCCGATGCTTTGGGGTTTTCTGCCGGTGATTCCATTCTCCCCGTGGTGCCCCTGTTTCATGCCAATGCCTGGGGGATTCCCCATGCAGCAGCGCTGGTGGGGGCCAAACTGGTATTGCCTGGGCGCTGGCTGGATGGGGCCAGTCTCTATGATCTGTGCGAACGGGAACAGGTGACTTTTGCGGCAGGCGTGCCCACGCTGTGGCGCGGTCTGATGACGTATCTGGATGACCATCAGCTGTCATTGCATCACTTGCGGGTACTGGGGGTAGGTGGCGCGGCCTGTCCCGCTTCGTTGGTGCGCTATTTTGAACAGGACCAGGGAGTGCGGGTTTTACCTGGATGGGGAATGACCGAAACCAGTCCGGTGGCAACGCTCATGGCGCCCAAGACAGCACAGTCGGAGTTTGAAGGGGAAGATCGGTGGACGTGGCTGGAAGGCGCTGGGCGTCCCCTGTTTGGGGTTGACATGCGTCTGGTGGATGACCAAGGGCAGATCGTCCCCCACAATGGCCATCAATCCGGTCATTTGCAGGTGCGAGGTCCATGGGTTTGCGAGGGATATTGGGGGCAGGAAGACAGTCCTCTGGAGGGAGGTTGGTTTCCGACTGGCGATGTGGCAACCATCGACGGTGACGGGTTCTTGCGTATCACGGACCGGTCTAAGGATTTGATTAAGAGTGGGGGCGAGTGGATCAGTTCAGTGCAAGTGGAATTGGCCGCCCAGACTCATCCTGAGGTGCGTGAAGCCGCTGTGATCGGGGTGCCTCATCCGCGTTGGGACGAGCGCCCCTTGTTGCTGCTGGTGATGCAGGAAGGGGCAGGCATGAATCCTGGGGAAATGCAGGAATACCTCGCTTCCAGGCTGGTCCGTTGGTGGATTCCGGAGCAGTGCCTACAAGTAGCTGCCTTGCCTTATACGGCCACGGGCAAAGTAGACAAGGTGGCATTGCGTCAGAGGTATGCCACTGGGACAGTACATCCATAATTAAAAACCGGACTTCCTTTGCAGGCAAGTCCGGTTCTCTTGACTCGTTGACCCCGCAGGGTCAGCGGGGGTCAAGCATTCTGGATATTGGAGGCTTGTTTGCCTTTAGGACCCTGGGTGACGTCGAAGGAAACCTTTTGGCCTTCCTTCAGGGTTTTGAACCCACCCATTTGAATGGCGGAGAAATGGGCAAAAAGATCTTCGCTGCCATCGTCCGGAGTAATGAAACCGTAACCTTTAGAATCGTTGAACCACTTTACTGTACCTGTTGCCATGTTTGCTTTCCTGATTGATGATTTGGGCCAAAAACCCGACAAGGTTTGAGTTTCAAGGCCAGCAAACGGCAAAACCGGTGATGCAGACTTCTTGGAACCAAACTCCAAGCGCATTTTTACGCGAGTTGACGCCATCTAGTCAAGGGGGTAAGCAAGGTTTTTTTAAATAAAGGTGATATTTTTGGGAATTTTGATCATATTGCTTCATTTTTTTGAAGAGATGCATGGAGGGGCTTGCCAAAAATCTTGAAAAGATTAGACTGAAACCATATCTTCTAGAACAGGGATGACAAAGTGGTGCACGTTTTTTCGGAGTCGGTTCCAGAAAGGAAGGGGTAATGAATCAAAAAAATGCAACGATGGTGGAAAAGCAGGCAGCAAAAGTGAAACCGCCGGCGCTTTTTGATGTCGTACTTCTGAATGATGATTACACCCCCATGGATTTTGTGGTGGAAGTTCTGGAGCAGATATTTTCTCTGGGACGAGAGGCGGCGGTTCGTGTGATGTTGCGGGTTCATACGGAAGGTCGCGGAGTATGTGGAACGTATCCCCGCGATATTGCTGCCACAAGAGTATCCCAGGTGGTGAATCTGGCGCGGGAAGCGCAGCACCCTTTGCAGTGCATAATGGAGGAACGGGAATCATGATTGCTCAAGAACTCGAAGTCAGTCTGCATCTGGCATTTGTGGATGCCCGTCAGAAGCGCCATGAGTTCATCACGGTAGAGCACCTGCTGCTATCTTTGACGGAAAATAACGCCGCACTGGAGGTGCTCCGGGCTTGTGGGGCCAATATTGACCAGTTACGCGAATCTCTGGGTTCTTTCATTCAGGAAAACACCCCTCAGGTGCAGGGTTCAGGGGCGGTGGATACGCAACCGACCCTGGGGTTCCAGCGGGTGATCCAGCGCGCCATTCTGCATGTCCAATCTTCGGGAAAAAAAGAGGTTACGGGGGCCAATGTGCTGGTGGCCATCTGCGGAGAAAAGGATTCTCACGCAGTGTTCTTCCTGGGGCAACAAGGAATCACTCGTCTTGATCTGGTGAATTATTTGACCCATGGGATGAGTAAAGTCAAAGCCGCTACCCCTCAAAAAGAAGAATCGACTGCGGAGGCGGAAGTGGAGGGAGGGGCAGGAGCTTTGCAAAGCTTTGCCGTGAATCTCAATCTGCAAGTGACCGCAGGCAAGATCGATCCGCTCATAGGGCGGGATCGGGAAGTGGAACGGGTCGTTCAAACCCTCTGCCGTCGGCGCAAAAACAATCCTCTTCTGGTGGGGGAAGCGGGCGTGGGGAAGACAGCCATTGCCGAAGGGTTGGCAACGCGCATTGTCAATGGTGAAGTTCCTGAGATATTAAGTCAGGCGACGGTCTATGCCCTCGATATGGGGGCGCTGTTGGCGGGCACCAAATATCGAGGAGACTTTGAACAACGGCTCAAAGCGGTCCTGAAACAGTTGCAGGAAGACCCCTGCGGGATTTTGTTCATCGATGAGATTCATACATTGATTGGAGCAGGATCCGCTTCCGGGGGAACCCTGGATGCCTCCAATCTGCTCAAGCCAGCCCTCTCCAAGGGGGGGTTGCGTTGTATCGGAGCAACCACTTACAGCGAATTTCGCGGTATTTTTGAAAAGGATCATGCGTTGTCACGGCGCTTCCAGAAGGTGGAAGTCGGCGAACCTTCGGTGGACGAGACCGTGCAGATCTTGCGCGGCCTGAAGTCGCGGTTTGAGGCGCATCATGGGATACGTTATAGCGACTCTGCCCTGACCAGTGCTGCCGAACTTGCGGCGCGTTTCATCAATGATCGTCATTTGCCGGATAAAGCCATCGATGTCATCGATGAAGCGGGAGCAGCCCAACGGATTCTGCCCAAATCGCGCCAACGCAAAGTGATCGGCAAGGGTGAGATTGAAGACATCGTGGCCAAGATCGCCCGTATTCCGGCGCGAAATATTACCCATTCGGATCGTACGGCGTTGAAAACTCTGGATCGGGATCTGAAAGCCGTGGTCTTCGGTCAGGACAAGGCCATCGACGCTTTGGCGGCAGCCATTAAAATGGCGCGCAGCGGTTTGGGGAATCCCCAGAAGCCCATTGGTTCCTTCCTGTTTTCGGGACCCACGGGGGTGGGCAAGACCGAAGTGGCGCGCCAATTGGCCTACACTCTTGGCGTGGAACTGATTCGTTTCGATATGTCTGAATATATGGAACCCCACGCTGTTTCGCGCTTGATCGGGGCGCCCCCCGGATATGTGGGGTTTGATCAGGGCGGCTTATTGACGGAAGCCATTACCAAAAATCCCTATTCCGTGCTGCTCCTGGATGAAATTGAAAAGGCTCATCCGGCCATCAACAATATCTTGTTACAGGTGATGGACCATGGCACGTTGACCGATAACAACGGGCGCAAGGCCGATTTTCGCAATACGATTCTGATCATGACCACCAATGCTGGGGCCGAAGCCTTGACCCGCATCAGCATCGGTTTCATGGCCGCGGACAGCCGGGGTGATGAAGGCAAGGAAATCAAACGGCTTTTCTCTCCCGAGTTTCGCAATCGTCTGGACGCCCAGATTTCCTTTGCACCCTTGGAACGGGACATCATTCTGCGGGTGGTGGACAAGTTTCTTATGCAACTGGAATCTCAGTTGCATGAAAAGCGTGTGGAAGCGACTTTTACCGATGGTTTGCGAGATTATCTGGCGCGTCAAGGTTTTGATCCCCTCATGGGTGCCCGACCCATGGCGCGTTTGATTCAGGACACGATTCGTCGTGCTCTGGCCGATGAGTTACTGTTCGGGCGACTGGCGCAGGGAGGAAAAGTGACGGTAGATGTCGGAGAGAAGGATGACATCCGTCTGGTTTTTGAGGAAATACTGGATGAGGCGGTGCATTGATACAGTTTGCAACTTCTCTCGGTCATAAAGTCATGATTTAATACCCCTCGGGTTGAAGTGATTTGACTTTCGAACCAAAGCGAGGGGGCATGGATACTTTTTTGCATTGCACTGAACTGGAACGCATCGATGGTTGGTGGCGGGCAGCAAATTATTTGTCCGTGGGGCAGATTTATTTGCGGGACAATCCGCTGCTTCAGCGCTCCCTGGTTCTCGATGATGTCAAACCGCGTTTGCTCGGTCATTGGGGGACCACCCCAGGGTTGAATTTCATCTATGTTCACATGAACCGGGCCATTGTTCAGGGCGACCTGAACATGATCTTTATGGCGGGACCGGGGCATGGAGGACCAGGGGTGGTGGCCAACACCTGGCTTGAAGGCACCTACAGCGAAACCTACCCCCTCGTATCCGCCGACAGCCAGGGAATGCAGCATCTTTTCCGGCAATTTTCCTATCCCGGAGGGATTCCCAGTCATGTGGCTCCGGAAACTCCAGGGTCGATCCATGAGGGGGGCGAATTGGGCTATGTCGTCTCCCATGCCTACGGCGCAGTTTTTGATAATCCTGACCTGATTGCGTGCTGCGTGGTGGGAGATGGAGAAGCAGAAACCGGCCCTTTGGCCGCATCCTGGCACTCCAATAAATTTCTCGATCCACGACGAGATGGTGCCGTATTACCCATTTTGCATCTCAATGGCTACAAGATTGCCAATCCCACCCTATTGTCGCGCTTGCCCCATGAGGAATTGACGGACCTGTTTCGCGGGTATGGCTACCATCCCTACTGGGTGGAAGGGGATGATCCCCTTGCGATGCATGCTTTGATGGCTCAGACCGTGACTCAGGTGGTCAGCGAGATCAAGGAGATTCAGCGGTTGGCGCGGATGGGACAAGGGGAAGTTCGGCCCCTGTGGCCCTTGATCATATTGCGTTCTCCCAAAGGGTGGACTGGACCCAAAACCGTCGATGGTCTGAGGACCGAAGGATTTTGGCGTTCCCATCAAGTGCCGTTGGCGGAGATCCGTCATTCTCCGGCGCATTTGCAACAGCTCGAGGACTGGATGCGGTCTTACCGGCCGGAGGAACTGTTCGATGATCAGGGGCGGTTGCAGCCTTCCTTGGCAGCTTTGGCTCCTCAAGGTACCCGGCGCATGAGCGCCAATCCCCATGCCAATGGAGGATTGCTCCGACGTGAACTTCACTTGCCGGATTTTCGCGACTTTTCCCTTGACGTAGTCGAACCGGGGCAGACCGAGGGGGAAGCCACGCGAGCCATGGGGGATTTTTTGAGGGGAGTCATGGAGCGCAACGGCGATAATTTCCGCCTCTTCGGCCCAGACGAAACGGCCTCTAACCGCTTGGGTGCGGTCTTTCAAGCCGCTGACCGAACCTGGATGTTGCCGGTTTATCCCTATGACGATCACTTGTCCCCTTCTGGCCGGGTGATGGAGATTCTTTCAGAGCATACGTGTCAAGGATGGCTGGAGGGCTACCTTTTGACAGGGCGACATGGACTTTTTTCCTGTTATGAGGCATTTATTCATATCATCGATTCCATGTTCAACCAGCATGCCAAATGGCTCAAGACCACGGCTCATATTCCGTGGCGCCGGCCCATTGCTTCTCTCAACTATCTGCTGACTTCCCATGTCTGGCGCCAGGATCACAATGGGTTTTCCCATCAGGATCCCGGATTCCTAGACCACGTGGTCAATAAGAAAGCCGACGTGATTCGCATCTATCTGCCGCCTGATGCCAACACGCTGTTATGTGTCACTGACCATTGTCTGCGTAGTTACCATCGTATCAATGTGATTGTCGCCGGTAAGCAACCCGCGCCTCAATGGCTGAATCATGAGCAGGCCGTGGCTCACGTAGAGAAGGGCGTGGGGCGGTGGGACTGGGCATCAAACGAAGGAGATCAGGAACCGCAGGTGGTCATGGCGTGCTGTGGCGATGTGCCGACACTGGAAGTTTTGGCCGCCGTATCCATTTTGCGCTCCGAAGTGCCGGAACTGAGGGTGCGTGTGGTGAATGTGGTGGACCTGATGACGCTGCAACCGCACACAGAACATCCTCACGGACTGGATGAGGAAGCTTTCCTTGGCTTGTTTACGTCGGATAAGCCTGTGGTTTTTGCCTTTCATGGGTACCCGTGGCTGATTCACCGGTTAATTTATCGACATGCCAACAGTACCCATTTTCATGTGCGCGGCTATAAGGAAGAAGGAACCACTACCACCCCCTTCGACATGACAGTACTCAATGATCTGGATCGCTTCCATTTGGTCATGGATGTGCTGGACCGGGTTTTTATTCCTGAAGACCAGGCACAGGCCCTGCGCCAACGCATGGAAGAACGGTTGGCCTGTCATCGGGATTACATCCGGATTCATGGAGAGGATATGCCAGAAATTCAGGAGTGGCGTTGGTCGCTTTGACCCAACTGTTGGTGGTAAACAGTGGCTCATCGTCGCTGCGGGTCAGTTTGTTTCGCGGGGAAGAAGATGTGCGGCATTTTCATTATGCCCGTACGGTGGATCACCAGGCGGCGTTACGCCGGGTATTGAGGGAATTGGCGGGAGTTTCTCTGGATGGAGTGGTTCATCGACTGGTTCATGGAGGTGACGCACAGGATGCCGCACGGATCGTCGATGCCAAGGAACGCCGCCGACTGGAATCCCTGATTCCCCTGGCACCGCTGCATTTGCCCGCCAATCTGGCGGGACTCGATCTCTGTGCCGAGCACTTCGATGTTCCGCAGATTGCCTGTTTTGACACGGCATTTCATGGAACCCTTGCGCCGCTAGCGTATCGCTTGCCTATTCCCGATCGGTTCCAGTTGCGCAAGTATGGTTTCCACGGTTTGAGTTATGGACATGTGGCCTATCGTTTGCCCCTGCTTCTGGGTGAACAGGCCAAAGGAAATGTGGTGGTGGCGCATTTGGGGCAGGGGGCCAGCCTCTGTTTGCTGAAGGATTTGCGCTCGGTGGATACCACCATGGGCTTCTCTCCAGCGGGAGGCGTGGTCATGGGAACGCGCAGCGGCGATCTTGATCCTGGCGTGATGCTGGCGTTGGCTGGCCGCTTGTCCGTTGCTGACTTGAGCAATGTGGTGTATCACGAAATGGGGCTATGGGCCTTGTCTCGAGGAAACAGTGCAGATATGCAGCAGTTGCTCCAGGACGAGGGAGAGGATGCCCGCTTTGCCGTCCGCTATTTCTGTCGTCATGTTTGCCAGGCCATAGGCAGTCTGGCGGCTCAGGCGGGGGGGCTGGATGTCCTGGTTTTTACCGGAGGGATCGGGGAAAAGGGCGGGCTGGTTCGGGCCGAGGTCTGTCGCTCCCTGGGCTTCATGGGGTTCCATATCGATGGTCAGGCCAATGCGCAAAACCAGGAACGAATTTCCACTGAGGAGAGTCGGCCCATTCTGGTACTCTCGGCAGATGAGGAAGATCAGATGCGTCGTTTGAGCCTGGAATTGTTGGTTTCTCGTTCCCCTGAGCAGAGGTGAGGCATGGCCCATCTCCAGGAAATCCGTTCCAAGATCGGCACCGTTCAGAACCTGCAAAAGCTGACGCGGGCCATGGAAATGGTGGCGCGCAGCAAAATTGGCAAAATCAAGATGCGCATGGAGTCGGCGCAACCCTTCGCGGAAAAGATGCGCGTGATTGCAGCGCATATGCACCATGCGCGCTTGGAATATCACTCGGCCTATCTCGCTGTGCGCCCAGTAAAGCGGATTGGCCTGATTCTGGTCACTTCTGACAAGGGTATGTGTGGCGGGTTGAATACCCGGTTGTTTCGTCTGGTGGCTCAGCATCTGCACGAATGGACCAGTCTGGGTCAGGAAGTGGAAGTGTGTGCTCTGGGCAATCAAGGGCTTTCTTTTGTTCGGCGGATGGGCTTGCCCGTGGTATCTCAGGCGGTGGGCTTAGGCGATTTGCCATTGATGGAACGGTTGGTTCAACCCGTGGGGGTTTTGCTTCAATCCTTTCGTGAGGGGCGTATTGACGAAGTGCATCTGGCCTACTCGCACTTCGCCAATGTGTTGGTGCAGCGACCCCTAGTGGAACCCTTGCTGCCTTTGACCGGAGAGCGCCTCGGGGCTCCTGAAGGCATTTGGGACTATCTTTATGAACCTGATCCGCGTCAGGTGATCGACGGGATGTTGCGACGTTATCTGGAAACTCTCATCTGGCTGGCCGTAGCAGAGAACATGGCTTCGGAACAGGGGGCGCGTATGATGGCCATGAAAGCCGCCAGTGATAATGCCAAAGAAGCCTTGGAAGATCTCAACCATGTCTATCACCGGTCACGACAAGAACAGATTACCCGAGAACTCATTGAAATCAGCTCGGGTGCGGCGGCAACAGGGGGGCAGGTATGACACGAGAACTGCAGGTCGACATTGTCAGTATGGAAGGTGCGATTTTTACCGGACGGGCTTCCTTTGTGGTGGTTCCTGGGGAGTCTGGTGATCTCGGTATTCTTCCGGGGCATGCGCCACTCATGGCTTGGCTGCGCCCCGGTTGGGTGCGGGTGGATCAGGGGTCTCCCGTGGCGGAGGAGCATTTTTATGTCTCCGGAGGCATGGTGGAAGTGCAGCCCGAACGGGTGACCGTTCTTCTCGATTTTGTCATCGAGGAACGGGAGTTGGAAGAGAGCGCAGCCGAGCGCCGGGCGCGGGAACGGGAAAACCTGCTGCGTGCCCGGGTTTCCACGCTGGAATATGCCCAGATGGAAGCGTCTTTGTACAAAGCATTGAATGGGTTGCAGGGAGCGCAGCGGTTGCCGCGACGAAATCGGCTGCGCTGAGTCCGCGAACTCGTTAACCGTGGGCGAATTCGGGTAAAATTGGCAAGCATCTCTTTGCCAAACATTTTTACCGGGGTCGAAACGGTCTATGAAATCCTCTGAAATTCGCACGCGTTTTCTTCAATTTTTTGCCCGCCAGGGACATACGGTGGTGCCTTCCAGTCCTCTGGTTCCTGCCAATGATCCCACCCTGTTGTTTACCAATTCCGGGATGGTGCAGTTCAAGGAAGTGTTTCTGGGCAAAGAACAGCGTGCCTATACCCGCGCCACCAGCAGTCAGCGCAGCGTGCGCGCCGGAGGAAAGCATAATGATCTGGAAAATGTCGGGTATACCGCACGCCACCATACCTTTTTCGAGATGTTGGGCAACTTTAGTTTTGGCGATTATTTCAAACGCGAGGCCATTCACTACGCCTGGCAGTTTTTGACGACGGAATTGGCTTTGCCCGCAAATCGCTTGTGGGTGACGGTGTATCACGACGATGAAGAGGCCGCAGAGATCTGGCTTAAGGAGATCGGCGTGGATCCGGCGCGTTTGACCCGCATCGCTACGGCGGATAATTTCTGGCAAATGGGAGATACGGGCCCTTGCGGGCCCTGTAGCGAGATTTTCTTTGATCATGGGGGATGAAGTGGCTGGAGGCCCCCCAGGTTCTCCAGACGCGGACGGTGACCGCTACATCGAGATCTGGAATCTGGTGTTCATGCAATATAACCGCGATGAACAGGGAGTTCTGCATCCTCTTCCCAAGCCATCGGTAGATACGGGCATGGGGCTGGAACGCATTGCGGCGATCATGCAGGGAGTGCATAGCAATTATGACATCGACCTGTTTCGTGAGTTGATTACGGCTGCCCAAGGGCATACCGGCACCCGTGATGGCGCCAGTCAATCGTTACGGGTGATCGCCGATCACATTCGTGCCTGTTCCTTTCTCATTGTAGATGGCATTATCCCGGGCAATGAAGGGCGCGGTTATGTATTGCGTCGTATCATCCGACGCGCCATTCGGCACGGATACAAGTTGGGTCAAAAAGCGCCATTTTTTCATAAATTGGTTGTAGATCTGGTACGTGTGATGGGCGCAGCCTATCCTGAGTTGGTGCAGGCACAGGAGCGGGTAACGGCCGTGTTGCTGCAGGAAGAGGAACGCTTTGCCGAGACGCTGGAAAATGGCATGGTGGTTCTGGAGGCTGCGTTGCATCAGGAAGATCGGATGCTGGCGGGTGAAACGGTATTTCGTCTCTATGACACCTATGGATTTCCCATGGATTTGACTGCCGACATTGCCCGAGAGCGGGGGATGACCGTGGATCTGGCGGGGTTTGAACAAGCCATGGCCGAGCAGCGGGAGCGGGCACGGGCTTCCTCACGGTTCACGACCCAGGAACGGGTGACCTATGAGGGAGCGGAGACCCGATTTGTGGGTTACGAATGTCTGGAAGAATCCGCGCAAGTGTTGGCGCTTTACCTCGATGGGGCCGCCGTGACATCCCTGAATGTGGGACAGACAGGCGTGGTGGTGCTGGATTGCACCCCGTTCTACGCTGAGTCTGGAGGCCAAGTGGGCGATCAGGGGGAGATTTTTTCCACCCACGCCACGTTTACCGTAACCGATACGCGTAAAATTCAAGCACAGGTTTTTGGTCATCAAGGGATGCTCAAGAACGGCACTCTGACGGTAGGGGATAGGGTAAAGGCCCAGGTGAATCACGAGCTGCGTCATCGGGCGGCCCTCAATCATTCGGCGACGCATTTGCTACATGCTGCGTTACGCGCGGTACTGGGTCCCCATGTCGCGCAGCGGGGATCTTTGGTGGATGGGCAACGCACCCGTTTTGATTTCTCCCACGGGGAACCCCTGACTGCGGAGCAAATGCGATCCGTAGAAAGTTTGGTCAACCAGGAAATTCGCCGCAATCTGCCATTGTCCGTGCGTGTGATGGCCTATGACGATGCCCTGAAGCAAGGGGCCATGGCCCTTTTCGGTGAAAAGTATGGCGATGAGGTGCGCGTGGTGGCCATGGGGGATTTTTCCACCGAGTTGTGTGGCGGCACTCATGTGGCTCGTTTGGGAGATATCGGATTGTTTCGTCTCGTCGCCCAATCTGGGGTGGCTTCCGGCATCCGGCGCGTCGAAGGGGTGACGGGAGAAGGCGCTCTGGTATGGAGCCAGCAGGAAAAAACCCAGCTGGATCAGGTGGCAGAAACCCTGCTCGTTCAACCTCAGGATGCCGTGGTCCGATTGCGTCAACTGTTAGAGCAGCATCGTTTGCTGGAACGGGAATTGAGCCGTTATAAAGCCCAGGCGGCTGCCCGTGCCGGTGTTGCTTTGCTGGATCAGGCGGTGACCGTGGGTTCCGTACGGGTGCTGGCAACGGTATTGGACGCTGATGCCAAGGGCTTGCGCGAAGCGTGGGACGCCCTCAGAGGGCAGGTATCCCAAACGGTGGTGGTGTTGGGGTCAGTGCAGGAGGGGAGGGTGGTCCTGTTGGCCGGGGTGACCGCCGATCTGATGGCGCAGATCAAGGCGGGAGACCTGGTGAATTTTGTCGCCCGGCAAGTGGGGGGTAAAGGG
>JAAGNR010000084.1 GCA_010435995.1 Ferrovum sp. | reverse complement strand
TTTATTTTACCATTCGCCCAGGAATCACCAGATGCCGGACCTCCTGTGGTGTCATCCGCAACAATTGGGCAATGTCGGTATAATCATCGGGGAGGGCCGCATCGTCCCAGCCATTGGCCGAATGGCGCGCCAAATTCACGGCCAATGCCACATTGCGCACCCGCGGCAAATGCCCAGCCGCCTCGCCCATGAGGGTCAAAAGCAATTCCGGCAGCCCCCAATTTATTGCCAATTCGCGTTGCAAAGCGACCAAGGTAAAACCCAAAACCTGTTCCTGGATCAGCTGACTGCGCAGGGTTTTGTCCTGCTCCTGGGCTGCCCGAATGGTCAGCATGACTTGTGGAGCAAAACACCACATCAACATTTCCGCCAAATCATGCAATAGCGCTGCCACATACACTTCGGCATATCGTCGGTCATTCAAGCGAATAGCCCAGTCGCGCCCATACTCTGCCGCCTTTTCTGCCCGACCAAGCACCCGCACGAGATTTTTCAAGGCGTCAGGAAACCCTGCCAACGCCTCCTCCACGGCCACCAACCCGGGCAAAACATGATCGAAAAAATTATTCATTCCCAACATCATCACTGCTTGTTCTACTTCAACGATCTCCGCCTGCTGATGGCGCGAACGATGCTGTTGCAAATAACGCAGCAGATGCGCCGTAAGCATGGGGTCCCGCAAAATCACTTGGGCCACATTCAGAGCGGATAATTGTTCTTCATCTTGACGCAGCATAGCCAGATCAGCCAAGCTGTTCTGCAGTACCGGCAAGGAAGCCGACTCCAGAAATGAGACCCATTGAGGCAAGGTCATCGAGGTATCCAGATTGCTCATATTTCCTCCCCCATCTCACACACCACTCACAGTTACAGCCCTACTCCGCCACCTCAGATCACCAACCATTGGGACATGATAAACCCAGCCCAGTCAAACCGCCATATCCTCTAGCGCCCATTTTTTGGGATCTTCAGCACCCAGAATACTGTCGTCTGTTTTTCCCAGATCCACCAATACGGGCTCGATGCGCGCGTTCTGCTTGATGGAAAAAATTACTTTTACCACTGGCGATAGCAGACTTCGATCGTTTTGTTCGATCACCGTTCCGAGGCGCCCAGACTTGAGACGTACCAGAGTACCCGAAGGATACAAGCCCACCGAGCGCACAAAGGCATGAAATGCCGTTCGATCGAATTGACCCTTTTGCCAGTCAGCCATTTTGCGAATCGCATAATTTGGTGCCCAACCCTTGTGATAGGTGCGCTCGGAAGTCACCGCATCATACACGTCGCAAATCGCCCCCATAGCTGCATGCACCGATATCATCTCACCATGCAACTGATCCGGATAACCCAAACCGTCCGCCCGCTCATGATGATGCAAACACACATCCAGCACCAGTTCGTCAGTCACTCCTGAACGGAACAGCAAGTCGCGCCCCAGTAACGCATGGGTTTTTATCGTAGCAAATTCCTCATCCGTCAACTGTCCCTGCTTATGCACGATTTCCGGTGGGATGAGGGCCATCCCCGCATCGAGCAGCAATCCGGCCAACCCGGCCCGACGCAGCATCGACGCATCAAAATCCATTTGTTTGGCCAGAGCCACCATCAACGCACTCACGGAGACCGCATGGAGATAGGGATAACTGGAGCGCGGCTTGTGATGTAACAAACTGACCAAGGCATCGGAATTGCGCAATACGGAATTAGAGATTTCTTCCACCAATCCTTCCGCTTCTTCCAAATTTGGGGGCAGACCCATACGACATTCCGCCAGCAAACTGTTCACAACGCCACGGGAGCGAACATGAATACGCCGGGCACGGTCCAACTCATCAAAAAAAGTGGCTTTTCGCGGAACCGAGGGAGTACTCGATATTTCTTCCGCCTCCATCTCCACCAAAACTTCACTCGACTCAGCGAGGTTTTGGTGACTGGCATTGACCTGACTCACATCCCTGCCCTTGGCAGGATCGATCCATACCTCGCGGATATTACTTTTCTGCAACGTCAATAAATCCTTGTGAGATTCCAGCATGAAGGACGTTTTCCAAAAGGGGTGATCCATCCAACTGCCACAAATCTCGTGCACAAACATACCAACTTTCAAATCATTGACCGAAACTTTTTTCACTGCGACTTCCTCATGGCGCTACCTGTATTGTACCGGGCCCCGTGACTACTCCAGTCAGTACTCGACCGGTGCCGGCACGGACCTGCACATTCTGCCCCATTATGGCATTTGCCAAAGCCTGTCCTTGCGTACTCACCTGAAATCCTTCCCCCATCACCTGCACTTGCACCGTTTGCCCCTGAAGAACGATATAGGGCAAGCGCAACATATCCGGACGCAAAGCCTGTCCGGCCACGACCCCCTGGCGCAACACTTTTCCGTCCAGATCAGCCAATCGCGTCAGTACGTCCGGTCGTGTCACCGCGCCATTCTGGATTTCCACATCTGCCGATGTCAGCGTCTCTCCCGCATTCATGGTGCGACGAATCACCACATGGGGCGCATTCAAAGTAACGATCACCGGTACCATGCCAGACCAAGACCGACCATTTTCATCGGCATCACAACGTGCCGACACCAAAATCCGACCTGCGCCCAATTTTGCGTTGGACGGCAGCGTCAATTGTGGAGAAACACAGCGGTTCGGCTTCAAACCATAGAGAGGAGGCAATACGGAAACCGTAATCTGTCCAGGAAAGCTCCCCAGTTGATCCAGTACAAATTGCCGCACACTGCCGTCAAATCCCCCAAATTCTGCTGCTCCCAGAAACACCGGGAAAAGCAGCCACACAAGACTCACCCATTTTGGCATCGCAAGTCTCATCATCCCCTTCCAACTCCAGAATAGGGACCATATCCCCCTTTTAATCGCCGCATACCCAAGCATTACCTCCAGATACGATACTTCATAAGAAGTTCCGCCTATTATGGAACAGGAATCCCAGTCATGGCTACCGCTCTCGACCGCACTTTACAATTTCAGCAACAAGCCTTGCGCGTTCAGGAAACGCGGCAGGAGTTGATTGCCTCTAATATTGCCAACAACGACACACCGGGCTATCTGGCGCGGGACATCGATTTTCGTGCGGCATTGAGTACAGCGCTGGGACAGAGCCAGACTTCCTCTTTGCCCCTGAACACTCCGGACCCTCAACATATTGCCAACTCGACGAAAGACGATGTTGCCGGTTCGCCCCTACTCTATCGCTCCGTGGTACAACCCAGCGCCGATGGTAATACCGTCAATCTGGACATCGAACGCGCCCAATTTTCCGAAAACGCCATCCGCTACCAAGCCAGCCTGAAATTTGGCGGACAACAGATCAAAGACATTTTAAGCGTGCTCAACTAAAAGGTCCTGACTCATGTCCCTGTTCAACATCCTCAACATCTCCGGCTCAGCCCTCACGGCACAATCCGAACGCTTGAACGTGGTGGCCAGCAACTTGGCCAATGCAGACAGCGCCACTGGAGCCGATGGTCAGCCCTATCACGCCAAGCAAGTGATTTTCAAAGCCATTCCCATAGACGGCCAAGGGGGCACCGCAGTCCAGGTGGATCAGGTGGTCAATGATCCCAGCCCCATGAAAATGATGTACGACCCCAACAACCCTCTGGCCGACAAAAATGGCTATGTCACCATGCCCAATGTCAATGTTGTGGAAGAAATGGTGAACATGATTTCGTCTTCGCGGTCTTATCAGAACAACGTGGAAGTGATGAACACTTCCAACACCCTCCTCCTTAAAACCCTACTCCTCGGACTATAATTCGGAGACTGCCATGACCACCGTCAACCCTTCCAGCGCCCTCATCACTCAACTCAATAACACCAATAGCTCTTTGGCCAATTCCGCCAGTTCTGGCAGTAGTTTGGCCAGCGCAGCTACCAGTGCGCTCAGCAGCACCAGCGCCACGTCCCTACAAAACAACTTCATGACCCTGCTGATTACTCAACTCCAGAACCAAGACCCCATGAACCCCATGGACAGCAGTCAAATGACTTCCCAACTGGCACAAATCAGCACGGTCAGCGGCATTAGCCAACTCAACTCCACCCTCACCGCCCTTAACACCAGCCTGTCGGGCAGCCAATCTATGTCCGCCGCCACCAGCCTCATCGGTCATACCGTGCTGGTGCCCGGGAGCACCGTCAGTGTCACTGCTGGCGCTAGCGCCAGCGCCGGAATTCAACTGCCCCAAGCCGTCAGCAACCTCACCGTCGCCATAAAAGACAGCGCCGGGAAAATCATCAACACACTGAACCTGGGGGCCCAAGCCGCTGGCGTGGTCCCCTTCACCTGGAATGGGCAAACCAGCTCCGGCGCCTCAGCTCCAGCCGGAACGTACCAGATCGTCGCCACCGCCAACCAAGGAACGAGCGCCGTCACGGCCACCACTTTGACCTCAGGCAAGGTCAATTCTGTCACCATGGGCAGCCAGGGCGCCTCCCTGGATCTGGGGACCCTCGGTAGCTTCAGCCTGTCTTCAGTCGCCTACATTCAATAATTCTGTCAGGGAGAAAACATCATGGCATTCCAACAAGGCCTCAGTGGTTTGGACGCTTCTGCCAGTCAACTCAATGCCATTGGCAACAATATTGCCAATGCCAGCACCGTCGGCTTTAAAAGTTCTACAACACAATTTTCCGATATCTTTGCCTCCAGCTTGAGCAGTGGAAACAGTAGCCAAATCGGAATTGGAACCCAAGTCTCAGCGGTAGCCCAGAACTTTTCCCAAGGAAATATCCAGTCCACCGGAAACTCCCTGGATATGGCCATCAACGGGCAAGGGTTCTACCGGATGAACAATAACGGTTCCATTTCATACTCACGTAATGGCCAGTTTCAACTGGATAAAAATGGCTACCTAGTGGATGCCGGCGGCAACCAGGTCACTGGGTACCAAGCCTCGGCCAGCGGCGTCATCACAACGGGCAATCTGGCTCCTTTGCAGATCCCCACCGCCAACCTTGCCCCCATCGCCACTAGCACCGCCACCATTGGACTGAATCTCAATTCCAGTTCCACTGTCCCGACTACCACTCCCTTTAATCCGACCGACCCCACCAGCTTCAACAATTCCACCTCCATGACGGTATACGACAGTTTGGGCAACAGCCATGTAGCCACCCTGTATTTTTCTCTGGCAAGCCCCACCCCCGCTGCGGTCACCACTGCTGGCGGCACCGCTGCCTGGAACACCTACCTGACCATGGATGGCACCGCCGTTCCAGCCGCCAATACCCCCATCGGTACCCTGGGGTTCAATGCCAGCGGCACCATGGTCTATCCTCCTGCCGGTACTCTGAAAATGGGGCAAATCCCTGTTACCGATACCCTAACCAATGGCGCCAACCCCTTAAATATGACCTTGGACTTTTCCAGCACCACCCAGTACGGCTCTCCTTTCGGGGTCAACCAACTGGTCCAAAACGGTTATACCTCAGGCCAGCTCAGTGGATTTGCCACCAGCCCTACCGGTATCATCCAGGGAAACTATTCCAATGGCCAATCCAAAAATCTGGGACAAATCGCTCTGGTCAACTTCGCCGATCCTCAAGCCCTTCAGTCCGCTGGCAATAACCAATGGGCGGAAACCAATGCTTCTGGGGCTGCCCTAGTGGGAGCACCAAGCTCCGGCAACTTGGGATCCATCCAATCGGGAGCCACCGAATCCTCGAACGTCAATCTGACCTCGGAACTGGTCAACATGATCACGGCCCAGCGCAACTACCAAGCCAACGCCCAGACCATCAAAACCGAAGATCAAATTACGCAAACCATCGTCAATCTACGGTAAGCGGAGATTCCATCATGGACCGCCTCATCTACACTGCCATGACTGGCGCCTCCCATATTCTGGAGCGTCAGGCCACGTTGTCCAACAATCTGGCCAACAACAATACCACCGGGTATCGCAGCGCGATTGACAGTTTTCGCGCCATTCCGTTGAATGGCCAAGGTGTGCAGACGCGGACGTTTGTCGTCAATGGACTGGCTGGTTACGATTTTTCTCCCGCCACTCTGGCGCAAACCGGACGTTCCCTGGATGTGGGTATTGATGGCAAGGGCTGGATCGCCGTGCTCATGCCTGACGGCAGCGAAGCCTATACCCGCAACGGCAACCTGCAAGTATCGCCAGATGGCGTTTTGCAAACCAACAATGGCAACCCTGTCATCGATGACAATGGGGAACCCATCGCCACGGACCAGATCGTCATTCCTCCGGACAGCCAGGTCACCATCGCTGCCGACGGAACCGTGAGTACCGTTCCTACGGGAGCCCCTCCCTCACAGGCGACACTCATCGGCAAATTGCGCCTGGTGGATCCTCCAGAAAGCCAACTGATTCGTGGCGAAGATGGTCTCTTTCGTACCCGCGACAAGAAGCCCGTACCTCCCAGCACCACGGTATCCGTTTCTGCCGAGCACCTGGAAAGCAGTAATGTGAATGCCATTTCCGCCATGGTAGACATGATTTCCATTTCGAAACAGTTTGAATTGCATATGCAGATGTTACAAACCGCGCAATCCAACGACCAACAGGCCACTCAGATTCTGGCCTCCCTCCGTTAAAAGGAATTTCATCATGCAACGCTCCCTATGGATTTCAAAAACCGGACTCGAAGCCCAACAAACCCAGATGGACGTCATTTCCAACAATCTGGCGAACGTGGGAACCAATGGTTTCAAAAAATCGCGTGCGGTTTTTCAGGATCTGCTGTACCAAACCATTTATCAACCCGGAGCTCAATCTTCCCAACAAACCATGTATCCCTCGGGGATGCAACTGGGAACCGGGGTAAAACCGCTGGCGGCAGAACGCATCATGACCCAAGGAAATCTACAACAAACCGGGAATTCCCTGGATGTAGCGATCAATGGGGCAGGGTTCTTTCAGGTGCTGATGCCCGACGGTACCACCGCCTATACCCGCGACGGCTCATTCCAAACAGACAATCAGGGAAATTTGGTGACTTCCACCGGATTCTTGGTCCAACCCACCATCACCATCCCACTCAACTCCACCAGCGTCACCATCGCGCAGGATGGTACCGTCTCAGCCACCCAAGCGGGGGTGTTCACCCCCCTGCAACTCGGCACGATCCAGTTGGCCACCTTTATGAACCCGACCAATCTGCAAGCCATCGGTGGCAATCTGTATGACCAAACTCAATCTTCCGGTGCCCCTAACCTGAATACTCCCGGATTGAACGGTGCGGGAACACTCAATCAGGGCTATGTGGAAACGTCCAATGTGAGCGTGGCAGAAGAGCTGGTGAATATGATCGAAACTCAACGGGCCTACGAGATCAACTCCAACGCGGTACAAACCTCGGGGCAGATGCTGCAAACCTTGGTGAACATGAGGTAATGTCATGTTTTCAAGATTTTTTCTGGTACTAGGGTTTGGACTCCTGGCCGGTTGTGCAGTGACTCCGTCAACCCACATCACGAGCCCTTTAAGTGCCCGCCCAGTAGATCTATACAAAACCGCTCCCCCAGATACCGGGGGCATTTTCCAGACAGGATACAGCCAGCATCCGCTGTTCGAAGACAATCGCGCACGCAACTTGGGTGATACCTTGCAAATCATCCTGCAGGAAAATACCTCGGCCACCGAAGCCAATGGTAATGGCGCCAGCCATGCCAGCACCCTGGCTTCCACCACTCCCGCCATCACCAACGCGGCCACGGGGCAACATGTTCTGGATGGAGTCACCACCAACGGCAGCACGACCAACAAACTCACCAACACCGGCAACAGCACGGGAAACAACTTTCTCACCGGATCCATCACTGCCACGGTCATCGAAGTCCTGCCCAACGGTAACCTCAAGGTCAGCGGAGAAAAACTGGTATCCATCAATCAAGTGGACGAATATATTCGAATTTCTGGCGTCGTCAACCCAGTCTATGTGCAAACGGGCAACACCATCATCTCAACCCAACTCGCTGACGCCCACGTGGAATACAAGGGGGGGAACGCCAATATCGATGGGGCTGCCCTCATGAACCTGGTAGGCCGCTTCTTCATGTCAGCCGTACCTTACTGAGACTTTCCATGCGCACTTTGACCGTCATTTTTCTGGTTCTTCTGACATTCATGGCTCCGCTCTCTGCCGAAGCCAAACGCATCAAGGACCTGGCTTCCATTCAAGGAGTACGCACCAACCAATTGATCGGTTACGGACTGGTGGTGGGGCTGGACGGAACGGGAGACATGACCACCCAAACCCCCTTCACCATCCAGAGCATCGCCAATATGTTGACTCAAATGGGCGTGAATGTCCCCCCAGCCAGCGTCTTGCAAACCATGCTGAAGAATGTGGCTGCCGTTATGGTCACCGCCGACTTGCCGGCTTTTTCACGCCCGGGTCAAACCATTGATGTCACGGTGTCTTCCATGGGGAATGCCGGAAGCCTGCTGGGAGGAACCTTGGTCATGACTCCGCTCAAAGGAGCCGATGGTCGGATTTACGCCATGGCTCAGGGAAATCTTCTGGTGGGAGGAATCGGTGCTGGTGCCAAGGGTTCCAAGGTCATCGTCAATCACTTGAGTGTGGGCCGCATCCCCAGTGGCGCAACGGTCGAGAGGCTGGTCAATTCTCCCTTTTCCCAAGGGGACTATATTACCCTGGAACTCAACGACCTTGACTTCACCACAGCGACCAAAATGGCGGAAGTCATCAACCAACAACTGGCCTTTGACCAACCCATTGCCTCCACTCTGGATGGACGCACCTTGCAGATTAAGGCCCCTTCCGGCCCTGCGCGGGTTCAATTCATGTCCCATCTGGAAAATTTGCAGGTAGATACCGGCGTGGAAGCCGCTAAAGTGGTGATCAATGCCCGTACGGGTTCCGTAGTCATGAACCAGAATGTCACCCTGGACGAATGCGCCGTCGCCCATGGCAACCTGACCGTGGTCATCAGCGCCCTCAATGAAGTGAGTCAACCCAATCCTTTGTCCAATGGAACGACCGTACAAACCGGACAGGCTACGGTAAATGTTAAAGCGGAGAAGGGAGCAGTGATTCGCCTCAATAAGGGAGTCTCTCTCAACGAAGTGGTCCATGCATTGAATACCATAGGCGCCACCCCCCAAGATTTGCTTTCCATACTCCAATCCATGAAAACCGCTGGGGCCTTGCATGCCGACCTGGAGATCATCTGATCATGTCCAATACCCTGACTTCCACGGATCTCAACAGTCGTCTGGCCATCGACGCCCAAGCTCTGGGTGACCTTCACCTCAAAGCCCATCAAACACCGGATAAAGCATTGCCGCAAGTGGCCAAGCAGTTTGAATCCGTCTTTCTCAATATGATGATGAAGTCCATGCGAGCAACAATCCCCTCGGGAGGATTGCTGGATAACCAGCAAACAAAGGTATTTACCGAACTTCTCGACAAACAGATGTCGCAAAATATCGCGCAAACCCACGGCCTGGGACTGGCAGACATGATTGTCAAACAACTCAGTCCTGCCCACCATAATTCTGTGGGACTGAAGCCATTCTCCAACACAAATCCGATGCATACCAGCACGGTGCTCAAACCATTGCATCCTACCAGCCATGAACCCCTGGTACTGAAACCCTTTTCTAAAGTAAACCCCGCGCCTGCCGATAACCTGATACTGAAGGAGATCGGAGGAAAGCTCTGAGGAAATTGCCATGACCGACATGATGACCAGCATAGGAGTCAGTGCGCTCAATGCCGCGCAGGCGGGGTTGCTGACCACGGGGAACAATATTGCCAATGCGTCCACCCCAGGTTACAGCCGCGAACAAATCATCCAGAGTCCCAGCCCCTCTTTGGGATCGGCCAATGGTTTCATCGGCCAAGGCGTGAATGTCACCAGCGTGCTACGGATTTACAGTCAGTTCATCAATACCCAACTGCAACAACAACAATCCACTTCCAGTCAACTAACCACGTATTACAATCAGATCCAGCAGATCAACAATATCATTGCGGATCCAGCGGCAGGTTTGTCTCCCGCATTGCAAAGTTTCTTTACGGCGGTCAATGGGGTTGCCAATGCCCCTTCTTCCGTCTCGGCGCGACAAGCCATGCTCAGTAGTGCCCAATCCCTGAGCGGGACCTTCCAGACACTCAATCAGGTCCTGACGGGACTGGCTACCAGCACCAATCAGCAAATCACTTCCAGCGTCTCCAACATCAATAATTATGCCCAACAAATTGCCTCCCTGAACCAGAGTATCATTCAGTCCTCGGCAAGCAATAGCAATCAGCCTCCCAATACTTTGCTGGACCAGCGCAATCAACTCATCTCGCAATTGAGCCAGGAAATCAACGCCACGGTCATTCGGCAACCCAATGGCTCCGATACAATTTATATCGGCAACGGACAATCTTTGGTGGTGGGATCACAAGCCATGTCCCTGCAAACCCTGCCGTCCCAGTCCAACCCGTCCCAGCTTGATATTTCCTACAACACCCCCAACGGTACAACTTTGCGCCTCCCCACGAATAGTCTGCAAGGAGGAAATTTGGGGGGGTTACTGGCTTTTCAAAACCAAAGTCTCGTTCCCACGCAAAATCAGTTGGGTCTGATTGCCACCGGACTGGGCGCCACCATCAATACCCAACAGGCCATGGGCCAAGATTTAACTGGGGCCACGGGATCTCCGCTATTTAACATTGCCCCCCCCGTGGTTATCGCCAATCAGGCCAATACGGGAACTGCTGCGGTCAGTGCCAGCATCAGTAACGCGTCGGCACTCACGGGCAGCAATTACACCCTGAGCTATAACGGGACCCAGTACACCCTGACCCGACTGTCAGACAACCAGGTGACCACCAGCGCCGCCCTGCCCTTAACGGTTGACGGCATCACCCTCAATAGCACAGGCACTCCGACTGCAGGCAATAGTTATCTGATCGAACCCACGGTCAATGGGGCACAAAATCTCACGGTAGCACTGACTGATCCCAATAAAATTGCCGCCGCCGTCCCTGTGCAAACCAACGCCCCCCTTTCCAACATCGGAACGGGTACGATTTCTTCCGCCAGCGTCAACCCTGGACTCCCACTCAACACCAAACTCCTGGACACGGTCACCTTCACGTTTACCAGCCCCACCTCCTACAATGTGGTGGACACCACGACGGGAACCACTTTGGCAACCGGCGCAACCTATACAGCGGGCGCCCCCATCAGCTACAACGGCTGGAGTACCAGCCTCAGTGGAACACCACAAACCAATGATGTTTTTACCGTCAGCGCCAATACCAGCGCCAGCAATGATGGCAATAATGCGTTGGCCATGGCCAACCTGCAGTCGCAGAACACACTGCTCGGCAACACCGCCAGTTTCGCCGGGGCCTATGCCCAGCTGGTCAGTCAGGTGGGAGCTCAAACCAGTCAACTTCAGGTCAGTAGTACTGCCCAAACCAATCTGGTCAATCAAACCACCGCAACTCAACAATCCATTTCCGGTGTCAATCTGAATGAAGAGGCCGCCAACCTGATTCAGTTTCAACAAGCGTATCAGGCTGCAGGTAAAGCCATTCAGGTGGCGAACACCATGTTTTCCACCGTGCTTGGCATGCTCAATTAAGGGGGATATCATGGTCCGTATCAGCACTAATACGTTTTTTGATACCAGCGTCAACGCCATCAATCAACAGCAAAATGCCCTGTATAACACCCAATTGCAGGTATCTTCAGGGAAACAGATCAACACGCCCTCTGACAACCCTTCTGGCGCAGCGCAGATTATCAATTTGACGCAAGCCAACGGCATGAATACCCAATTCACCACCAACATCACTTCCGCTCAAAATAGTATGTCCATCAGCGCTGGTGTGTTGCAAAACATTACCACCTTGGTTCAGAACATCCAATCCACCACGGTCAGCGCCAATAACTCTGCCCTCAATAATTCCGACCGTCAGGCACTGGCGACCACCCTGCAACAACAGCTATCTCAATTGATTGGTTTGGCCAATAGCCAAGATGGAACAGGAAATTACCTTTTTTCCGGAACCACTGGATCGGTCAAGCCCTTTGTCGTCACTTCCTCTGGAGTACAGTACCAAGGGAATACTGGGCAACAATTGACCCAGGTCTCCACCAACCAATCCATGGTAACCAATGTGAATGGTGCCGATTTGTTCATGCGCGTAAAGAACGGCAACGGCACTTTCGCGACTGCCGCAGCCATGGCCAATACCGGATCGGGATCTATCAGTGCTGGGTCAATGACTATCCCCCCCCCGACCACCGCTCAACTGGGAAACCACTATACCCTCACTTTCGGCGTCACTGCTGGAGTGTCCACTTATACGGTCAGCGGTACCGATGCCAATGGCGTTGCTCTGCCGGCCACCAGCCTTCCCCCGGCCAATCAAACGTATACCAGTGGTCAAACCATCAGTTTTAATGGCATTCAATTCAGTGTTCAGGGTCAACCCAATGCCGGTGATACCTTTACCATCAATCCCAGCACCAATACCCCGATTTTCCAAACCATGCAGAACCTGATTACTCTGCTAAACTCCCCTTTGCCCGCAGGAAATACTACGGCCACCAGTGCTTTCACACAGCAACTCCAGACAGCTGAGGGAAATTTATCCCAAGGACTGAACGCCATTTTGAATGGGAGCGTTACCCTAGGCACCAATCTAAACTCCCTGACCAACCTAACCGCAACAGAAAACAGTTTGGGAACTCAATATCAAGCCACCATGTCGCAAATTCAGGACACCAATTACACCTCCGCCCTAACCCTATTGTCTCAGGAAAAGTTGAGCTTGCAAGCCGCCATGCAGTCATTTTCCACCATCTCGGGCTTATCCCTGTTCAACTACCTGAGATAGCATGAATCAGTATAGTAAGCGTTGAATAAGCCCCGCACTGGCCACGAGACTGCTACGAATAATGCGCTCTGCCAGAGCAGGCAGTGTGGGTAGGGAAAAGTCCAGAACAATGAATCCCACTGCCAAGGTCACAGGAAAACCTACGGCAAACAAATTCAATTGGGGCGCCGCTCGCGTCAGCACTCCCAGAGCCAGATTGGTAATCATCAATGCAGCCAGGATCGGTAGCGACAAACGTATGGCCTCGGCAAAGAGTGTGCTTGCCAAAGCCAATGCCATGTGCCAACCTTGGGCGTGCAAATGCAGCGCCGGTTCCAGAGGAACCGTGCGAAAGCTGTCGGCAAGGGCATCAATCACCAGCAAATGCCCATCCAAAGAAAGAAAGATCAGAGAAAAAAGAATATTCAGAAACTGCCCTATCAATGGCTGAAAAGTGGCATGGAGTGGATCATAAAAGCTGGCAAAACCCAACCCCATCTGCAACCCGGACAATTCTCCCGCCATGGTCACGGCAGCAAAAATCAAGTTGACAGAAAACCCCAATACCGCCCCCACCAAAATTTGCTCCAGAATGAGCAAGCCTCCCTCTGCTGAGGCCAAGCTCACTCCATGATGAGGATCTATGCCGGGAGCAATCACAAAAGTCAGTGCCAACCCAAGCCCCAGCCTGGCTTGCAACGGGACGGCCGCCTGTCCAATCAGTGGGGCTGTGGCTATCAGCGCCAAAATTCGTGTCAACGGCAAGAAAAACTGGTCGATCCACCCATTCCACTGGTCACTGGAAACACTCAACACATCCATGTGTCAACCCACAAGGCTGGGAATACCACTATATAGGCGGCGGATATAATCCACCATCATACTGATCATCCACGGTCCCAGAATCACCAAAACCAGGACCATGCCCACCAACTTCGGAATGAAGGACAGCGTCATTTCATTGATCTGGGTCGCTGCCTGAAAAATGCTGATAATCAATCCTATGCCCAACGCCACCAGCAATAAGGGTGCGGACACCAGTACCGTCAGGGTCATGGCCTGTTGTCCCAGCGTCATGATGCTTTCTGGGGTCATCATGGATTGAAACTCTGCACCAAGGAACCGATCAAGAGATTCCATCCATCAGCCAATACAAACAGCATCAGCTTAAAGGGCAATGAAATAATGGAAGGGGATACCATCATCATCCCCATGGACATGAGCACACTGGCCACCACCATATCGATGATCAAAAATGGAATAAAAATCACGAAACCGATTTGAAATGCAGTTTTGAGCTCACTGGTCACAAATGCGGGGACCAATACCTTATAAGGCACCTGATCTGGCGACTGCAAAGCAGCGCTATTGGAAATTTTGACGAACAAGCCCAGATCACTTTCTCTCGTCTGATGCAACATGAATGATTTTAGAGGCACACCTCCCCGCTCCAGTGCCTCCTGAAAGGTAATTTTTTCATCGCTGTAGGGTTGCCATGCTGTGGAATAAATTTTGTCAAACACAGGAGACATGACGAAAAAAGTAAGAAACAAAGCCAATCCGATCAATACCTGATTGGGAGGAGAAGTCTGAGTTCCCAATGCCGATCGCAATAAGGACAAAACAATGATGATCCGGGTGAATCCGGTCATCATGAGAAGCAAGGCTGGCAGGAAGCTGAGAGAAGTCAGCAGAATGAGGGTTTGCACACTGAAGGAATAGGTTTGACCTCCTCCGGCGTTCGGCGTGCTGATCACACCCAAACCCGGCAAAGTGGCCGCCATGACGCTCCCCGAGCTTCCAAAAACCCCCAACCAAAACAATAGCGTCAAGCCTCTGATCACAACGACACTCCCTTCCCTCCGGGTCGTGGCAACACATGGAGCGTTTGGACATGTCCCGGCGCTACCCCAACCATCACCCACGTATCCTGTACTTCCACCAAAACCACCCGTTCCCGCTGTCCCACGGCCAATGAACTGACAATCCGCAAAGGCTCCGTCCCCCGCCCAGAATTCCGCGCTCCGCCCCATTGAAACTTCTTCAATACCCAGGCAACCGCCGCCATCAAGGCCAGCACCAAGACCAAGCTAAAAACGATCTGGAGGCCACTACTCCAAGTCAACACTTCGGGAGGCGCATATGGGGCCTTGACGCTCTCCGAGCTCCAGGAAGACAAACTCCCGCCCAACATAGGGACAAGCAAGAACCCTCGTCTCATCGATTAAGCCGACGCATACGCTCTGCCGGAGTGATAATGTCGGTAAGCCGAATGCCAAACTTATCATTCACCACCACCACTTCCCCCTGAGCTATCAAAAAACCATTGACCAGCACATCCAGGGGTTCTCCCGCCATCCCCATCAACTCGACCACCGACCCCTGGGCCAACTGCAGCAAATTCTTGATGGGCATTTTGGTCCGGCCCAGTTCCACCGTGATCGTCACTGGGATGTCCATGATCATTTCCAGATCCTGACGCCCAGGTATCTGGGGATCCGCACCAAAGGTCTGGAATACATGGGCTTGAGCCGCCCCATCATGGAGCGCAGATCCCTGGTTCTCTGCGCTTACGGCAGCAGCCTCACTGACCGTTTCGGTGGCTGCGGCCTGTTCTGCCATGGCAGCCCCCCAATCGTCAGCGCTGATTTCCTGATTCTCTTCTTCGGTCATGTCGTTCCCACCTCTCCCTGACTGATCCCTTCTGCCGTGGATAACATTCGTTCTACTTTCAATGCATACTGGTTGTTGAAGATGCCGTATTGACATTCCATGACCGGAATATTATCCACCACCCCCTGCACATACTTCTCGATCTCGAGGGGCAAGACATCTCCAGGCTTCAGGTTAAGCAACTGGTCCACCGTGATCCGAGCATGCCCCAACTCCACCACCAGTTCGATCATGGCAGATTGCACCTGTCGGGACAACATTTGCATCCAGCGTCGGTCAACCGTCAGGTGATCTCCTTGCATCGAACTGTACAACAACTCACGAATCGGCTCGATCATGGAATAAGGCATACAGATATGCAATCCACCCCCACCTCCACCCCCAAATTCGACTTCGAAAGTGGTGGCCACCACCACTTCGTTGGGCGTAGCAATATTGGCAAATTGGGGATTGAGTTCCGAACGGACAAACTGGAATTCCAGGGGATAGATTCCTTCCCATGACTTGCCATAGGCAATAAACAAAGCATCCAGCATTTTCTGAATGATGCGATGCTCGGTCTGAGTAAATTCCCGCCCTTCTACCCGCGTATGAAAACGACCATCACCGCCAAAGAGGTTATCTACCACCAAAAAAATCAGGTTGGGATCAAAAATAAACAGGGCATTACCGCGCAACGGTTTGGCCTGAACGAGATTGATATTGGCCGGAACCTGCAAGTTCCGGATGAACTCGCTGAACTTGAGTACCTTCAACTGCCCCACGGAAACATCCGCCGAACGCCTGACCAAATTGAACAATTCTATGCGAAACAGGCGGGTAAAACGCTCATTGATGATCTCCATGGTGGGCATACGCCCACGCACGATGCGTTCCTGCTTGCCAAGATTATAGGGGCGTGGGTCAGATCCCGTATGTTCGCTATCAGCAGCAGGATCTTCCTCGGCATCGCCACTCACCCCGCGGAGCAGGGAGTCGACTTCTTCTTGAGAGAGAAAGTCGCTGGTCATGGCATCTACTGAATGATGAAATCAGTAAACAAGACATCCACCACCCCTTCACGATCTTCCTTGCCATTGCTCTGCTCCGGCACCAAATCCGTCACGGACACTGGAGTTTGTGGCGCAACCGCCACTGGAGGAGCCGGCTGAGCTTGCTGCAAAGCCGCGGCCAAACCACCTCCAGCAGGGACAGCAGCCACTGGCGCTGCAGCGGGAGGCGGCGGTGCCATCACCGCAGGGTGAACAACAGGGACAAGAAGGGGTTTTTTGATTCCCAGTGTGGTATTCACCAGGTAGACGATCTCATTGCTCAACTGTTTTTTGCCATCGACCCGACTCAGTTCCGAGGCCCGCTTGCTGGACAATAACATCAGCAAACGACTGCGAATCTCCGGCGTATTCTTTTTGATTTTCTCTTCCAGTTCGGGATCATAAATTTTCAGAGAAAGTCCGACCTGCAACACCTGATCCCCTTGCTCTTGCTGCAAATTGACAGTAAACCGGTCAAGGGGGACAAAAATCGCTACGGCGGGAGGCTCTGGTTTCTTTTCTTCTTTGCTCGCTTTCCCCTTAATCAAAAAGAACCATGCCGCCCCCCCACCTCCAGCCAGCAATACCAAGACCGCCACGATAATGATGATCATGGTTTTTTTCTTTGATTTGGGTGCTTCTTCCCCACCTACAGGCGCGGGAGCCTTTTTTTCTTCTTTTTTAGACATGTTTCCGATTTCCCCAACAAATAACCATCATCACACAAAAGTGTCGATCAATCCCAGCCCCGATATTCGCATTGGGGCTCCTAAAGCTTGTTGCCCAGAGGATACCTCAAGCACGCGATTCACGGCAGACAAATTATGCGATCCGGGATTTTGTCCTTGAGATCCAGACCTCGCTCCACTTCCCTGATCACTCACTGTCGCCTGTCCCAAGCTCAAACCACTATTGGCCAACATATCACGCAACTGTGGTAAAGCTTGTTGAACCGCATCCCTGACCGCCGCATGGGGGGAAGTAAAGAAAGCATTGGCTTGGGCACCCGTCACCTGAACCACGATTTTCAACGGCCCCAGGTCTGGTGGGTTAATTTGCAATTCCGCCGTTTGCTGAGATTGGCTGACCATCCAGGTCACTTTCTGCGCCATTTCTGTCGCCCAAGGATCCTTTCCCAACGGCGTGGTCATGGCCAACGGGGCATTAGGAGACAAATTCTGGAGTGACAGCGGCAGTGCTCCTGGATTGACTGCCTGTGACACGGAAGTTCCATCATTCGCCAGAAGATTGCGATGGACAGATTCCGCAGACAAAGTGAGGGGAGCACTCAGGGTTGGGGAAGAAGGTGCGGAGCTGTTGAGAAAGGCGGAAAAACTGGTTGCTGCAGATCCTGTAGTGTCTTGAGCAGTCAAATCTGTCGTCGCGCTACTGGTTCCGCTTGCCCCCCCAGCCACTCCGCTCAACCCAGGAGCTGGCACAGCATCTAAACTGCCCCCAGATCCTCCTGAGGCTGCGCTAGCAAGGGACGAAGAAGAGACGTTTGAGGGTGCTGCTGCACCCGAGGGAATCCCGCCTGCCGATGCCATCATCATCCACATTCCCCCTTGAACCCACGCCATGCTCTGGGAATCTGGTGCCACAGGCAGTGGTTTTTTGTCCGATACGGAGGAATTTCCGGCAGTCAGAGCCCCACTGGATTCCGGCTTGACAGCCCCATTCAAGGCCAGAATCACTGGGTTACCTGTCGCCGCCCCTTGTGCAAGCGACACCGTAGCGCTAGCCCCCCCTCCCTTCTTGGCGGTGCTATCAGCAGTTGATACCGTCCCAGTCGACGGAGTTGACGCACTCGTTGCCTGATTTCCGGACGAAGGGACGGACTGTTCGGCCGTACCAACGGAGGCCTGCAAACTGCCCCCCTGCCCTTGAGAAGAAGGCAAAGAAGCAGCAGTACCAGCGGAGCCCTGCAAACTGCCCCCCTGCCCTTGAGAAGAAGGCCGTGAGGAAACGGCTGTACCTGAAGGGACAGACATACTGTTTGAGGAAGGTGCCCCCATCTGCTCGGACAACAAAGCCATGAAACTGTCCCCCTGAGAAGGCACCCCCCCCTTGGCCACCTTAGTTGGTGCTGGGGAAGATGTCGTACGAACCACGGGTATGGATTGCATGAGTATTGTCTCCTATTCCACTTCCATCTGTTTACGCGCAACCCGTTGCCCGTTTTGCTCGTCCACCATTTTTTGCTCGGCACGAGACTCTTCCAAATGTTCCTGGGTCAGATGCCGTTGTTCTAAAGCTTCCATTGACTGAACCTGACGATGCGTTTCAGTTACCGTGATCTGACTGTTCTGCACCTGTCGTTCAGCCAGCTCCACCACCGTACGTTGCTGTCGCACCGCCTCATCAAGACGCGCCAGAAAATTGCGGAAATTCGCCAAGGTATCGAGCTCCCTACCTTCCAAAGTGGCCGCCTGATAGCGCGCCTGATAGTCAGCACGAAACTGCGTCAGCAGATCGAGTTTTTTTTGCTCAGCCAGACAATTCTGGTTCATCTGACCCAAATGACGAGCCGCATGATTATTCCGCTGCTGCGACAACGTTTTCAGAATTTCGAGGGGAAAAGGTCGTGTCATGTCCGTCCTGTACCAAATAGTTCCAGAAAGCTGGATAAGCCGGATTCCAAAGTAGAGCGCTCCTGGATGCCTTGTACCAAAAAGTGCTCCATCACAGCATAACGCTGGATTGCCTCATCCATCAAGGGATCCGTTCCCGACACATAGGCCCCCACACTAATCAGGTCACGATTTCTCTGATAGTGCGCATAGAGTTGCTTGAATCGCTGAGCCTGCGCAACCTGCTGGGGTTCAACCAACTGGTTCATGGCACGACTGATGGAAGCTTCGATATCAATAGCCGGGTAATGTCCTTGTTCAGCCAGTCGGCGCGAAAGCACTATATGTCCGTCCAGAATGGCTCGCGCACTATCCGCTATGGGGTCCTGCTGGTCATCTCCTTCAGTCAATACGGTGTAAAAGGCCGTGATGGACCCCCCGGCGTCTGCGCCGTTACCTGCCCGCTCCACCAGTTTCGGTAATTTCGCAAAAACGGACGGTGGGTAACCCTTGGTGGCAGGTGGCTCTCCTATGGCCAAGGCAATCTCCCGTTGCGCCATGGCATAGCGCGTCAAAGAATCCATGATGAGCAAAACATTCAACCCCTGATCACGAAAGTATTCGGCCAAAGTCGTCGCGTAGGCAGCTCCCTGCAAGCGCAATAAAGGACTGGTGTCGGCAGGGGCAGCCACTACCACGGCTCGCGCCATGCCTTCCTTTCCCAAAATATCCTCAATGAATTCGCGCACTTCCCGACCACGCTCACCGATCAGCCCCACTACGATGACATCGGCTTCAGTAAACCGCGCCATCATACCCAACAACACACTTTTGCCAACCCCGCTGCCCGCAAACAACCCCATGCGCTGTCCTCGACCCACTGTCAGCAGCGCATTGATAGCGCGCACCCCCACATCCAGTGGCTTATCAATAGGGGCACGTTCCAGAGGATTAATGGGACGGCTTTGCAGCGGTGCCGCTGCCCCCTCACCCAAGGGGCCCAGAGCATCCAGCGGCCGCCCAGCACCATCCACTACGCGCCCCAGCAAGCGACTGCCCACAGGCAGATGGCGCACCCGGTCACTCATGCGACGACGAGGCAACTGACGCTTGCCCAACAAGGTGAATCCGGAACGAATTTCAGCAGGAACCACTCGCGCCCCAGGAACCAAACCATGAACCTCGTTTTCCGGCATAAGAAACAAACGTTCTCCTGAAAAACCCACCACTTCGGCTTCCACGCGATGATGGGGTAACTCGATCCAACAGGTGCTTCCCACCGGCAAACGCAAACCGACGGCTTCCATGACTAACCCTGTGGCTTTGACCAATTGGCCGCTGACCTGAAGTGGGGTTGCCTGAGCCACCGCATCTCGCGCTGCAGCCAAACTCTCGCGCCAGCGCTGACCAGGCCGCACATCCGATTCAAGATTGACCGCTTCATCCATAGAATCCACAGCATTCATGCCAACCATTCCCCCTCTTGTCCCAGAGTCGCGACCACCTCTTTCCAACGTCGCCCCAAGGAAGCGTCAATCTGACTATGCGCCGTATCGAAGCGACACCCCCCCCGTTCCAACGTCATATCTTCCATGATTTTCCAACCGCTATGGGCCAACTGCTCCCCCATGGCTTCGCGCACCAACAGGGCATCTGCAGGATTCAGGGTGAGATGAGCCGATTGGTTAAACGGGGGCAGCAAAGTCATGGCCTCGCGTATCAACAGCAGAATTCGTTCGGGTTGCACCAGCAACGTTTGACGCAGCATTTGCCGAGCAACTTCCAGCGCAAGATCCAGGACTCCCTGAACCACTTCCTGATCCACCCGAGTGAACTGGGCCTGCAAGGCATCCACTACTCCCGTCAAGTGTTCTACTGCCTGAACCACCTGCTGCTGTCCGGCTTCAAAACCCACCTGATAACCCACCTGATAACCAGTGCGATGCCCTTCCTGTTCTGCTTGTTGATGAATCTCCTCCAACTCTGCGGCCGTAGGAAGGATAAAGGTGGGCGGGAGAGGCCGAGGGGGGAGACTTGGAGTCTCCTGAACGGGCACCTTGGGAACCGGTTTGACGACGGGATCAAAACTGGGAAATTCCCAGCGCTGATAGGCGGCCAACCCATCTTTGGAATGGAGTGGGGAATCAGACAAAAGCGTCATCTCCCTTTCCTCCCAAGGCGATTTGTCCTTCATCAGCCATACGGCGCACGATCTTGATGATTTCTTTCTGTTCTGCCTCCACTTCGCTCAAACGTACGGGACCCTTGGCATCCAAATCTTCGCGCATCATCTCGGCAGCACGCTGAGACATGTTCTTGAAGACTTTTTCGCGCAATTCCGCACTGGCTCCCTTAAGCGCAACAATCAACGACTCGGACTGAACTTCCCGTAGCACCAACTGAATTCCACGATCGTCGATTTCGGTCAAATTATCGAAGACAAACATTTCATCCATGATCTTCTGCGCCAGATCAGGGTCGTAACTGCGCACCGCTTCGATCACTGAAGCTTCTGAAGTTCCGCCGATATAATTGAGAATTTCTGCCGTCGCCTTGGTGCCTCCCTTGATGTGCTTCTTGGTCGAGGCCGCCCCCATGAGCAACTTGGTCAAAACATCATTGAGTTCCCGCAAGGCCATGGGCTGCACCCCATCCAGAGTGGCGATACGCAATACCACATCATTACGGGTGCGCTCCGTCATGGCGTTCAATACTGCCGCACACTGGTCCGGTTCAAGGTGAACCAGAATGGTTGCAATGATTTGCGGATGCTCCCCACCAATCAAGTCAGCAATGCTGGTGGAATCCATCCATTTGAGACTCTCAATACCACTGGTATCACCCCCATGGAGAATCCGGTCAATCAATCCTGCGGCCTTGTCATCGCCCAAGGCCTGGTTGAGCATTTTTTTGATGTAATCTGTAGAGTTCATCCCCACCGAGGTTTTTTCTGCCACCAGGGTATGGAATTCATCGAATACTTCCGTGATCTGATCTTTGGTCAGAGCTTTCAGCGAAGCCATGGCTGTGCTGATTTTCTGAACCTCCTTGGGAGCCATCTGCTTCAACACCTCTGCGGCCTCATTCTCTCCCAGTGTCATGAGAAAAATCGCGCTCTTGTTGACCCCTTCATCACTCATTGCCGTTGATCCAGTCTTTCAGTACGGATGCCACGATGGCAGGCTCCTGCATGGCCATCTGGCGAGCGCTATTGAGATTCGTCTCATAGGATGACGCCGCCACGGGAGCCCCAGAGTCGGTATACCCCGCCCCTTCCAATCCCTCTTCACTATCCTCTCCCCCCGTCGATTCCTCTGCACCAAACTCGTCCAACGCTTTTTCGACTGGGGTCGGGTTGAGCGCCTGATTGAAATTGCGCACCGCCGGCCGCACGATTCCCAACAGAAGGTACAATGCCAACCCAACAATAATCAGGTATTTCAGAGCATCCTTCGCCAGAGAAATATTTTCCGGCTGTTTCCATAACGGCAGTTCCACAACCTTATCCTTTTGCTCGACGAAAGGACTATTGAGCAAACTCAAGGCATCTCCCCGCTTGTCATCAAAACCGACGGCATCCTTGATCAAAGTGGACATCTGCGCTTTTTCGGATTCACTAAATGGGCGTTCGCTGATCTTCCCAGCCTTGTCTGTGACCGTATGGTTGTTGAGAATGACGGCCACGGACAAGTGCCGCACCACGCCCACCGGCAAGCGGGTATGACTGATGGTATGGTCTACATCATAATTGGTTGTGGTTTCCTTGTGATTGGTTGCCGAATTTTGTGCCGTCGCCACCGCTGCCGCCTGAGCTGCGGGCGCTGCCCCAGGCGGGGCGCCAGGCGCTGCCGCCCCAGGCGCTTGTGGAGCCGGCTGAGGTGGAACAGCATTGGCCGCCGTCAACGGAGCCACAGCCGGCACGGGGGGTTGGTTAGTCAATGCGCCGGGAACGCCGCCCACCCCTGGGCCGTTCAGACTGGAAGATTCGGCAGTCTGCTGACTGACCACCGCCGCCTGATTAGGGGGTTGGTTGGGCTTATAAGATTCTGCCGTCTGTTCTGCCTGCGTAAAGTCGACCTCTGCAGTGACCTGCGCATGGACATTGGCCGATCCCACCAAGGGAATGAGAATGTTCTCGATGCGCTTGCCATAATCTTCCTCGATCTGATGAACATACTTCAACTGTTCCGCATCCAATGCGCTATTTTCACCGCTCTGGGGAGCGCTGAGCAAAGTCCCACTCTGATCCACTACCGTCACATTTTTTGGCGTGAGATTGGGCACACTGCTGGAAACCAGATGGATCACGGCATTGACCTGACCCGGATCGAGCACCCGTCCGGGATAAAGGGCCAAAACCACGGAGGCCGTGGGGGGCTCCTGCTCTTTGACGAAAACGGTCGGCTTGGGAATGGCCAAATGAATACGCGCCGCCTGTACCGCCGACAAAGTTTGAACAGAGCGGGCCAATTCCCCCTCCAGGGCACGTTTATAGTTGACCTGTTCGAGAAATTCGCTGGTACCAAATTTCTGATTCTCCATCAACTCGAATCCCACTGTCCCCCCCTTGGGCAACCCCTGACCCGCCAGATGGAGCCGAGCCTCATGCACCTGATTGGCCGGCACCAGCAGAGCCCCCCCTCCTTCAGCAAACTTATAGGGCACGTTCATCTGTTGCAGGGCATCGATGATGGCACCCCCATCCTTGTCGGACAGGTTGCTGTAGAGAACACGATATTCCGGTGTAGAACCCCATAGCCAGAGGCCAACGGCCAAAGCCAGTAGCGCTGCCAGAGCCACACCCAGCCCCATCTTCTGACCCGCACCCAAACGAGTCCACGACTGGCTCAACAGTGAAGTGGGTGTGACGGGAGGATTTTCTGCCAATTCAGCCATGTCGTTGTCGGGAATACGGAGTGATCGATGAGCCCATTATGCGCGTGCCCAGTCACGCCATTCCAGTGAACAGAAGCGAAAATTCTGGGGTTATTGCCTCTTTGTCCTATCACGGTGTGGACTACAGTGTGGGTTAGACTGCCATGAGGAGTACCAGAAATATGTCCATTTCCGCCGTAGACGGCTTGCTTGCCCAGATGCGAAATGCTGTTGCAGCCGCACAAGGGAGCAATATGGGCACCACAGGGACTCTTGGCCAGAGCACTGCTGCACCGCCAGCGGATTTTTCTACCCTGCTGAAAAACTCTGTGGATCAAATTGCCCAGTCCCAATCCCAGTCGAATACCCTCACTCAACAATTCACTTCCGGCAATCCCGATGTCAGCCTGAGCGATGCCATGATGGCGATGCAGAAAGCCACCATTACCCTGCAAACCGGCATTCAGGTGCGCAACAAAGTGGTAGCTGCCTATAACGACATCATGAACATGCAGGTATGATCAGGACAAACGTTCCCTTTGCCGGCGCGTAATAAATCGTTGCAACTGCGCGGCCATTCGCGCGGATAGGGTGATAAAGCGGCAGCCAATACAGGTCTTCTCATCTCCGGAAGGCATCCGTGTTAATACCGAATGACGCACCTGCAGACCAAATATCAGCTCACTGCCATCCTCCAGAGTCAGCCGACAGTCCTGTACCTGAATACCTGGCTGCAGGCGTGGGTCATTTTGTTCACAAAGCAAAGCCACTCCGCCTTCGCTGATATCACGCACGGTGAAACGCAGGGGTTCAGTGACGGTACCCTGATCAGGCAGTGATACGTCACAAATCAATGCCCCTTGAGGCAAATACAAGCGAAAAAAATCTCGCCGTTGCAAGCGCATCAATTGTTCCGGAAAAGGCACAAAAAAGGTTTCTACATCATCGTGTCGCTGTAATTCTAACTGTGTCACCGGAAACTGCACCTTAGCCTGAAGGTGAGCGCTGACAAAGTACCGCGATGCACTGGCCTGAATTTTGCCGTTGATATTCCCGTCATGGGTGGCATCAAGCCAAAATCCGTCAGGCCCCACCTCAAGAATCACCGTGACGATCACCCCTCCTTCGGCAGAATCGTAATACAGGGCAACCCTCTCAGCATGCCGTGCGATATCACGCACGATACCCTGAATGGCTTTGGGAGCGTCGATTTTGAACGCGTGTTCTTCGGTGGGTGAAAATGACTCAATCGTCAGTGCCACATCAGGGTTCATCATAGGGGAGGACTCTCACTGGTTTGCTTTCCTTCGAGACGATACAACCAAGCCAGCAATTCAGCAACTGCCAAATACAATTGAGGAGGAATATGACGGTCCAATTCGACCTGCATGAGCATGCCCACCAACTCTTCCGATTCATGCACATATACACCGTGGGCCCGCGCCCGCTCGATGATGGCTTGAGCCAGCAATCCACGTCCCTTGGCCACCACCTTGGGAGCTGTTCCCTCCAACCCTTGGTAGGCCAAGGCCACGGCTGCCTGCCGGTGAGCATCGCCAGAACCGCTCATGATCCCGTACCGGCCACCGTCGCGGGATCGGCAGAGACCAACGCGCCCACCACCGTAATTCCGGCGGCCTGCAAAGCCCCCACCAGATCAGAACTCTGCTGCATCAGCGTCTGACGCGTCGAGGGCGCCACTGCACCCAAATTCACCGTTACCCCATGGCCATCCAATTTGAGACGCGCCGTGACCGTCCCCAATGCAGGCAACTCCAGTTGCACTTCCGTATGCCATACGGAAACCGCGGGCTCCTGTGCCGTTCCGGAGTGAGAAGATTCAGGCCAGATATGCCAATTCAGGGGTTGACCTGGCATCAAATACCCTTGCCACACCACTTTACCGGTTTCCAAAACGCCCAATTGTTGCTGCACCAGAACCTGCAGGTGAGAAGGAATCACAGAGGCAGCCGCCTGACCCGTACCGGCAGATGAGACGACCTGTGCACTGGAAACCAGCCCCCCTCCTCCCGGCGTTGAAACCACAGCAGCTGTCGGTAATTGTCTCGTGGTCGGCGGAGCCGAGGTCGGCTGAGAAAACTCATAAACCGGCGTGACAACCGTCTGAGCTGGCTGGTTTTGCGGCTCGGCTTGCAACTGGGCGGTGCTGTGCTGACCTCCCACCCATTGCGCCTGATGGGACTCATAGAACAGGCCGCTGGTGGTCAAAGTCTGCTGTAGGGTGTGGGCCAACTGGGATACGGTCAGAGGTTCTCCCGGAAGCGCCAGGGGGGCAGATTGCCGTGGGTTGGTCACCGTACCGGCAGAGTTCTGCATCAAATCAGACAACATCTGGGCCGTGGTCCCAATCTGAGGGGAAGATTCCGTCGTCGTGAGGGTGGAATTCTGAGGGGCCACCAAATTAAATACCAGCCGTGGCTGCAATGACGCCACCTGAAGGGTCACTGCGGAACCCGAAGCTGCCCCTTGGGGCAACGGCATTTGAACCAGTTGGCTGGCCACCCTGACCGTAAATACTCCCGGAGAAAGTTCTGCCACCACCGTCCCCTGAACCTGTTGCCCAACCTGCAATGACTGCGCCAATGACGGCGACTGTGGAACAGGAGAAGCCCCCGAGGGCAAGGGATCGCGATTCAGGGCATAGGCCTGAAGGGCGTTCAGCAATTCGGCCGGTAGCATATTCCAGCCTGCTTAGATCAGCGCATCGGAGTATAGGCTTGCCGCACCTTCTGCTCTCGGCGCGTACTACGCAAAACCCATTGGAGCTTTTCCATCCACGGCTCAGTGTGGCTGCGAATGCTGGCATCGTCCGCCAGCATCTGCAAAATCAATGCTTTCTTGCGCTCACGCGCGCCTTCATCCAAGCTCACCTGAGGATCCACCTGACGCATGACCTGCACCCGATCCTGACACTGTTTCTCTAGGGCAACCAATTGATCCCACTGCCCCGTGGTTGCAGCCTCACGCATCAACCCCATCAGGGACGACAGGGCTTCATAATTTTGTACGGACGAAGGGAAGTTGCTCATAGGAGATTCATGCGCTTTGATAGGCACTCAAGGCTTTGCGTACACCCGGCCGAAGGGAGGCATCAGCAGCGTTGGTCAGAGGAACCACTTTATCCGTGACAGCAGGAACCGCAGTCGGAGTCTCCTCTTTGGCAATGGTGGCCCGGATGGCTTCCCACCCTCCACGCAGTTCAATCAACAATTTGGAGACCTCATCCAGAATGGCCCCATCATTTTTCAGATTGGCTTCCACCAGACGGGACGTCATATATCCATATAACGAACTCAGATTATGGACCAGTTCCCCCCCCACGGTCATGTTGAGGCTGGCCTTCAATCCCTCATCGATGATGGAAATGGCTTGGGAAACGGATTTCCCCTTGGCAGCAATCTCTCCCTGCAACAAATGATTCTTGGCAGCGGCAATGGACAACAGTGCACCTTGATAGAGCAACAGTACGAGCTTATGCGCATCTGCTGAATGTACGCTGGAATCCACCCCTACTTCTTCATATTTCTTCAGCTTGGACATGGCATTCATAATGAATCTCCTAACGCAGTTGCGCCAATTGGGTGGAAAGATAGCTGCTGGTCTGGCTCATGGTACCCAGCATGACATTCAATGCCGTGTACTGGGAGGTCAGGGACTGCTGGATACTGGTGAGACGCGCCTGCCAGCTGGTAATCTGGCTGCCAATATTACTGATGGTCGAATTCAAACCAGTGACTTCCGCCGCAATCGGTCCACTGATGGGGTCCAGCAGTGACGTGGCCAGATTGTTCAGACTCACGGCATAGCCCTGGGAGAAGGACACCGTACCGCGACTGCCTGTGGCACCGCCATTGATGGTCAAAGACAGACCCGAACTATTACCTGCCGTCGAGGTCAGAAGTTGGCCGGAACCGGTGGCCGATGTTCCATTGATGGTTCCTACCACATTCAGACCGTTGGCCTGAACCGGTGTACTTCCCAGCAATCCCGCACTGCCATTCCCGCCGGTCACTGCCACCGAGGAGGAAGAACCGTAATTATTAGCTTGTATGTTGAGCGCTCCACTGGCATTTACCGTGACTGCCACGGAAATCCCGGCCGCAGACAACGTCGAGTTGCCATTGATGGAGGACTGCACCTGTGCCGCCAGACTGCCCGCACTGGCATAGGTTCCGGCGGGAATGGTCAGCGCCACTTGCGTGCCATTCACTGTCAGATTGAGCGCATCGTTGGTCCCGCTGGTAATGGTCAAACCCGGTGCGGCAGAGCCGGTCAGTTGCCCCTGGGTGGCAACCTGGGTCACATTGACGGCATAAGTTCCTGCCTGGGTGCTGGCACTGGAATTGGCATAGGAAACCAGACTATCGGTGGCCTTGCCCACTGTACTGAAAAGGCTGGCAATATCCCCAGGACTGGTGGCCAGCGCCGTATTCAGCTGACTGCTGTTGACCGCCATGGAGCCATCTGACTGAAAAGTTACCCCGATTTCTGACAAGGTGGCGTACACCGAAGTGGTTCCGGAAATGGGCGTATTCAGGATGGAACGGATCTGGTTCTGGATATTGTTGACCATGGGATCACCAAACAACGGTCCCGCCGTATTGGTGGAACTGTTATAACTGGCCACCCCCTGAATCGCAGTATTTAGCGCGTTGTAAGCCGAAACCAGGTTATTCACTGCCGAAGTGGCTGCGCTCGTGTTCTGAGCCACGCTCACGTTGGCGACCGAGGTGGTGGTTCCCGACAAATTCAAAGTCACTCCCTGCACCGCATTGGTCACCGTATTGGAACTTTGGGAGACCGCCAGACCATTGACCGTCAATTGGGCATTTTGCGCCACTGAGGTTTGGTTCAGATTCTGCGTTCCCGCAGGATTTTGACTGAGCAAACTGCTCAATGTGGCATCCCCTGTCACGCCGATCTGCATGCTGTTGCTCACCCCCGAAGGACCCGTGAGCACCAACCTGTAAGGCGTGCTGCTGCCATCATTGACCACGGTGGCATTGACGCCAATGCCTGCAGCATTGATGGCCGCTGCAATCCCCTGAAGGGAATCGTTACTGCTATTGATGGTCACCGATTTGGTACCGCTGCCGCTGGGCGTGAAAGTCGCCCCGGTATAGGTCCCACTGGTGAGGGTTCCCCCGCTGATGGTGCCAAAGGTGAAATTCAGTGTGGTAGTGGCTCCTGTACCAATGGCTGTGGTAGCACTGGTCTGTCCCGTGGCCACCAGACTTTGTGCTTGTGCCAATTGGGACACGGCAATACTGTAGTTACCCGGAATGGCACCAGAGGTTGCCGTGGCACTGACCGCAGCATTGCTGGAACTGGCCGAGTAGCTCTGATATTGGTTCAGTGAAGTCAGCCCCTGTACCGCAGCTTGGAATGACGATACCGCACTCTGCACCGTATTAAGGGCTGAAACCTGGGACTGAAACCCCGATTGCTGGTTCTGAAGCTGCGTAACCGGCTGACTCTCCACCGTCATCAACTGGCTGACGATGCTCGACACATCAATCGAACCGGTAGTAACCGAACCGCTGGGAATTATTCCAGCGCTGGAAGTGGATGAAACGGCCATGATCTTACCCTCAACCTTACGCTTTCTGATTCAGCAAGACGCCCTGCGACTTTTGCGGCATGGCATCGATGGCTTGAGCAATGGCCAGCGCCTGTTGCGAGGGAATCTGGGCAATCACGGCACCGGTCTGGGATTCCACCACTTTAACTACGGTTTCCTTGGTGGATTTATCCACACTGAACGTCAAATCGCGATTGAGCATGGAGGAAGACTGGTTCAGGGTATTCACAGCACTCTGTACTTGCCCAGGACTAGTGCTGGCAGAAGAAGATGCGCCCGTCGTCGAACCAGAGACTGGAGGCGTCGAACCAGAGACTGGAGGCGTCGAACCTGAAGGAGGAAAGGAGGAACTCGTCGCCGGCAAGGGCAACGAACCATTGGTGGATGTATTCTGGATAATCATGATTATCCCTCGCTAGAAAGGCCGGCGCCTGGAACTATTCCTGACGACCGGCCGGTTAACTACTCTACCGCGCTTACCCGATTACTTCAACAGGGTCAATACGGCATTGGGCATGGCATTGGCCTGGGCCAACATCGCCGTCCCTGCTTGTTGCAAGATTTGCGTCCGTGTCAAGGTTGCCGTGGTCGCCGCAAAGTCCGTACTTTGGATCTGACTTTGTGCCGATGTCAGGTTTTGCGTCGCCGTTTGCAGATTGCTTACCACCGAAGTCAAACGATTCTGGATGGCTCCCAACAACCCCTGCGCACTCAACACCGTATTGATTGCCCCATCAAGGGTGGTAATGGCCTGTTGCGCCGCCTGTTGGGAACTCACATTGGCGTTGGCCACCGTATTGACACCTGTGGAGGTGGTCCCGAACGTCCCCGCTGTCGCAAAGCCAGCGCTGGCAAAGGCGTTACCCCCCACGACAATCCCACTGGAGTTGGTACTGGACAGGGCCAAAGTGCCTCTGGTCGTGACGTTAGTCAATCCAGAGTTCGTGGCGCTACCCGTACTACCGGTCACAGCAATGTCCCGACCGTCCGCAGCGGTCAATGTCAGCACCCCCGTGGTCGCATTGGCGGTGGCCGTCACGCCGGTTTGCGCCGACACCGCATTGATTGCGGTCGCCAGATTGGCCCCCGCGCCCGCCGCCGTCTCCGTTGCCGTACCTGTCACCGTGGCAATGCTTACCCCATTGATGGCCATACCACTCACCGTAACCGCCCCACTCACTGGGGCTGTTCCAGTCACCGTCGTTGCGTTGGCCGTAGCCGTCACACCACTCTGGGCCGTGATGGCATTGATGGCATTGGCGATGGAGTAGGCGCTGTCTGCGGTTTGTCCAGCAGCGGCCCCGGCGACTGAAGCACCGACCTGATAACCATTCAGGGTCAGGTCACCCGCCGCAAGGGCAGTCGTAGTCACCCCGGTGGTGCCCGTTGTCATCGAACCGGTTGACACCCCCCCGAGAGCGGCGACCTGCATGCTGGCGATACCCGACAAATTGATCTGATCATTGGTGGTGTTGTTGGCCCCGATCTGAAAGGTCTGGGCGGTAAAGGTACCATCCAGCAGATTCACACCGTTGAACTGGGTACCCATGGCCACGCGCTGAATTTCCGAAGACAGTTGCTGAAACTGGGCATTCATGGAGGTGCGGTTGGAATTGGAATAGGTCGCATTGGCTGACTGTACTGCGAGGCTACGCATGGACTGCAGATTGTTGATGATGGACTGCATGGCGCCACTGGCGGTTTGTGCCAAGGAAACCGCGTCATTGGCGTTACGTGTGGCTTGGGCATAGCCCCCCAACTGGCTGCCCATGGTGGTGGCGATGGCATAACCGGCAGCATTGTCCTTGGCGCTGTTGATTTGCAGACCGGAAGACAATTGTTGAATGGCGGTCGCCATCTGAGCCTGAGAATTGTTCAGATTATTCTGCGCCATCATGGAAACGATATTGGTGTTCAGGTAAATAGCCATGATCTTGACTCCTTTGGGTTATCCTGGCGCAGCGCCGACCGCTTTGCCTCTGTCGCTGGGAGGGTCGAAATGACCTCCCCTTTGAACCCGTTATCGGACAACCCAGAGAAAACTTTAGAGAAACCTCAATCTGCCTTGGTGACGCGGTTCTTACCTGCACTCTTGGCGCGGTACATGGCCTGATCAGCCCGGGCGATAACTTCTTCAGCACTTTCATTGGGCGCACGCAGTGCTACCCCAGCGCTAAAAGTAATGATAATTTCCTCGCCGTTATAGGTAAAAAATTTCTGCGCCAGCAAGCGCTGCAGGCGTTGCAATATGTCCGCACCTTCCTGAATTCCCGTAGCGGGCAATACCACCAGGAACTCTTCGCCACCATAACGTGCCACGGCATCCGTAGGGCGCAAGGCCGCCTTGATGGTCTCAGAAACATGCATCAGCGCCTGATCCCCAGCCTGATGTCCAAGCAAGTCATTGAACAGCTTGAAATTATCAATATCTACGAGGCCAATGGTCAATGGAGTCTGGCTGCGGTCAGCCCGGGTAATTTCGCGCTGGAGCATATCGTCCATGCCGCGGCGATTGAGGGTCCCAGTGAGTTGATCCTCGCGCACCAGTTCACTGACCTGCTCCAGTTCCTGCTCGAGCAGGCGAATACGCTCCCCAGCCTCATCTGCCTGCCGTCGCGCCACCACCAGTTCCTCATGGGAACGCAAGGTACTGGCTTGAATCACCCGAGTATCCTGCATCAAATCCTGCAAAATATGCCCCAATTCCGTAAGATTGTCCGCCTGTCCGATTTTCTGGTTATAACCCTCGATCTTGGCGTGGTAATCCCCCGTGCTCTCGGTCATTTCCCCCATACGATCGATGAAACTGGTCATCAGACTTTTGAGGGTATCCTTGGCATCGGCCAGACTTTCCTTGAGGGTACTTTGTTTCACCAAGGCATCGCGCAGGTTCTTCTCGGCATCGGCAATGCTGCGTTTATCCAGGGGCTGCCCCATGATGTCGCGCAAAATGGAGATTTGTCCGTGGAGCCATTTGTCATCGGCCACCAGTTCCCCCACATTTTCCACCAGTAAGCGCAGCAAACTCAGCAAACCCTCCTGAATCTTGACTTTGTCGCCTCCACGGAGTTCGAGTTTGACCCAAAAATAGCGCAATTTCTTGGCGATCTCCGTCACCTGATCCCTATTGGTGGCAGCTCGAATCTGGTTCACCAGCGCCCCAATTTCTTCGCCCAATTCGGGTTGCATCACTTTGTTGCTCTCCAGCGTCTGGGCCAGCAAATCGCGCAAGTGCCCCATCACCACAAGGTCAACAGAGCTCTCTACCGGGGCCGGGGAAACCGCGACGGGAACCAGACTGCCGCTGGTGGCAGGGGACAACACCCCTGCAGATCCTGGGTCAGGCCGTCGCCCCTCGTCATTTTTACCCTGCCCAGGGGAATCCATTGCGTCAGCCACTGGCGATGCCGCCGCGGTTCCCCAGGACCGCACCAACCCCTGCAATTTTTCATAGAGCAGATCCGGATTGTTGCCAAAGCGCACCAGCACCGTGTCTACCCCTTCCTTTTTGCGCGACACGGTCATGCCCTTATGGGGCAAATCCATCTGGCGTAACAGATCACGGATCATCACCGACCACGACAACGGTGGTCGGGTCGCCACCTCCGGTACCGCAGGGGTCTGGGGATTGGCTCGTGGCACCACCGGTTTGCCGCTGATCTCGGCATACAGTCGTGAGTAATTTTCCGGGGTGGGAGCCAATTTCTGGGCCACCAAGGCTTTCAGGGTTTTCCCGGCAATTTCGGCGGGACTGGATTCGATTGCCATGTTCTTTGGAACTTATCCGTATGAAAAATTATAAAAAAGATAGGGGTTTTTCTGACACTAGTGTAGCCCGAATGATGCTTTAATTCCATAAAATCCCACCACTCCGAGTTGCCACCCCCAATACAAGGCGACACTTCCCCCCATCACTAAGCCCCCTATTACCACCCCATAGAGCAAGTGCTTGGTGCGGTGCAACTGCCCCTGAAGATCCAAAACCCGAATCGCCCAACGCATATCGCCACACGCTTCATCCACCACCAAACGCAGGTTTTTTTCTGCGGACTCCTTTTGGCGCGCCAACTCTGCCAATGCCTGTTCTGCATCGATGCGCTGCCGGGCTTGCGCCAGCATGGCCTGTTCCTGTTCGATGCGTTGCCGAATCTGGAGCGCCAGACGCCCTTCTTCCTCCTGCCTCGTCCGCGCTAAAGCCATGGCTTCCTGCGCCCGACTCAAGCGCTCGCCGGCCATGACCGTGGCACGCTCTTCTTCAAAAATCCGTGCGTTATCCGCTTCAATCGCCCGTAACGCCACTTCCATACGCTGCTCAATAGCAGCAATGGCCCGACGCTCTGCCTGGGTATGCTCCATTTCCAGTCGCGCCAAATCTTCCGCACGGGATTGGTGTAACTGATCCACCGGCACCTCACGCACCTGAGCGTCTTCCCGCAAACGCGCCTGCTCATCCAGATAAGCCACCGTCTCCGCTTCGATCTCGGAACGTGCTCGCCGAATCGATGCCAATCCTTCCTCTAATCCCGTCAAGGGGTCTTCTCCATAACGATGGCGTTGTCTTAGCGCGCTCATAATGCCCTCCTGCTGTGTCCGATCAAAAAGTGCCTACCCTTCCGTTACCGGGCAGCCTGCAAAAATCCTGCTTCTTCCAATTCCTTGGCCAAAGCAGCGTAATCCGCCGCCCCACCACTTTGGGGGGCATAGTGAAACACATCCTGACCCAGTGACGGACTGGTGGCCAAGGCCGCATTCTCACTGATGCGGGTACGGCATACCTGCTCTCCATAACTGTCACGCAACGCTCTATCCACATCAAATGCCAGTTTGCGGCGTGGGTTAAATCGGGTGACGACAATGCGCCGCGGATACTTCCATTTCATCCGTTGTTCGAGAACACTGAGGGCCTGCTCCAGACGATGAACCCCCTGGAGCGATAGATAATCTGCTGCCACTGGAATCAATACTCGATCCGCCGCCAACAGCGCATTGAGCGTCAAAACGCCCAGACTGGGACAACAGTCGATCAAGATGGGGCTATGCTGCCTAACTTCGGCATTCATCCCACGACTCAGCAAAGTAGCCGCCTTCGGATCACTGCCCTGCAAAGCATCCACTTTGGACAACTCGGCTGAAGCAGGAATGATGCCCCACCCTGCGGAGGCCCCTTGTACCAAACGCAACAGCGGGATCTGGCGTTGAAAAAATGCCGCCATGCCCATCCCCTTCTGCGGCACCACTCCACTTGCCAGGCTCAAATTCCCCTGCGGATCGAGGTCCAGCAACATGGGACGCATCCCCTCACGCACCCAAGCGGCAGCCAGATTGAGGCAGGTAGTGGTCTTGCCCACCCCTCCCTTCTGATTAAATACCGCGATCACCCCCATGGACACCCCTCGTTTACGGGAGGAGACACCCTCCGTGAATCGATTATGCAGGCTTTGATCAACGATCGAAACCTCGAAATGACGCCCTTTTTCCACGTTTCTCCACTTTGCGCAAATCGGTGTAGAATCATGCTCATAGAAATAAACTGAAAAACGGACTAAAGTTCTGGTACATTGCGCCGATAACTGGACCATGACAGCTGTATTTGGGAGGCTCCCGTGAAAATCGATAAGACCATCAAATCCACCACCGCACCACCCGTTCGGGATGGAGGAGCACGACCCACAGGGTCACCCTCGTCCGGCAACGCGGGAACAACCCATCAGGCCCCGACCTCGGGGGCTTCGGCTTCCGCCGGTACTACCGTTCACATCGGGGGAAGTACCAATCAACTGCAAAGTGCTGTAGCCTCCGCGCCCAGCGTTGACCTTAGTAAAGTATCTGCCGTACGTCAAGCCATCAGTGAAGGACGTTTTCAAGTCAATGCCCATGCCGTAGCCCAAGGATTGATCACTTCCGTCACCAACCTGATTCAGCAGGCAGGCGGAGGTCATTGATCCTTCATGGTTACGGTAGTGACTCCCCCATCGTCCCCTTGGACAGTGGCGGTAGAAAACGAAGATCTGGCCCTGGAAAACTTTAATCGCATTCTGGTAGAAGAGCAGAGGCTTTTACTTGCCGGAGAAACCTTACCTCTACTGGCATTGGCTGAAGAAAAGACGCGTCTGGCCAATGAATTATTGCATCTCTCCCACTTACGCCGCCACACCCCCACCACACCTGCCGATGATACCACTGTCGCGGGGCGCCTCGCTTCCATACAAACTCGCGCCCAAATTGCCGAACAAACCAACCGCACCAATGGAGAATTGATCCAGATTCGTCTGCGGCATAACCAGCAAGCCCTGACTGTCCTCCAACAAGCAGCACAAACCGCCACGCTCTATGGTCCGGACGGACAAAGTCGCCCTCCTACGGGAAGTGGTCGTACCCTCGGTCAAGGCTAGAAACGACTCAATGCCCCCAAAAATCTCCCTGTTCCATGGGCTTAACCTGGGGAGTCAGTACCGTCACCGTCACCCTCCGATTGCGGGCACGGTCTTCGGGAGTATCCCCTGCCACCAGCGGATCATTCTCAGCCACCCCCGCCGCCGTCAAACGCGCGCTGGCCACTCCGTCATCAATGAACAGTCGCACCACCCGACTGGCCCGTGCCGTAGACAACTCCCAATTCGAAGGGTACCGGGGGGTGCTGATGGGAATATTATCGGTATGGCCCTTAACTTCTATGGCTAAAGTGTTTTCACTCAATACCTTAGCCACTTCATCCAGGGGCTGCACCGCTTGCAATTGCAATTCCGCCTCTCCTTCCTGAAACAACACCTGCACATTCATGTCTATGACGATACCACGCCCGCTCTGTTGAACGGTAACCATCCCGCGCTTGACCAAAGGGGCCAACACCCGATTAAGGTCATTCAGCATGTTGTGCAGCGCCTGCTGCTGCAACCGCTGAGATTCAACCCACTGCTGGTTCCGTTTATCGATCAGCGACTGCAGCACCGAGTCCTGTTCAATTTGCAAAACTCCGGGGGTCCCATCATTGATACCTTTGAATGCACTGTTGATGGCGCTGTTGAAGCGTTTGTACTTGCTTTCGTTGACCGATGAAATGGCGTACATCACCACGAAAAAGGCAAACAGCAAGGTGATGAAGTCCGCATAAGACACCAACCAGCGGTGCTCACTGTGATCCCGGTCAGCGCGGCGCGTGCGCCGCTCCAACTCAGGAAAGATATCCTTCGAGCTTGCCTTTGACAAAGTGCGGGTTCTCGCCGTGAGCGATCAACATCAGTCCGTCCACAACCATTTCATAAGTGGCGATCTGTTGTTGGATCAACAATTTCAACTTATTGGCAATGGGGAAAAAAAGCAGGTTGGCAAACCCCACCCCATAGACTGTGGAAATAAATGCTACGGCAATCCCCGCACCCAACTTGGAGGGTTCGCCCAACCGTTCCATGACTTGCACCAACCCAAGTACCGCGCCCAACATACCAATGGTGGGCGCATAACCGGCAGCTTGTTCCCAAAGGCGCGCCGCCGGCCAACGCAGACGCTCATAGGTCTGGATATCCACCAGTAGCACATCCCGAATGCGCTGCGCATCAAAGCCATCCGCCAGCATTTGCAAGCCCTTCATCACCAGCGGGTCGGTTTGAGCGGCCACCTGAACTTCCAGAGCCAGCAAACCATCACGCCGCGCAATTTTGCTCCACTCCACGATTTGCAACTGCAATTCACGCGTCTTGAAAGAGGGCTTCCACCATACCCAAACCACCATGCGCAACGATAAAGCAAAAACCGGCAATGGAGTTTGAATAAACACTGCCCCAAGCGTACCCCCCATGACAATCACAAATGCCGTCAACTGAAACAGGGTCCCCAGGGAACCACCTTCCAGCCATTGTCCCCCGAGAACGGCCAAAATGGCGCAAACCAACCCAAAAATACTGAGAATATCCACGTTTAACCATGCCCCTTAAGGCGACTGCGCAGACGGGTTACGGCTTGGGTATGAATCTGACTGACACGGGATTCGCTGACCCCGAACACTTCACCAATCTCTTTCAAATTCATCTCCTGCTCATAGTGCATTCCCATCATCATTCGCTCACGCTCAGGCAACTCCTCAATAGCACCAACCAATGCTTCCTGAAACCGTTGACTGCCCAATATCGCCATGGGATCGGGTTCATGACCCAACTGATGACGATCAAAGAAAGACTCTTCGCCGTCCTGTTCGCGGAAATCTTCGTAATACAACAACTGCGCTCCACGCGCTTCAAACAACATCTCTTGGTAGTCTGACAAATTCATTCCCATTTCCCGCGCCACTTCCGATTCTGTGGGCGGCTTGCCCTGTCTTTGCTGTAAGCGACTGATGGCCTGTTCGATGCGTTTGGTATCCCGCCGCAAATTGCGCGGCAACCAATCGGACTGACGCAATTCGTCGAGCATGGCCCCGCGAATCCTCTGTCCCGCATAGGTCTCGAATTGTGCTCCACGCAGCTCATCATAACGCTCCGACGCTTCCAGCAAACCCATCATACCGGCCTGAATCAAATCATCCACTTCTACACTACTCGGCAATTTGGCCATCAAATGATGAGCAATGCGCTTGACCAAAGGCGCAAAAGATTTCAAACATTCACCCTTGTCTTCCAGACCCGTGGCCGTATACATCTTTACCCTTGTCCCCAAGGGTAAGCGGAACCTACTTGCGACAATCTTCCTTGAAGCATCACGGCCTGATTCACTCCACTTCTTTGCATGATCCAGCTTTGAACATTTTTTTTCAGGGCAATCAATGCCTGAGGCAGAGACAACAAAGGCAGCCCTCCCACTCGATCCGTACTCCATTGTCGATCATGAGCCCCGTTTTGGGCAAGAGGCAGATGACCCAAATCCTGGCAGCCCCCACCCAATCGACGCACCCACTCTTCTACTTGCCCATAACTCTCCTGGGCCTGCCCATGAGAAACGACTCGGTTGACCACCACCCCCAACGTAGCCGCCCCACCGCGTACAAGAATATCTAGTTGACGCTGGATCCCTGCACCACCGGACAATAACCCATCCACCACCAACACTTGTCGTTGCAATTCACTGGATGCAGTCCCATGTAACGCCTGTGATAACCGCAAAGTATGTCCGTCGACCAACACCACATCGCGGGATTGGGCCAATTGACGCAAAACCTTTTCCAACGCGACCGGAGCGCCCACCTCTGTTTTGACTCGAGAGAAAGAAAGATTGAGATACGTGACCTCATTGCATACGGTCAAACAAACTTGATGCCACGGGATCTCGCCCGCCAGCGCCTGCTCCCAGCGGTAACGCAGACGCAAATTCAAAATCTGCGCCAGACTCCCAGGACCTGACTGCTCGTCCAACACCAAAATCCGCTGCGCTTCTCCCGGAGCCCTGGCCAAACCAGCCACCACCAGAGAAGCACCGACCCCTGGGCTTGCTCCCATTACCGTCAATACGGCAGGCAGGGAAGCATGAACCCATGCGCGCAGACCTGCTGCCTGATCTGACCAGCGTTCAGGCAGCATGGGAGATTCTCCGCTCCTTGAGCGCGACATCCAATGAGGTCATGGCGCTGTACCCCACCGTTTCCAAACTGGTAAAAGTGGAGTAAAGCAAGGAGGCCACATTCGCCTCGCGCAGGTCTTCAGGGACACGCTGACCATCCGCCACATAACACAGTGGCAACCGATGGCGAATCATGACATCCACAACCCCCCCCATGGACAACGCTTCATCCAACTTGGTGGGAATACACCCCACAACATTCGGGGTACGATAAACCCGCACCACGTCTTCCAAGGTATGTAGATTACTCGTGGCATTCAGCAATAATAACCGTCGCACCCCCAAAGCATCGAGCTGACTGATCTGCTCCTGAACACGACTGTCCCGCTGCCCCATGCCCATGGTATCGATCAGCACCAGATGCTTGTCACGCAAACTGTCCAGCGTCAGTTTGAGATCAGCCCCATCCTTCACGGTATGTACTGGAACACCCAGAATACGACCGTAGATACGCAATTGCTCATGGGCTCCTACGCGGTAACTGTCAGTGGTCACCAACCCCACTCTGGCAGCACCAAAACGTGCCACGGCTCGCGCCGCCAACTTTGCCGTAGTCGTGGTTTTTCCCACTCCGGTAGGGCCCACCAAAGCAAAAACGCCCCCGCCCTCCACCACCACGGTATCTCCATGGGCAAGGCGCAAATTTCTTTCCAATACCTGCGTCACCCAATTCAATCCCGCATCTTCCGGCATATGTTCCAACACTTGTTCCGCCAGGTGCTGACTGAAACCGGTCCGCACCAGACTGCGCTGAATTCTTTCTTTTTTGGAATCTTTTCTGGGTTGCTTCGCCAAACCCTGTAATTCGGATTTCAAGCGCTGCATTTCCTCCATCAACTGGGTGAATTGCGTCTCTTCAGACTTCTGACCGCACTTCAGTTGAGCCAAAACGTCGGGTGCAGCTGCCACAATTTCGACTTGATCACCCACGCGCCGGTTGGACAAAATGACGGCATCCTCTCCCACCTGCAAGCGCACCTGACGCAGTGCCTCGCGTGCATTGGTGGCCATAATGGTTTTGGTTTGTGTACTCATGCCCTTCCTCCTACTAAGGTGGTAACGCGGACCGTTTTGAACCCAGGAACTTCATCCTGGGAAAGAACTTTTAATTGCGGCAAACCACGCCGTAAAAAGCGCGCCAACAAATCGCGCAACTGACCTGGAACCAGCAGTACCGTGGGCAATCCCAGAAGCTCCTGGCGTTCCGCAGCCACCTTGGCTTCGCGCAATAAAGTATCGGCCAGACCTGGCTCGATGGCTTGGTACTGGCCCCCCGCCTGCAGGGCCTGAGTCAATAGAAATTCCAGTTCTTTATCCATAGCAATGACCTGAAGCTCCTGAGAGGCCGGATACAGTTGCTGTACGATGGCTGGTCCGAGGGCTACACGCACCTGCGCCGTCAAGGCGACTGGATCCTGGGCCAACAGGGTTTGTTTGGAAAGTGTTTCAAGAATGGTGCGCATATCGCGCACCGGAATCGCTTCATCCAGCAAATTCTGCAAGACTTTTTGCAACGTGGCGTGGGAAATCACCTTGGGAATCAATTCTTCTGTCAGCTTAGGAAACTGCTTGGCCACATGCTCCAGCAACTGATGCAGTTCCTGCAGACCCAGCAGGTTGGATGCCTGAATATGCAACAGATGGCTCAGGTGCGTGGCCACCACCGTACTGACATCCACCACGGTATAGCCCAAGGCCTGAGCATGATCTTTCAGTCCAGCATCGATCCATATGGCCGGTAGCCCAAACGCAGGATCCTGGGTTGCGGTTCCTTGCACAACTCCGCTGACCTGGCCTGGATTGATGGCCAAAAATTGACCCGGCATGGCCTCCCCTGAGCCGACCTCAGCTCCCTTCAGGGTGATGCGATACGCATTGGGACGCAAATCAAGATTGTCACGAATATGAATGGAAGGCGGCAAAAACCCTATTTCCTGGGCAAATTTTCTACGTATCCCTTTAATTCTTCTCAACAAATCACCGTCACGATCTTTATCCACCAAGGAGATAAGACGATAGCCCACTTCCAGACCCAACACATCAATGGGCATCACATCTTCCCAACTGGCTTCGGGTGCCTCCAAGGATATGGGAGGCGCCGCTGGGGTTGCCGCTTCAATGGTTTGCTGATTTTTCCGCCGCAACAGCGTAGTCCCCCAGCCCCCCAGTAATGCCGCAAAGAGCAGAAAAGCAAAGTGTGGCATCCCCGGCACCATACCCAACGCCCCAATGATCAGGCCTGTCAGAATCAGCACCAGCGGTTGAGTAAAAATCTGCCCTACCAGTTGTTGTCCAATATTTTCATCCGTAGAGACACGACTGACCACAATACCCGCCGCCGTGGAAATCACCAGGGCTGGAATCTGTGCCACCAAGCCATCTCCAATGGTCAGCAACGTATAATTTTTGGCTGCTGTGCTCACGTCTAGGTTATGTTGCAGCACTCCCACAATAAACCCGCCGATGATATTGATCAGGAGAATGATGATTCCGGCGACTGCATCACCGCGCACAAATTTGCTGGCCCCATCCATGGACCCATAAAAATCCGCTTCCTGAGCAATATTGGTGCGCCGTTTCCGTGCCTCGTCTTCTCCGATCAACCCGGCATTCAGATCAGCATCGATGGCCATCTGTTTGCCCGGCATGGCATCCAAAGTAAAGCGCGCACCCACTTCAGCAATCCGTCCTGCCCCTTTGGTGATTACCACAAAATTGATCACCACCAGAATCATGAACACGACAATCCCTACGGCAAAATTTCCTCCCACCAAAAAATGGCCAAAGGACTCGATCACCTTGCCCGCAGCATCCGGACCCGTATGCCCCTCGAGCAGAACCACACGAGTAGAAGCCACATTCAATGAGAGGCGCAGCAACGTGGTAATGAGCAATACCGTGGGAAATGCCGAAAACTCCAACGGTTTCAAAGTGTTCATGCTGACCAGCAAAACCATGATGGAGACAGCAATGTTGAACGTAAACAGAACATCCAGCAGGAATGCCGGAAGAGGCAGCACCATCATGCTGAGTATCATGATGATCAGTACCGGCCCAGCCAAGCCACGTACCCCGGTATTTTTGAAAAACCCTTGCAATGCGGTCAATGCATTCATGAAGCGCTCACTCGAGATTCAGGATCCAAATGGGGAGGAACAGGAAGATGTTGTGGAACCATGGGGACGACCCCACCCTCTTGCCGTTGCCGCTGTAACTGATAGGCATAGGCCAGAATTTCGGCCACAGCCAAATACAATGCCTCGGGAATGGGATGCTCGAGATCGGTATGAGCATATAGGGCACGAGCCAGCTCCGGCGCTTCCACAACGGGAATTTGGTGATTTGCTGCAGTTTCGCGAATGCGTGCCGCCACCAAATGAACTCCCTTAGCAACCACAATGGGTGCGCGCATCGTACCCTCACGATATCGTAAGGCCACGGCATAGTGAGTCGGATTGGTCACCACGACATCTGCCGTAGGAATCTGCGCCATCATGCGACGTCTGGCCATTTCGCGCTGCATGCCACGAATCTTACTCTTGACATGGGGATCGCCTTCCGTCTCCTTGGCTTCCTGCCGAACTTCTTCTTTGGTCATGCGCAGACGGCGATTATGTTCCCATAATTGAAACGGCACATCGACGGCAGCCACCAGCATCATGCCTAGCAACAGCAACATAAAAGATTGCCCCACCAGAGAGCCCATCCGCGAAGCCGCTTGCGTCACCGCCATTCCCGGCAAGGCCAATATCTGATCCAGCAAATGCCACATCGCCCAAATACCCGCTAGGCCAACCACCAGCGCTTTGGCAATACTTTTCCCCAATTCCACCAAACTTTGGCGGGAAAACATACGTGCCAACCCCGCCCCAGGGTCAAGGCGAGAAAACTTCGGTTGAAGTGGCTGAAAACTGAACAGCCATCCGTTCAGTAATAACGGTGAAAATACTGCCGTTGCCACCAGAAGACCCATCAGCGGAATAAAAGTCCAGATCGCAAAGAAACCCAGACCGCTGAGCTGTTCCACCATGCGTCCCGGATCTTGAGCCACCCCAGCATCAAAACTCAACCCTTGGCGCAATAATGTCAATAGAGATTGATGGATGTAGCTCCCCATGAACCAGAGCCCACCCCCCCCTGCCAGCAACCCCATAAAGGTAGACAATTCGCGTGAACGAGCCACCTGCCCCTCCTCACGCGCCTGATCCAGGCGGCGCTGCGAAGGCTGCTCGGTTTTTTCCAAATCACTGTCATCGGCCATGGTTCGCTCGGTATAAGGGGGACACTACCGATCATTATCCCGACCCTGCCCGCCACCCTAAGAGGCGAACAACTGGCAATTTGCCCGACTATTTCACACATGACAGTTTGTCAGTGCCAAAATGAGACACTCGGATCCACCAAAAAAATATTTTAAAAAAATATAAAAAAACCCTAAAGTTTTTCTAAAGCGTGCCGATAACCCTTGTGAAGGGATTGATATTTTGTATTACGTCCTTGAAAAATATGAGCTTTATAATTCTGCCCGCGCTTATTTGAAATTACAAGCGACGGGTGCTTTTGTCGTCCGTAGAATTTTACCTACATAAAATTCAGCAATCTACCGATTTATTCTCCTGCCCAGTCTCTGCACAATGGGTTCAACGAGGCTCATCCGGAGCCTGGAATGACAGGAGAATGTTCATGAACCCCGCCCAACTCCATGAAGAAATCAAGGATGCCAACCTTTCGTATCTCATGTTGGCACAAAACATGATCAATCAGGATATGGCCGCCGCCCTGTTTCGTTTAGGCATCAATGCAGAAATGGCAGATCTTATTGCCACCCTGACCCCGGCGCAGCTGATCAAAATGGCGGCTTCGAACATGCTGGTGTGCCGCTTCCGCTTCGATGAAAACCTATTGCTCAATATGATCACCGATCACTCGAAAGATCGTCTCATGGCTCAGCCCCACGCCGCCATTCTCATGGCTGGACAGCCCGCTGAATCTCTTTTCGTTTGACAACCTTGACCAACAAACAAAGTCTGGTTGCCGAAGCTCAGGAGGTTCAGTGGGCAAGTGAACTCATTGCCTTGGGAGCGCGACTGCAACTGCTACAGGAAGAAACGCATCTCAGCCGCGAACGACTCCTACGCCTTTATCGCGAGGTGGCTGGGCACTCCCCCTCAAAGGGCATGCTCCCCTATTCCACCGACTGGTTTATGAGTTGGCAACCGAATATCCATGCTTCCCTGTTTCTTGGAATCTACCGCTACCTCGAGGAAAACATCTCCCTTCCGGCGCTGGAACTTCTCATCAAAAGTTACCGACTGTACCTGGAACAGATGACCCTCAGCGGCGAGGATGCCGTTCTCAGCATTACGCGCGCATGGTTTCTGCTCCGTTTCTGCAATGCAGACATGCTCCAAACCGCCCCATGTATTCGCTGCGGAGGAAACTATGTGGTCCATACCCACGAGCTGACCGAAAATTTTATCTGCGGCATTTGTGCCCCCCCATCACGGGCAGGAAAGTCTAAAAAAAGATCGAATTCTGCCCAAGCCTTCCTCGATAAACCTTAAGTTTTAAAAAATATCGCCGAAATCCTAAGGAACCTCGTGCGCTTGCTCCCATTTCATGATTAGAATGGCGCCTGAACACTCCAAGAAACTTTAATAACGCATCTGGAGCTTTTTCATGTTTGTCATTATCGGTTATGTGGTCGTGCTGGGCACCATCTTTGGCGGGTTTGCCATGGCAGGTGGTCATCTGGGGGCCTTGTTTCAACCCATCGAACTCCTCATGATCGGCGGAGGAGCCTTTGGCGCTTTGTTTGTCGGGAATACGGGAAAAGCGGTCAAAGCCACTTCCAAAGCACTCCCCCTCATCTTCAAGGGGGCCAAGTATTCCAAAGACGCGTACATGGAACTCATGGCACTCCTGTATGAAATTCTGGGAAAAATCCGTAAGGAAGGACTCATGTCCATTGAGGGTGACGTGGAAAATCCGGAACAAAGTGCCGTATTCTCCAAGTACCCAAAAATATTGGGTGATCATCATGTGGTGGAATTCATCACGGATTATTTGCGTATCATGGTCAGTGGCAATTTGAACGCCATGGAGATTGAGAACCTGATGGATGTGGAAATTGAAACTCATCACCATGAATCCCTCGTGCCCGCCCATGTGATTTCGAAACTGGGCGATGGTCTCCCTGCCTTCGGGATCGTTGCTGCCGTAATGGGGGTAGTACACACCATGGAATCCGTAGGGGCGCCACCGGCGGAACTGGGGATGCTCATTGCCCATGCTCTGGTTGGAACTTTCCTAGGGATTCTTCTGGCCTATGGATTTGTTGGCCCCTTGGGCGGATTGCTCGAACAAAAAGCCGATGAGTCAACCAAGATGTTTCAAACCATCAAAGTCACTCTCCTGGCCAGCCTCAATGGCTATGCCCCAGCCATGGCGGTGGAATTCGGACGCAAGGTGCTCAACTCGACCGAACGCCCCGGATTTACCGAACTGGAAGAACACGTAAAACAAAAACGCTGAACCTGAGGAACAGGGTCCATGGCTGCAGAAGATAAACGCCCCATTGTCATCAAACGCATTAAAAAAGTGGCTGGAGGACACCATGGCGGAGCGTGGAAAATCGCTTATGCCGACTTCGTCACCGCCATGATGGCGTTTTTTCTGCTGATGTGGCTATTGGGCTCGACCACCAAGGGAGACATGCAGGGAATCGAGGATTATTTTAAAACCCCCCTGAAAGTGGCTCTTGAGGGAGGATCTGGGAGTGGCGACAGTTCCAGCGTAATCAAGGGGGGGGGTAAAGATCTGACGCGCTCCGAAGGTCAGGTGAAGCGCGGCGAACTCCCTTCAAAGAAGAGAATCATCAATCTCAAAGCCACAGACGAAGAATTTAAACGTCTTGAACAGGAAAAAGAGATCGACAAGCTCAAGGAATTAAAATCCAAAATTGAAGACGCCATCAGTAAAAATCCGAATCTGGAAAAATTCAAAAACCAGATTCTTCTGGATATCACCACGGATGGATTGCGCATTCAAATCGTAGATAAGGAAAACCGCCCCATGTTCCGTGTTGGCAGCGCCCAACTCGAACCCTATACCCGCGAAATTCTGGGCGAAATCGGTAAGACTCTGAACGACGTACCAAATTTCATTAGCCTTTCAGGCCATACTGACGCACGCCCCTATTCGGTGGATGTCACAGGGAATAAGGGGGGATACAATAACTGGGATCTGTCTGCCGACCGGGCCAATGCGTCGCGCCGAGAACTCATCCGTGGCGGAATGAATCCAGACAAACTGCTACGCGTCGTAGGTTTATCCTCGGCCGTGCTGCTCAACAAAGAGGATCCCAATGACCCGACCAACCGCCGTATCAGCATCATCGTTATGAATAAAAGTGCGGAGGAAAGTGCCCGACATGACGGCGGAGTCATTCAGGTCAATACGGGGAAAAACGCCGATTCCCCAGGCAAATCCCCCACAGACTCTACGCCACCTGCGGCTCCGGCATCTCCACAGGCAGGAGGTGTGCCTCCTGCGGCTCCAGCGTCGGGGGGCACACCGAATGCTGCAGCGCTTCAGCCCATCGCGCCTCCTGCTATTCCACCTCCCCAACCGACGGTTGCCCCCCCCAAACAATGATTAAAGTTTTTATCGATTCAGTCGTTAACCAGTAACGGGGTTACCCCCGCGTAGCCAAGGAAGATCATGTCTGACCTGCTCTCCAAAATCGACGCCAGGACCAAGCTGGCCGGCACCAACAAACTGGAGATCCTTATGTTCACTCTGGGGATCAATCCACGTACGGGCAGAAGGGAGACCTATGGCATCAATGTATTCAAGGTACGTGAGGTGCTACGCACCCCCCCCATTACCCGGGCACCCGACATGCCCAATGCCGTTGAAGGAATGGTCAGCCTGCGTGGCGCTCTGGTCCCCATCATCAGTTTGGCTTCTTATACCGGAATTACGGTAGATTCCCCTCCGGAAATCATGATAGTGACCGAGTACAATGGCCACACCCAAGGGTTTTTGGTAGAGTCAGTGGATACGATTCTGCGTCTCGACTGGTCAGCCATGAGAGTTCCTCCGGAAATGGTCAATACGCCGCTGGGGGGACTCGTCACTGCGGTCACTGAATTGCCTGACAAACGCCTGGTGATGATGCTGGATGTGGAAAAGGTCTTGGCTGAAACGGCTCACTTTGGTGAAGATGAAAGTATTTTTCGCAATCTCAAACCGTTGGGTTTGAAGAATCGCCGAGTTTTCTATGCCGATGACTCGGCAGTAGCACGCAAACAAATTTCCCGTACCCTTGAAGCCATGGGAATCCAGGGCATTGCCGCCGTGAATGGTCGTCAAGCCTGGGAAGAGCTCAGACAAATGGCCGACTTTTCAGAAAACTCCCATACCGATTTGAAAGAGATGGTGCACTTGATTCTCACGGATGTGGAAATGCCTGAAATGGATGGATACATGCTGACACGTAAAATCAAAGAAGACAAACGCTTTGCCGGAATTCCTGTTCTCATGCACTCTTCCCTCTCCGGCAGTTCGAATCAACAATTGGGGAAGGCTGTGGGAGTAGATGAATATGTCTCCAAATTTGAACCCAATCGCTTGGCCGCAACGTTGACCCGTCTCTTGAAATCAGGAGAATCGGAATGAATTTTCAGGACCTCATGGAACTTGAGAAAGGCACACAGGACTACGGCAGCGGATTACTCGATGCGGTGGATGCTCGGACCAATCTGGCCGGCTCTAACAAAATGGAAATTCTGCTTTTTTCCTTGGGTACCCCAGAGAAGTTCGGCATAAATGTCTTCAAGGTGAGGGAAGTCACCCATGCCATGAAGGTCACCAAAACCCCCAATATGCCTGCTGGTGTATCCGGCATTGTCAGTTTGCGCGGTCACATCATTCCCGTTTTGGACCTTTCCAGCTTCATGAACCTGGAAAATGCCCGCGACCATGAGCGGACCACAATGATGGTGACAGAATATAGCCGACATACCTTAGGATTTTTGGTCGCCGATGTGGATCGTATCATCCGGGTGGATTGGAATACGGTACGCGCACCAGAAAACGAAATGAGCAATGGCAACAATCTAATCAATGCCATTACCGAATTGCCCTCTGGAGAACTGGTATCCATTGTGGATGTGGAACAAGTACTGGCCTCCGCATTTGGCGAGGATGTGGTAGGAAATGTCGCAAAAATTGAAAAAGGTCACGAAAAGTGCGTCTTTTTCGTCGATGACTCTTCTGTTGCACGCAAGACAATAGCTGAACTGCTGGACAAAATGGGAGTCAAGCACTTACGGGCAAACAATGGACAGGAAGCGCTGGAAAGGCTTCGCGGTCTGGCAGATACGGCATCCCACGCCAAGTACCCACTGCACGACCAAATTCAGGTCATTCTGGTGGATGCTGAAATGCCCGAAATGGATGGTTATGTGTTAACCCAGCATTTGAAATCGGATCGGCGTTTTGACGACATTCCCGTGGTGATGCACTCTTCTCTGTCATCCCAAGCGAATCGGGCCATGGGCAGTCGAGTGGGAGTCGACTATTATGTGGCTAAATTTGATGCGAACATGCTTTCGGACACCCTGCGTCCGTTGCTGAGTTGAACGATTTTTGATGGAGTTATGAATGAGTGGGGTTGATACCAACATGAAATTTCTGGTGGTGGATGATTTTTCCACCATGCGCCGTATCGTGCGAAACTTGCTGAAGGAACTGGGTTTCACCAATGTGGTCGAGGCGGAAGATGGAATAGATGCGCTGAACAAGTTGAAAAGTGGCGATATCGAATTTGTCGTCTCCGATTGGAACATGCCCAATATGACCGGCATCGATTTACTGCGCAATATTCGCAAGGATCCTGCACTCAAACATTTGCCGGTATTAATGGTTACGGCTGAAGCCAAAAAGGAGAACATCATCGAAGCCGCACAATCAGGGGCCAGTGGGTATATCGTAAAACCTTTCACCGCGGCCACCATGGATGAAAAGTTGAAAAAAATTTTCCTGAACATGAAGAAGTGAGATCCTGATGACAGCCCATGACAGCGATGATCTGGAAGCCCTATTTGACAGTATTGTGGCCGCTCAGGACGGAACAGCTGATATGCCCGAGGAAGAGTCAACGGCTTGTCAAAACTGTGAAAATTCTGAAAAAGTATTTACCCAACTGGGACAACTCACGCGCACCCTTCACGACAATTTGCGTGAATTGGGTCTGGATAAAAATCTTGAGTCTGTCGCCTCGTCCATTCCCGACGCCCGCGATCGCCTAAGTTATATCGCTGCCATGACTCAACAAGCCGCCGAACGCGTACTCAATGCCACCGACGCGGCCCAACCTCTGGTGGAAAAACTGCAAAACTCCAGCCATCAACTGGCCAATGACTGGCAAGCATTATTTGACGGAAAAATGGAGGTGGAACAGTTCAAAGCCCTGGTCACCCGAACCCATGCCCATCTGACGGAAATTCCAAAACAAACCAAAGCGATCAATGCATTTCTCATGGAAATCATGATGGCCCAGGACTTTCAGGATCTGACAGGACAGGTCATCAAAAAAACCTTGGAAGTCACCCAGAAAATGGAGCAGCAACTGGTGGATCTCCTGGTGGAGAATGCTTCCGCCATGCCTCGTCATGAAGAAGGACTACTCAACGGCCCCGTGGTCACTCCACAAAACCGCGGTGATGTGGTCACCAATCAGGATCAGGTCGACGAACTCCTTGAAAGCCTGGGATTCTAGCCATGAGTGACTTTGCTGGCATGGAAGAACTGCTTCAGGACTTTCTTCAGGAATCCAGCGAATTGCTGGATGATGTGGACAGCAAATTGCTGAGTTTGGAACAATCCCCTCACAATCACGGGTTACTCAATGACGTTTTTCGGGGATTCCATACCATCAAGGGGGGGGCCGGATTTCTCAATGCCACTGAACTGGTATCCCTGTGCCACCTCACCGAAAACCTGTTTGACCGTTTGCGAAATGATGACCTGCAACTGGACGCAGGGATCATGGACGCCATCCTCGCCGCAACCAAAGAAGTTAGGCACATGTTTGGCGCCCTGTCACAAAATGTCCAGCCTGACTGCGCGCCACCAGAACTGAACGAGGCCCTCCATGCCATTCTCGAAGATCGCCGTGGAGTCCCCGTATCCGAACCCACCCCTGTGGCAATTCCACCGGTCTCAGGTCCCGACTGGAATAAGCTATTTGCTGCCTTGACGGGTTCTCCCATTGCTGATGCGGCACCGCTGCCGCTACCTAAGGACCACTCCCCCCTGGTAAAGCCTGTTGTCACGGTAGAGACTCCTAGCCCGCTGACTGAAGCGCCTACTCTGCGATCCCTCGCCCCCAGATCCTTCGCCTCCTCCTCTCCAACTGAAGCCACCAAGGAAGTGAGCAGTTACGGCAGACGCTCCACGGACACCCCAGCAGGGAGCGTCCCCGGAGGACGACGCGAATCTGAAACCGTCAAAGAAAACACCATTCGGGTAGATACAGAACGCTTGGACCAAGTGCTCAATTTGTCCGGTGAAATCGGCCTTACCAAAAACCGTCTGACTCAACTGCGCTCCGACATCCTCTTGGGAAAACAGGATGCAGGTACCTTACGAGCGCTGGATGAGGCCGTCAATCAACTGGATATGCTGGTGATCAGCCTACAAAATTCCGTCATGAAAACACGGATGCAACCCATTGGCCGATTATTCAAAAAATTCCCCCGCTTGGCCCGTGACTTGGCACGACAACTGGGAAAAGAAGTGGAATTGATTCTGGTAGGCGAAGAAACAGAAATCGACAAAACCATGATCGAGGATCTCAATGATCCCTTGGTTCACCTAATCCGCAACGCGGTAGATCATGGAGTGGAAAGTCCAGAGGAAAGAGCGGGTGCTGGAAAAACGGCAAAAAGTCTGATCCAGCTTCAAGCACGTCAGGTAGGAGATCACATTACCTTAGTGATTGCCGATGATGGCAAGGGCATGGATGCAGAAGCGATTCGTGCCAAGGCCATTTCCAAAGGACTGATCAGCCCCGAAGTCGCCAGCAGTCTGGACGAGAATCAGTGTCTCGAACTTATTTTTCTTCCCGGATTCTCTACCAAGGAACAAATTTCCAGTGTTTCTGGACGGGGCGTAGGGATGGATGTGGTAAAAACCAACATCAAGAAGCTCAATGGCAATGTAACCATTCGCTCGGAGGTGGGCAAAGGTTCAGAACTTACCATTTCACTGCCTCTGACCCTAGCCATTTTACCGGTTCTTCTGGTTCGAGTCGGCGGACAATCGTTTGCGGTTCCCTTGTCCCTGGTTCGTGAAATCATTTCTCTGGAACATAGCCAGATCCAGCACGTAGGAGGCAAAGCCACACTGGTGGTTCGAGGCGAGGTTCTGCCAGTGATCTCCCTAGCCAATCTGATCCGCTGGCAAGAGCACGGTCCCGCCCAGACAGGCGTCCTCATGCAGGTAGAAAATAACAGTTTCATTCTGTCGGTAGATGGTTTTGACGGTCATGATGATGTCGTCATCAAATCTATGGATACTTTCCGCCCCAATGGCGTCGCTGGGGTTACTATGTCCAGCGACGGTGAAATAGTGCTCATCCTCGACATCAAAGAGTTGCTGGGAATTACGGGCGGAGGCGCCCAGTGAGACGCTTGCGCAGGATATCGCAAGGATCTGCCCGCGCCTGAAGGGGCACTGGATAGACGGCATCATAGGCCTCCTTGAGCGTATTATCCTGAATCTGTTCAGGCTCAAGTACCGCCACACTCACGATACGTGCCTCGGGATCGAGTTGATGCAACCACACAGGCACGGCTGTATCCTTGCGCCCATGACCGTTCCCTGCCAAAAGTACGACAGGAAGCCCCGTTTTTTTATGCCACTCCACCAGCGACTCAGCCATACTGCGATCTCGTGCACGCTGCGCTGCTACCATGAGTGGCAACTGAGATTCGGGCAAAAGATTACAATGACCTTCGCGCACCTCGGTATTCAAAGTCGCCCGTTGTTGTTCATTCCAGTGCAAAGGTTCGGGAGGAGGCGCCTCCTGCCCCTTCATGATCCCCCCCAAAAAGTGCCGACTCAGGTTTGTCGCTGCCACAGGCCAATGCTGATTCAATGCCCACGCCAGATCTCCCGAATAAAAATTCCAATTCCAGCCCTTGAAGTTGAAAGCTCCCGCTTGTGCAACGGCTTTAAGCGCAAGACTGTCGCCAGAAACAGGAAGATCTTTTTCTATATCTGATACCGCCTGATTCAGCGAGTCTTGATGATCACGATCAAACTGTTCCAGCGCCAATACTCGTCGCCCAGCCCCCGCCAAAGACTCGAGCCATTGTTGGCGCAAGGCATGACCCGCAGCATTGTCATGCACTTCTCCCAAAAGCAGGTAATCAGCATGTAGGGCGGCTTCAGGTAAGCTTCGATTTGTCGCCGGAGCCTCTTCTGCACATTGGAAACTGAAGGGGCTGTGGTCCAGAGACAGGGAACAGGTGCGCCGCGTCTTTCCCAATACAGTTTTTTCCTGCAATTGCCAATGGTCTCCCTCCTGGCGCTCCAAGACCAGGTATCCAAATCGCTGGTCCTGATAAGAGGCTGCCACATGAACTCCGGGAGCCACTTCTTGGTGTCCGGGAATCCATGATGGGAAAGGGGGTTCCAGCATGGAGCCGCCAAAACCGGCAATCACACTCAAGGGCTCTGTTCCCTCGAAGCGCGTCAGTTCAAAAGTATGCACATGCCCTTGCAGTACCATCTCAAGCCCAGGGGGAGTCCAATCAGGATATTTTTTCAGCGCCAAAGCAGCCGTCAGAACTGGATTGCTGGCTTCGTACCCCACTAGGGGCAAATACCCATATCCCAGTACGGGATGATGCAATAGTAACCAATTGTGCGGCGCATGGCGTGCCAACTCAGCTACCGTATCAAACTGACGCTCGTAGCGTTGAACCTCCTGATTGCCTGGTCGTGGCTTTTTTTCTGATACTCCCGTCGAATCCATCACCAACAGCTGCAACCCTGCCCCCAACACCACACGGTAAGGCTCATCCGGAGACTCTTTAACGGCCTCCGTGGAACAACTATGCCCTGCTTGGTAAGGTGCCGGATCGAGCAAACGGAACCACCCTTGACCGGCACGACCACAAGATTCATGATTGCCGCGCACCACTACCCAGGGAGCTGCGTTCAATAACGGCATTGCCGGTTGAAAGAAATCCGCCTGCCATACGGCCCAGCCATATCCGTAGGGGCTGCCATCACAACCAGTTGCGCGACATGGACTCTCGCGGTAAGCATAGTCCCCCACATGGATTACCAAATCCGGATGTTCATCTGCGGCACTTTGGGCCACTTGCGCCAGAGGCCACTGGCTGATGTCATTGCATGACTGATAAAATCCCGGCCACTTTGTCCGACATCCGGTATCTCCCAAAACCACGATTTTTTGTGGCGCTTTCATCAATCCCGGAAGCTCCCGGCCTTGCCACCGTACACGAGCGTTTTGGGGAACCCTCGTTTCACATACTCGAACCGGAAAAGTCGCGGTAGGTTGATCACTTCGAGGAATCATCCTCGGTCCAACCCGCTGGGTCATGTCTCGGGTTTGCCCCTCCACCTCGATCTTGGGGCATTCGTCAGCACTGGTCACGACCCGCACCACGCTCGTACCCTCCGTGGCCAGTAACCGGTAAGCCTGATCCCCCACATTCATCTCGGCACCGTGAGCCCCCGTACCAATCCATGCGATTCCTACCACCAGACTGGCTTTCCAGAGGTTCATCGCCCACTTCCCAAAAATAACTCATAAGCCGGATTGGCGGTTTCTTCCACCCATGGATACCCCAAATCACGTAAAAACACCTTGAACAAATGCTGGTCTTCCGGGGAAACCTGAAAACCTACCAGGACCCGACCGTAATCGGCACCATGATTACGATAGTGAAACAGACTGATGTTCCAATGGGCACTCATGTGGTTGAGAAATCGCGCCAAAGCCCCGGGACGCTCGGGAAATTCAAAACGGTAGAGAATCTCATGCTCGGCGTGGGGCGCCCGCCCCCCCACCAAGTGCCGAATATGAAGTTTGGCCATTTCGTTAGCGGTCAGATCCAGAGTACGAATTCCATGGTGCTGAAGCGTCTCGATCAAAGGACCCAATTCATCGCGACGCGTCAGGGATACCCCCACAAAAACCTGAGCTTGTTGGTTATCCGCATAGCGATAATTGAATTCTGTCACGGCACGCGGACCCAACAAATCACAAAAAGCACGAAAACTGCCAGGCCGTTCGGGAATAGTTACGGCCAACAACGCTTCTCGTTGTTCCCCCAGTTCGGCTCTTTCAGCGATAAAGCGCAAACGATCAAAGTTCATGTTGGCACCACTGGCTACGGCTACCACGGCCTCACCCTGCCATCTTTCTCGTGCCACGACCTGTTTCAAACCCGCCACCGATAAGGCGCCGGCCGGTTCCAGAACTGCGCGGGTATCGTCAAAAACATCCTTGACCGCAGCGCAAATGGCATCCGTATCCACGGTCACGACTTCATCTACCCAACGACGGCACAGGCGAAAGGTTTCCTGCCCCACTTGGCGTACGGCCACGCCATCGGCAAACAGCCCAACTTGAGCCAACTGCACCCGCTTCCCCGCCTCCAGAGAACGGCGCATGGCATCCGAATCCTGCGGCTGTACTCCAATAATACGAATCTCTGGACGCAACAACTTCGTGATCAAGGCCATCCCCGCGATCAATCCCCCGCCGCCAATGGGGACAAAAATCGCTTTCAACGGAGCCGCATGCTGTCGCAGGATTTCCTGAGCAATGGTGCCCTGTCCCACAATCACTTCGGGATCATCGTAGGGATGAACGAAGGTCAATCCCTCTTGCTCCACTAAAGTTAAAGCATGATCATAGGCCTCTGAATAAGAGACCCCTTCCAGCACCACCTCGGCACCCATCGCGCGCACCGCATCCACTTTAATACGCGGCGCAGTGGAGGGCATCACGATGAGCGCGCGCACGCCCATCTTACGAGCAGCCAGTGCCACCCCCTGAGCATGATTCCCGGCACTGGCGGCAATCACCCCACGGGCCAGCGCAGCTGGTGCCATACTGGCCATTTTGTTATAGGCCCCTCGCAGCTTGAAAGAAAAAACCGGCTGCAAGTCTTCGCGTTTCAGCAAAACTCGGTTATCCAACCGTCCAGATAGCCTGTCCATGGACTGCAAAGGGGTTTCCTGAGCCACCTCGTAGACCCGACTCGCACGCACGATGCGTTCCAAATACTGTTCACTCATTGGTGTTCAATCCTCATTCAATATCCGCAGAGTAGCAAACTTTACGCCTTCCCCCAACCCTGAATCATTCCTTTGCGGTTGAGTCTGGTTGCGGATGGGGTTATGCTTGTCGCTTTCGAGGAATTTTCATGAATCAGGATGACCTGAAAAAAGCGGCCGCGCAGGCCGCCCTGGATTATGTTCCGGATGACGCACTGATTGGGGTTGGAACTGCGTCCACCGTGAATTTTTTCATTGACGCGCTGGCTACACGCAAAGGGCGCATCAACGGAGCCGTTTCCAGTTCGGAAGCTTCTACGGCACGACTCAAGGCTGCAGGGATTCCGGTTTTCGACCTGAACAGTGTCAATGACTTACCCGTATATGTGGACGGAGCCGACGAAATCACCTCCGGACTCGCCATGATCAAAGGGGGAGGGGGTGCCTTGACACGGGAAAAAATCGTTGCCGCCGTCGCCAAAAAATTTGTCTGTATCGCGGATGAAAAGAAGCAGGTTGCCGTATTAGGGCGTTTCCCCTTGCCTTTGGAAGTCATTCCCATGGCACGCAGCTTCGTCGCCAGGGAAGTGGTACGGTTGGGGGGTCAACCCGTCCTACGTGAAGGATTCACCACGGATAATGGGAATCTCATTCTGGATATTCATAACCTCAACATCATCGACCCTGTGGACATGGAAACCCGCCTGTCCGCCATTACGGGTGTGGTCATGTGCGGGCTCTTTGCCCGCCGTCCTGCCGACGTCCTCATTCTTGCCACTGCCACTGGCGTGCGCACCTCGAACCGCTGATTTTGGAGCCTGTCATGCCTCAAGAACATATCGCTAAGCAGTTTGATGTGGAATTGGAAAATGTTCGTGCCAAAGTCCTGCGTATGGGGGGGATGATAGAGGAACAAATAGAATCCGCCGTCACTGCCCTGCAAGACGGAAATGTGGCTCTGGCTCGCCAAGTGATCGAAACGGATCGTAGAATCAATGGGCTAGAGGTCAGCATTGATGAGGACTGTACTCACATCATCGCCCGTCGCCAGCCTGCTGCCGGCGATCTGCGATTGATTTTGGCCATCATAAAAACTATCACAGATCTCGAACGCATCGGCGATGAAGCCAAAAAAATGGCGCGGATGGCATTGCTGCTCCATGAAAACGATCGCTTACTCCAACCGCATCTCCCAGTAGATCTGCGTCATGCGGCGCAACTGGCCGTGCGTATGCTGGGCCATTCCTTGGATTCCTTCGCCCGCCTAGATGCCAATAGCGCAGCTCAGGTGTTGCGTGATGACCGGGATGTGGATGAGTCCTTTCGGGGGATATTGCGCCAACTCATCACTTTCATGATGGAAGATCCTCGCACCATTTCCAACGCCATCGATATTCTCTTCGCCGCCAAAGCGGTGGAACGGATCGGCGACCATGCCAAAAATATGGCGGAATATGTGATTTATCTGGTGAAAGGCAAGGATGTGCGTCACACTTCCATGGAGGAAGTGGAACGCACCATCATCAGCGACTCATGAACGCGGGGGAACATAGCCCGATGCCTGCTCAGCTCCGGCCCCGAAGAAATGAGCCTCCATTTGCTGAGCCAGATACTGACGCGCCTCAGGATCTGCCAGGTTCAAGCGATTTTCATTGATCAGCATAGTCTGATGTCCAATCCACTGTTTCCACGCTTCTTCAGAGACCTCGTTATAGAGACGCACTCCCAGTGGCCCTGGATAAGGGGCAAAATCCAGACCCTTGGCTTCTTTATTCAATTTGACGCAATGTACTGTTCGACTCATGACTAACCTTCATCCGGAAAATGAGAATAGATTATAAATAATACCGCAAAACAAAAAATTACTCTGTGCGCAAGGATTTGACAAACACCTTGGAGCGGCGGCGATAGTTGTAGAGTTGCTGGCGCCCAGCAGGCAAAGCGCTCACTTCCGTTTCTTCAAAACCTCGTTCAGCAAACCACTGGCCCGTGCGCGCACTCAACAAAAACAACTGGTTGATACCCAAAGCCTGAGCCTGTTCTACCACATGACGCAACAAAACATCGCCACGCCCACGGTTACGAAATTCCGGAGTTACTGCCAAACATGCCAGCTCGGCACAACCTTCTTCCGGGTAAGGATAAAGGGCTACGCACCCAATGACTCGCCCGTCATGCAACAACACCGTGAAACGTTCAATTTCCGTCTCCAATAACACCCGATCGCGCTTAACCAAAGCGCCTTCTGCCTCGAGGGGTTCTATCACAGCCAATAGACCAGGAACGTCTTCCAATGTAGCAGCTCGCAGAACATCCGGGATATCTGGGGTCACCAGCGTCCCCACCCCATCCGAAGTAAACAACTCCAGCAAGACTGCCCCATCACGATGGCGATCCAACAAATGCACCCGTGCAACCCCTTGACGGCAAGCACGAACCGCGCACGGGAGATAGAAACGGATATCTTCGGGTTGCTGCTCCGTATCCTGCAATAGGTTTTCTGCCTGTTGTGCGGAAAGCGCACTGGCCAATTCCCCGTGCGCATTTACTGCTCCCGGCGTATCCGTCAAAAATATCAGTTTGGCTGCTTGCAAAGCCACTGCGGCGGTTGTTGCCACTTCTTCCACCGTCAGATTATAAATTTCTCCCGTGGGAGAATAGCCCAAAGGGGGCAAAAGTACGATCTCTCCATCTTCCAGGCGACGCTCGATGCCGACCGCATCGATTTTACGTACCCGCCCGGTGTATTGAAAATCCACCCCTTCCACCACCCCCACTGGGCGGGCTGTCACAAAATTACCTGTGGCCACCCGAATGGCCGAACCCGCCATGGGGGACTCGGCAATCCCCATGGAAAGCAAGGCGCTGATCTCTACACCTAGAGTCCCCGAGGCCTCAATCACGCAATCCAGAGCCACCCCATCGGTCACACGAATGCCGTCCACATAGTGGGGAGTCAAGCCGCGCTGGGACAGTCGGGTTTCGGTCTGGGGACGCGCCCCATGGACCAGCACCAGACGAACTCCCAAGCTCTGCAACAAGTTGAGGTCATGGGTCAGTGCCACGAACTTGCCGTCAGCCACGACCTCTCCACCAAAGGCGACGACAAAGGTCTGCCCACGGAAGCCGTGAATGTAAGGCGTAGCGGCACGAAACCAAGCCACGAATTCCTGACTGTTTTTCATGTAATGTCCAGTAAGATCATGAATAAGTCTATCATTGACCGAGCCAAATAGGCACAGCCTCTGTCATCATCACAAGTGCCAATCGCCAAAACGCATTTGCAGCCCTGCCACCACAGCTAATGCAGCCGTCTCGGTACGCAAAATTCGTGGGCCAACCCGCCAGTCCACGAATCCGGCGTGGCGCGCCCGCGCTTCTTCCGCCGCACTCAATCCGCCTTCAGGCCCCACCCACAGAAAAATTTCCTTCCCCGACGGAATGAAGTCGGCGAGTCCCTTCGTCCCCGCCGGATTCAATAACAATTGATTTCCCCCAAGGGGAAGCAGAGGCAACAGTTCATCCAGTGACGCAAAATAACCCAAATCGGGAACATGATTGCGTCCACTTTGTTCACAAGCCGATACAATCACCTTTTGCCAATGAAGACAGCGGCGCTCTGCCCGTTCTCCGGTGAGACGCACCATACTGCGTTCCATAGCCACCACCCAGAAGTGTTGAACCCCCAGCTCGACTGCTTTCTGAAGAATCCAGTCCATTTTTTCTGTCGAACAAAGCCCCTGAATCAGGGTGATTGACAGCGGAGATTCTCGCTCTACGGCACTAGGAACCCCAACCGCAACCCCCACTCGATCCCCTTCGATCTGAATCACGCTCGTCAGATATTCACCACCCTGACCGTCAAACAGAATCAAAGCATCCCCCACCCGCAACCGCAGGACACGTACGGCATGGCGTGCTACCTCAGGCGGCAACGCGCCCCCCTTTTTCATAAGTGTATGGTCAGGACAATAAAACCTCGGCAACATCATGCAAGCTCCAGACTCTTGGAAAATTAGGGTCCCATGCTATCATGGAGCCATGCGCCAAGCTCTTATTCAGATGCTGCACCAAGTGGCTCGCCAGGAAATCCTGCCGCGCTATCAAAGGGTTGCTTACGAACGCAAGGCAGATGGCAGCCTTTTCACTGCCGCCGACCTTGCCACTCAAACGGCCTTGGGCCAACTTTTGCCGACCCTGATGCCAGCCCCTCTGCTGGGCGAAGAAATGTCTGCGGAAGAACAACAGCAATTGTGGGTGGCCCATGAATACCTATGGTGCGTCGACCCCATAGACGGCACTTCAAACTTTGTTCACGGCATCCCTTATTTCGCCATTTCTGTGGCTTTGCTCCAAAATGGTCGCCCGATATTGGGTGCGGTATACGACCCCTTGTCCCAGGAAACCTTCTCAGCTGCAACCACACAAGGCGCATGGATGAATGAACGCCGGCTCTACTCTCCTTCTGCCCCCCCCGATCTGGCACAAGCCATTGCGTCAGTCGACCTCAAAAGATTGCCCCGGTTTTTGGCCATGGCGCTCGTGACCCACCCCCCTTATGCCTCACAACGCAACTTCGGTGCCTGCAGCCTGGAATGGTGCCATGTCGCCGCTGGGCGCTTCAATCTGTACCTCCACGGCGGTCAAAAACTTTGGGACTATGCCGCAGGCGCTCTGATTCTTGAAGAAGCGGGGGGGGCCTATCGCTCGCTGGAACAAGAAAACTTCTGGTCTGGAGAATCTTGGACACGTTCGGTGATTGCGGCGGGCAACCCAGCACTCTTCGATCTTTGGCAACGTTGGCTGAGTCAGGAGCGCTTAGCCCACTCGGGGTAACATCTGGGGTGCTTGTTCCAGCAAAAACGCTTTGAAGGCACGTGCCACTGGCGACAATCTTTTATCGCGGTGGTGTACCAAGTTCCAATCACGCACAATGGGCAGGCCAGCAACCGGCAGAACTTTCAGACGCTCCGTTTCCAACTCCAAAGTTACCGTGTGCTCTGAGAGAAACGCAATGCCCATCCCTGCAATGGCCGCCTGCTTAATGGTTTCGTTGCTACTCATTTCCATGCGCGGCTGAACTTCCACCCCGTGGGACAAAAGAAAACGCTCCAGTAATTGCCGTGTTCCCGACCCTTTCTCGCGCATTAAAAAGGCTTCTCTAGCCAATTCAGTCACCGTCACGACCGCTTTCTGGGTCAATGGATGATGAGGGGGGGCCACAATGATATGGGCATTACGGGCAAAAGGCTCCATCACCACACCCATCTCTTCTGGGGGTTGCCCCATAATGACCAGATCCACTTCGTTATGCAACAACTGACGCACGATCCCGGCACGGTTGGATACCGATAATTTCAGTTGCACCGTAGGATACTGTTCGCAAAAACGAGACAACAGTGCCGGCGCAAAATATTTGGCGGTGCTGATAATGGCAATATCGAGACGTCCACCAATGCCTTCACGCAGACTTTCCAGTGCTTCCTTGGCATCTTTCATCTGTCGTGCGATGGCCCGAGTATGGGGATAGAGTTCTTCTCCAGCGTGGGTCAAAAAAACTCGCTTGCCCATCTGTTCAAACAGAGGAACCCCAACAACGTCCTCCAACTGCTTGATTTGCATTGAAACGGCAGGTTGAGTAAGATGCAATTCCTCACTTGCCCGAGAGAAACTGAGGAGTCGTGCCACAGATTCAAAAATCTGCAATTGACGAAAAGTGAAGTGCATGCCCCCCCCATAGGTGACAGGATGATCATAATCCCTTCATAATATCACCGCAATTTCTTATAATAGGGGGCAGTAGTCACCATCCCCCACCCTTGTCAACCTTGAGGAGAATTTTCATGGCTGTTCGCGTCGGTATCAACGGTTATGGTCGCATCGGTCGCAATGTCTTGCGGGCCCTGTACGAAACCGGCAATAAGCAAGGCATTCAGATCGTCGCTATCAACGATCTGGGTAATTCAGAAACCAACGCCCATCTGACCCGCTTCGATACTGCTCACGGACGGTTTAACGGAGATGTCTCCGTAGAGGGCAATGCCATGGTGGTCAACGGTGACCATATTCCCGTTTTCTCCCAGCGCAATCCTGCAGAGATCCCTTGGGGCAGCGTAGGCGTTGACGTGGTTCTGGAGTGTACCGGGCTCTTCACCACCAAGGAAAAAGCTTCGGCCCATCTCAAGGGGGGGGCCAAAAAGGTGGTTATTTCGGCGCCAGGGGGGAACGACGTGGACGCTACCGTGGTGTTCGGGGTCAATCATAACATCCTGCGTTCCGACATGACCGTGATTTCCAATGCTTCCTGCACCACCAACTGTCTGGCTCCTTTGGTCAAGCCCCTCCATGAGAAAATCGGCCTCGTCAAAGGTTTAATGACCACCGTTCACTCTTACACCAACGATCAAGTGCTGACGGATGTGTATCACTCCGACCTGCGTCGTGCCCGTTCCGCCACCATGTCCATGATCCCGACCAAAACCGGCGCCGCCGCTGCTGTCGGATTGGTCTTGCCAGAATTGAATGGCAAACTGGATGGCTTCGCCGTACGGGTTCCCACCATCAATGTGTCCCTGGTTGACCTCACCTTTTAAGCCGCTCGTGCCACCACCGTGGAAGAAATCAACGAGATCATGAAAGCTGCTGCCAGCTCGGGGCCCCTCAAGGGAATCCTGAACTACAATGAAGGCCCTCTGGTCTCGGTGGATTTCAACCATGACCCCGCTTCCAGCACCTTCGACGCCACCCTGACCAAAGTCTCTGGTGGAACGTTGGTGAAGGTTCTGTCTTGGTACGACAACGAATGGGGCTTCAGCAACCGCATGCTGGATGTCACCGCCGCGTGGATGGCTGCTTCTTAAGCGGCTTGCTGCAACTGCCGCCCATGGTTTACCCGTCAGCCCCGAATCCCTTGGTTTGGGGCTGATTTTTATTGACCAAACCTCACAGGAAATCGTCATGAGTATCCTTCGCATGCAGGACTTGGACCTCGCTCAAAAACGCGTACTGGTGCGCGTTGACCTCAACGTCCCTCTCAAAGATGGACGTATCACCGATGACACGCGCATTCGCGCCAGCTTGCCCGGCATTCGGCACGCTTTGGCTGCCGGAGCTCGTTTGATGTTGATGTCCCACTTGGGACGTCCTACCGAAGGGGCCTATGACGATGCCAATTCTCTCGCACCGGTTGCGCAACGCTTGTCCGAATTGCTGAAACAGCCCGTTCCATTGATTCGCAACTGGTTGGACCAGCCCTTGACCATTGAACCGGGTCAAGTGGTGATGTTTGAAAATGTGCGCTTCAATGTGGGCGAAAAAAAGGATAGTGATGATCTGTCCCGCCGCATGGCAGCGTTATGCGATGTATTTGTCATGGATGCCTTCGGCACTGCGCACCGCGCTGAAGCATCTACCCACGGTGTAGCGAAATTTGCCCCTATTGCCTGCGCCGGTCCTCTGCTGGCAGAAGAACTGGATGCCTTGGGTCGCGCCCTCAAGGAACCGGCACGACCTCTGGTAGCCATTGTTGCCGGCTCCAAGGTCTCGACCAAACTCACCGTCCTGTCCACTCTGTCTCAGAAAGTGGACCAACTGATCGTGGGAGGAGGGATCGCCAACACCTTTCTTCTGGCAGAAGGCCATAAAATCGGCAAATCCCTGGCAGAACCCGATCTGGTGCCAGAAGCCCGCAAGATCATCGATGCCGCTCGGGCGCGGGGCGGAGATGTCCCCATTCCGGAAGATGTGGTTACAGCCAAGAAATTTGCCGAAGATGCCGAGGCGACCCTGAAGGGGGTAGATGCCGTAGCCGATGACGACATGATTTTTGATATCGGTCCAAAAACCGCGGCACGTCTCGCTGAAATCATCAAAAACGCCGGCACCATCGTATGGAATGGTCCTGTGGGGGTGTTTGAATTTGACCAATTTGGCGAGGGCACCAAGGCCTTGGCCTTAGCGATTGCCGAATCTCCCGCTTTCTCCATCGCGGGTGGAGGCGATACTTTGGCCGCCGTATCCAAATACCACATTGCCGACCGTGTGTCTTATATCTCCACCGGCGGGGGGGCCTTTCTCGAATTTCTTGAAGGTCGGGACTTACCTGCTGTCAAGATCCTTGAAACCCGGGGTCAGTAGTTGGCCGCTTTCCCGTAGACGATGTTCCCAGTCTACGGGAGCCAACGCGGACCGAATTCCCCCTTAGCTTTGTGATCAGATCAAAATCAGTGCTTACAAAAACCGTCAAAAGACCCCATAAGTTGACCCATGTTGGGTTGACCCTCAGGACCCACTTTTGG
>JAAGNR010000083.1 GCA_010435995.1 Ferrovum sp. | reverse complement strand
GGAATATTTCTGACCATACCCCACTGAGTCCAGAATCTCTCGCGCCGCCATGGTCACTTCTGCGGTATCGATGCCATAGGGACAAAAAACCGAACAGCGACGGCATTCGGAGCACTGATAAAAATAGGTATACCACTCATCCAGCACTTCCCGGGTCAAATCACGGGCGCCCACGAGCCAGGGAAAATATTTTCCAGCTATCGTGAAATAACGCCGATACACGCTGCGCAACAAATCCTGCCGCGCCACAGGCATATTCTTGGGATCCTGGGTGCCGATAAAGTAATGACATTTGTCACTGCAGGCGCCGCAGTGCACACAAGCGTCCATATACACTTTGAGGGAGCGATATTTGCCGAGCAACTCGCCCATGCGTGCCAAGGCCTTTTCCTGCCAGTCATCTTCAAGTTTCGCGGGAAATCCCAAAGCACTCTGGATTTTCTCATTGGCCACAAAGGAGCGCACCTCTTTCATGGCATCCAGTTTCAATTCCGGAATGATCGGAATGACCCGCAGGGGAGGCGCAATCACATCAGCCATGGGGTTTCTCCGATTCCATCGATGTAGCCCAGGCAACGATGTGGCGATGTTCCCTGGAATCATCTACCTGATTACGCGTGGGAGAAAAAAATACGCCTGGCGCATGGAGCAATTTACTGAAGGGAAAAATCAGCAACAGCAGTGCCACCATAGAAAGATGAATAAACACTGGGAAACCTGCTGGGAAAGGCTGCACATCGAAACGCAGCAACCCCAGAATAAATTCCTTGACCGCCAGGATGTCCGGACGGACCAGATACTTCATGGTCAGCCCGGAAAAGCCAATGGTCAGCAGCAGAACCAACATCAAATGATCCGAGGGGGTTGAGATATAACGGATGCGGGGAACCAGAATCCGCCGGCCCCATAACCCGCCCAATCCAACAACCATCAACATCCCTCCATACAAACCAAAGGGTTGAACCAGAGTCACCCATTCTGGAACGGAACTGAAAAAATAACGCAAATGGCGCACCGTTTCGAGGGCCAACCCCAAATGGAAAGCCATACCGAAAGCCCATGTCCAGAGATTCCCTTTGAAAAGACTTTCAAAGAACACCACCTCCCGGAACATCCTCCATACCACCCCCCTCTGGGTAGTGGGTGCGGGGGTGGTCGGGATTTTGAGTGGCGCAGGTGTGCGCGCATAAATTGCCAGGCGATAGGCCAGGCCAAGCGCAAACACCAGCGCTGCCAAGTAAAACAGCAACGCCATGAGAAAGACTCCCTCTAAAACCTGCCTGGTTGGTTATACGCAACCCGTTGGTTTGGGCAATCCCGCAATCTTACAAGCCTGTTTTGCCGGACCGTAGGGGAACAGTTCATAGAGATACTGGCTATTTCCCTTCTCCGCTCCGAGTTTTTTGCCGATGGCTTTGGTCAACACTCGCACTGCTGGAGCGATCTGGTACTCATCGTAATAGCTGCGCAAAAAGTCAACGACTTCCCAATGCTGTTCCGTCATGTTCACACTTTCCGTTTTGGCAATGTAGTCGGCCACATCCTTGTTCCACTCGCCCAAGTTGACCAGATAGCCTTCTTCATCTGTTTCGTATGACTTTCCATTGACATCGATATTCGGCATGACTTCACTCCTCCGTTGAAAGAATTACAGTCCCAGCATTTTTATAGCCAAGACTGACATGTTTTATGGCGACTGACCAAATCGACAAACCCTGCATAGTCGATCTTTTCTACCCCAGGAATAAGGGCGCCACTCATTCCACGCGCTTCGAGATCTGGGCCAAGCACATGAAGCTTTAGTTTTGTCTGAGCGGCAGAGACTTTTTTCTCCAAGATCGTCCCTGCCACCGCCCCGTAGACAGCATCCTCGATCAACAACACGGAACCGCCTGTAGCCACTTCAAGACAGGTTTCCAGGGTACTGCTGACAAAGGGAGATTTATTGATGATATGCAACATCTTCACCTCTCTAGAAACTCAGGATGACATCCTGGTCATCCATTAACTGGCCCATGGCCTGCCGATCCAACACTGTGACGTCTACCAGCAAATCTTCCTTTGTCAAACCGCGCGCTTCCATGGCTTCCTTTTCGACAAAAAGTTTTTCGATGTCATAGCCTTCCAGCGCCCGGTAAGTCAGAGAAAAATTTTTCATTTCTATCCCCTTGGTATTCTGACCTTTCTTCAGTTGGTACACGCCGTCATCCAGAAACGCCAGGGACACATCCTGATCGAAGGCGGCAGTGATCAACACCACTTCCAAAGATTCCAGTGCATAGACCGTACCGTAGGGAGCCTTGCGATTGACAAACAGGAATTTTTTAATCGTATCTCCACTCATGAGCGACTCCTCAATCCCCAAAAGTTACCAATCGGTCTGCTTGTATCCCCGCTTCTACCAATTGCCCCAAACCTGAAATGCGGAAACCCGGCGCCAAATTTTCTTCCTTGATACCCCGTCGTAAGGCGGCGGCCACGCAAACCACCAGATCAATACCATGTTCCTGGGCCAATGCACTCCACCTGGCAACCACATTACGATCATCCTGGGGAGGTTCGGTTAAGCGTGTGGCATTATTGACCCCGTCGTGGTAAAAGAACACCCGAAAAATCTCATGCCCCTTGGCCAAGGCTGCTTTGCAGAACAGGTACGCCGAATCGCTGGCCTGATGTTGATAGGGTCCTTCATTAATCACGATTCCAAGTTTCATCATCACCTCGAATCAAAAGCGGATGTGGGCCGATGCATTGAGATTGGCCCGGGAGCCACGCCAGTCATCGACGAGATACTTGGTAAAGGTCAAATCCGTCAGTTCAAAGAACCGTGGCCAACCAATCCGGTCAATCCAGTCCGACAACCGTTCCCAAGCCCGCCCATCTTCCTTGTAGACGCGTAGAATTCGTTTCACCACGGCGGCCACTTCAGGCCAGCGGGGTGGATTGTTAGGCAACCCAGAAGCCACCATTTTCATGAATGTCGGTTTGGAGCGTGCGTTGGAATTCTTCCCGCCTACCCAGATTGCGATCTTTGAATATTCTGGATCGTTGATCTGCATTGGCGGGCAGGGGGGATAGCAAGCCCCGCAACAAACGCATTTTTCTTCATCGACCTCAAGGGATGGCTTGCCATTGACCATAGCCGGACGAATAGCGGCCACGGGACAGCGAGCAACCACCGCCGGACGTTCACACACATTCGCCACCAGATCGTGATTGATCTTGGGGGGTTTGGTATGCTGCACGATGATGGCAATATCTGCCTGCCCACCACAATTGATTTCACAGCAAGATGTAGACAGATGAACTCGGTTGGGCATTTCTTCGCGCCGGAACTCATCGATGAGTTCGTCCATCAAAGATTTCACCACCCCAGAGGCATCGGTCCCCGGAATATCACAGTGCAGCCAACCCTGAGTATGGGCAATCATGGAAATGGAGTTCCCGGTACCACCCACGGGAAATCCGTGACTTTCCAATTCATTGATCAGGGGCATCACTTTGGCAGGATCAGCCACCATGAATTCAATATTGGAACGAATGGTGAAGCGAACATGACCTTCAGCAAACTGATCCGCAATATCACAAAGCTTGCGAATGGTATACACATCCATCTGCCGCTGGGTACCTGCCCGAACCGACCAAACTTCCTCGCCACTGTGCGCTACATGATGCAGCACACCTGGGCGTGGACGGTCATGATACTTCCAGTTGCCATAGTTTTTCAGCAAGGTAGGATGCAAATACTGCTTGTTATCAGGCACCCCAGACTCGATGGGACGACGCATTTGTGGTTGACTCACGGTTAGTTTCCTCCTGCAGCCTGTTTTTGTGCTTTGATTTTTGCCACTTCTTCATCCCAGCCATCCATGCGAACGTACGGATTCATGCGTGGAGAATTGACCATATTGGGATCCACAGGCAACTCCATGGCTTCCAGAAAACTGACCAATCCAATGCGTTCGATCATTTCCCCAGTGCGCTCATGCTCTAACGCATTCTCGGCAAAAAATTCAATGATTTTTTGGCCTAATTCCACCAGTTTTTCAAAGTCTTCGTCGCTTTCGAGTTTCATGAAGGGAATGACCACCGTCCCCATCAGATCTCCGATCTTCAAGGTACGTTTCCCTCCCACCAGAATGGTGACCCCCTTATCCTTACCTGTGGCCAAAGCGCCAGTCATAACATTGATGCATTGCATGCAACGAACACAGCTTTTGTTGTCAATCTCCAGACACTGCGTATCGTTCAATTCCACGCTGGAAAACTGTCCTTCATGACGGGTTTTACTGGCTTCCCGAATGCGGATGGCATTGGTTGGACAACGGGACACGACAGATTCCACCACTTCCTCCAACCCATGCTTGGCAAACCACTGTCGTCCCATGTGATTGTCGGTGCGTATATTGTCACGCCAGGTACCAATCACCGACATATCCGCTCGCTGGATCGAATTCATACAGTCGTTAGGACAACCGGAGAACTTGAATTTGAATTTATAGGGCAACGAAGGCCGGTGAATGTCATCGGTGAAGGTGTTTAACACTTCACGATGCGCACGGGCCTCATCGAAGCAGGATTGCTCACAACGAGCCGCACCCACACAGGACATGGCGGTCCGAACCGCCGGACCGGCCCCCCCCAGATCAAAACCCAGTTCATTGATTTCATCAAAGGCCTTCTGGACATTTTCCGTGGTTGCCCCTTGGAACATGATGTCCCCAGATTGCCCGTGGAAAGCAATCAGTCCTGACGCATGACGCTCCCAAATGTCACACATTTTGCGCAGAATGTTGGTATCGTAATGCATCCCTGGAGGCGGCATGACACGCAGGGTATGAAACTCTGCAGCATCCTTGTAGATGGGCTGTCCGTTCTCATCCTTAAGTTCAGTAAAGCGGGGAATTACCCCCCCACCATAACCAAATACGCCCACTGTTCCCCCCTTCCAATACCCTTTTTTGGTTTGATATGAGGTTTCCAGTTGTCCCAATAAATCCACCATCTGGTCCTTATCTTTGGCCAGACGTTTTAACCCTGTGACGAAACTGGGCCAAGGCCCGGATTCCAGCTCATCAAGATTGGGGGTATCGTACATTTTCTTGGCCATGTCTCCTCCTTGAGTTTTCCGTGTCCCAACCCAGGTTCTGGCACGAACCAAAAGTTGTTGAATTGTGCCTATCGGTCCTATTCTTTCCTACCATAATGACCGAAGTTACCCGCCAATTAAATAACCCTTATGGGGGGGTTGTGGGTTTCTGAAGGGTTATTCAAACTATCCCACTTCAGGCTTATAGACGTACTCATAGAGGAATCGTGGAAAATGTCAGAGATTGAAACCCTTGCTCGGTTTATTGTCCCTTTGGGTCAGCAAGTGATCGATGTACTGGAAATCACCCATGTGGAAAATGGGATGCCTTTGCTCCGCCTGCGTATTCGTGAAGGCAAGCGCTTCACCATTTTCGACATTGATCCGATCACTGCGACCCAGTTGGGGGAAGTCATGACGCGCTGGGGACTCAAGCAGGATGATCATAAAACCTGAATATTTTCATTGAGAGCACACAGACCTACGATGCATACCATTGACTATGCTTATGAAATATCTGGAGAGTTTCTTCCGATTCCTTACGCCCTCCCCCTATGGAATACGCTGTGCGAAGCGGCCCCATGGTTAAATGAAGAAAGCCGTATCGGTGTGTTACCCCTACGAGGAATGGTGCAACATCAGAGACTCTGGCTCGCCAAGCGCACCAAACTCGTGTTGAGACTACCCATTCATCGACAGACCTCTGCCCAGCAACTATCCGGAATCACCCTGACAACGGACGGTTGGTCCTTGGAATTGGGTCCGATTAGCCCTCGTCCCCTGATCGGCTATCCCTCACTCCATGCTTTTGGAGTACTGGGCCCCGCCGATGAATGCGCGTTCATGGAGGGGGTTCGGGAGTCACTCACCGCCATGGGGATTGTGGGACAACTGATTTGCGGCCAAGCCCAAGCGGGAATGGCAAATGACCATTGCCAAAGTTATAGCCTGGTGATTCATCATCTCAATCCAGAACACTCGCTTCAGTTGCAAATGGAGGGGTTGGGCTCTCATCAACATTTGGGCTATGGTCTTTTTGTCCCCTATAAGGCCATTCCAAATTTGGAGGGATGACTCCCACACCTGAACATAACACCCATTGTATTGAATTTGATATAAAAGGAGGAAAAAACATGAGTTACGAACTGGACGGAGTCACCCTGGAAACTGATGACGATGGATATTTGATCGAAGCGGATTATCGGGATGAAATGGCCACCCTCATTGCTCAAAGTGAGGGAATAGCCCTGACCCCCACCCATTGGCAAGTCATTCAATATCTGCGGGAGGTATTTCGTGAAGAAGGAAAAACTCCGAATTTTCGTAACATGCTCAAAGATATTCAGGGATTCATCCCTGAAGCGGATAGCAAATTCCTGTACGATCTATTTCCTGTTGGGCCTGCCAAGCAAGCAGTGAAAATTGCCGGACTACCCAAACCTTTTGGCAAAGGAGGTTACTGAATGTCTAGCCCACTCGCCCCATCCCATCACATTTTTCTCGACCTTCAAGGGTTAACCTGTCCAGGGCCATTGCTCGGCGTCAAGCGCATGATCGACACCCTGGAGGCCAACCAAGTAGTACTGTTGCTGTCCGATTGCCCAGGAACCCATGACGATCTTCTGGCGTGGACAAAGCAAACCGCCAATCAATTGCTCTACTCTGACAAACTGGAAGGATCAGGCGGCCATACCACACGCTATTTCGTGCAAAAAGGGCGGTTAGAAACCTTACATCCCCATGCCACACTGGATATGCGCGGCATTGTCTGCCCTGGTCCAATTGTGGAAGCCAAGCGATTGCTCGATGGCATGAAGGCAGGAGAAGTTCTGAAACTGATCAGCAATTGCCCGGGCATTCGCTCAGATATAACGGGATGGGCCATGGCCACTCATCTCCGTCTGATCAATACCGTAGAAAGTGCTCATGGCGAATATGAATTTCTCTTACAAAAGTCCTGAGCCATGCGCGTCAAAAGCCAATGGTTCAAAAGTGATCGTCCAAAAACTCCCGAGGAAGTCGCTAGTGCAGCAGCGTTCATTACTTGGCGGATTGCGCACAATGCTTTGAAAGAAACCAGAAAAGCTTCTTTTGAAGTAGAAATTGGGGACCAATACTTTGATTTTCTCAGTGAATTTCTAATATTTCTGATTCAGGCAAACGATCGCATTCTCCATCGCCAATTTCACTGGGACATCCGAGTGCGGTTTATTACCGCCATGGCCAATCATCTTGCCACCACTTTTGCCGAGAATAAAGTGGAACTGATGCAAAATCATTTCGCCGACACCAAAGACGGGTTCATCCAGCGACTCAACCAACGGGCCGAAGGATATGCCGAGCATGACTACGGCCAGGACCAGAGTAATTTTGGGTTTTTGCGCTATCTTGGATATTGCATCGGCAGCCATATGAACTCTCATGATCAACCCTGGATTCTTGATCAAATCATGTCCGTAGAAGCCCCAGAAGCGTTAGCCACCTTGGAACGCGCCGTAAAAAACCTTCTGGACAAAGCCTGTATGGAAGATAACGATTCTCCCACCCCCTGTCCAGAGTGAGCCCCCCTAACGCCATGCCACTGACTCCCGATTCACCGTTTCATCTGGATAATACCCTGGGCTATCATCGCTGGCGTGAGCAAAAACTGGCACAAGCCCCTGGCCACCTCAGTGAATTATGGGTGGATATCCGCGATCCATTGCACCTCACCACCGCGGAAATCGATGCCTGTCACGCCCGCATTCGACGTTGCAACGCGGTCCTCTATGCATCCACCAATACTACCGCGAATCACGATATCCCGCTTCAATTGGGAACCCAGCTCGGACTTCGCAACCTGGATGCCAACTGGCTCGCGGATGAAGATGGGATTTCCGCCATCAGCGTCCACCCCACCGCCACACGCGTACCCTATATCCCCTACACCAACCGCCCCATTAAATGGCACACGGATGGCTACTATAACCCCCCTGACCGACTGATTCGCAGCATGATCCTGCATTGCGTATGTCCTGCCCAGAGTGGGGGATCCAACCGCTTGATGGATCCAGAAATGGCCTATATTCAACTCCGCGACCAATCCCCAGAGCACATCCACGCGCTGATGCAAAGGGATACCATGACCATTCCTCAGCGCGAGGGTGAAACCAGTGATCGGCCAGCCCAAACGGGCCCAGTGTTTTCCTTCGATGCGGAAGATCATCTCCACATGCGTTACACCGCGCGCACCCACAGCATTCACTGGAAACAGGATGATCAAACCCTCAGCGCGGTAAAAGCGTTGGAATCCCTTCTGGTTGCGCCCGACAACCCGGCTGTTTTCGAAGTTTTTCTCGAAGCGGGTGCCGGCCTGCTCTGTAATAACGTGCTTCACGACCGCAGCGGGTTCACTGATGACCCCAACGCCCCCCGACTGCTCTTCCGAGCCCGTTATATAGAACGTATTCCAGTGAGGGGCGAATGAAAATCAGTTCCAGATTCAGGACCGCTGGCACGATCATAATCCAGTTCTTCAGAACGCCCGCGACAGTTCCGCCCAGATCAGGGTACTGGCCGGGGATCCTGCCAGTTGGGTCGGCACCGTTCCCAGGCGCGTGGCAACGTAGGTCCGGCCACT
>JAAGNR010000082.1 GCA_010435995.1 Ferrovum sp. | reverse complement strand
GTGGGGAACTTTATTAATGGGGAGCTGCCCGGACGTATCACTGCGGTTTCCTGGGGAATGGTGTTCCCCCGAGTCGATCTTTGGCCCCGTCATCCGTCCCAGTTGTATGAGGCTTGTCTCGAGGGGGTGGTGTTGGGGTTAGTGCTCTTGGGCTTTAGCCGCAAACCGCGACCCATGGGGCGAATCTCTGCATTGTTCCTGCTGTGCTACGGCAGTTTCCGGTTTTTGGTGGAATTTACCCGTGAGCCGGACGATTTTCTGGGGCTACTGGCCATGGGGTTCAGTATGGGGCAATGGCTGAGTTTGCCCATGATTCTGGGGGGGGCGTACTTGTGGTATTGGTCAGGGAAATCGGCTATCATGGAGAGTGAAACCCTAAAAACAACTTTCCATGAGTCAAAATGAGGAAAGGGTGAATCGGTCCAGGAAGCTTTGCCAGTTTTGAGGCGGTAGTTTCAGCGGATCAGGAACTGTGGCAACGACCAATCAAATTTTGAAACCAAGGGAGAGAACGATCATGAAAATCTTGAAGATTGCGGTGGTGGCAGTAGGATTATTGGTCAGTGCTGGCTGGGCTCAGGCAGAAGATGGAATGGCTTTGGCCCAGAAGAGCGGTTGCCTGAATTGTCATGCCGTGGATAAGAAGAAAGTAGGCCCTTCGTACAAGGATGTGGCAGCTAAGTATAAGGGACAGGCAGGTGCGGAAGCCAAGTTGGTGGCTAAAGTCACCAATGGTGGTGGGGGTGTTTGGGGCCCCATGCCCATGCCTGCCAAGGGAGGAAATGCCAACCTGTCAGAGGCGGATATTAAGACTCTGGTGAAATGGGTGTTGTCCCGCTAAGGCAGCAGAAGAGGTCACCTCTCTTGTGCTCTCCGCAGTGGAGTTTCCCATCGCTGTGGAGAGGAGGAGGGGTGTTGCTCATTGTTTTGGCCGTGGGGGGATGTGGCAAAGCCCCAGTGAGTGATCAGGAACAGGTGGTGCGCATCGGTTCCGTAGCCCCCCTGACTGGGCCACAGTCACATTTGGGTAAGGACAACGAGAATGGGGCTCGTCTGGCGATTGCCGATGCCAATTCTCAGGGAATCTATCTGGCCGGGAAAAAAGTTCGTTTTGAATTGATCAGCGAGGATGATGCCGCTGATCCACGCACGGCTACCGTGGTCGCTCAAAAACTGGTAGATGATGGCATCAATGGCGTGGTGGGGCACCTCAACTCAGGGACCACCATACCGGCGTCACGGATTTATGCGGACGAAGGAATCCCGCAGATTTCTCCCTCGGCAACCAATCCCAAATATACCCATCAGGGCTTTGCCACGGCTTTTCGGGTTATGGCCAATGACCAGCAGCAGGGGCAAGTTTTGGGTCGGTTTGCCGTACGCAATCTCCAGGCAAGGACAGTTGCCGTGATCGATGATGCCACCGCTTACGGTCAAGGTTTGGCCGACGAGTTCGAAAAAGCGGTTAAAGCCAGTGGTGGGGAGATTCTCCTGCGGGAACATACCGATGACCACAGCACGGATTTTTCTGCCATTCTGACGCGCATCAAGGCGCGCCAACCCCAGGTGATTTTTTTTGGGGGCATGGATGCGCAGAGCGGTTCCTTGGTCAAACAGCTTCATGCGTTGGAAATACCGGCCATATTTCTTACGGGGGATGGGGGCTGTTCGGCGGATTTTGCTCACCTTGCGGGTGCGGCGTCTGAAGGGGGATATTGCAGTCTGCCTGGGGTGCCTTTGGAACAAATGCCTCGGGGGCGCGACTTCAAGCGTCGTTTCACCGCTCAGTATGGCGATATTCAGGACTACGCTCCTTATAGCTATGATGCGGTGAGTGTATTGATTGCGGCCATGAAGGCGGCTGATTCGGCGGCACCGGAGCGCTATTTGCCGCAACTTAAATCCATCGTTTATCCCGGAGTGACTGCTACCATCCATTTTGATCCTCACGGTGATCTGGCAGGAGGTTCCATTACCCTGTATCGTTGGCACGAGGGTCAGCGCAGTCCTGTGGGGACTTTCTGAATCTTCCCTCGACGGGCGTGAATATTGCCGCCATGGGGATGGGTTTGACGGTTGTTTCCAAGGGGAATGGGATATTAACGGGTAGAAACCATGTACCGATTTTTTGTCATTCAGCTGGTCAGTGCGTTATTACTGCTGGGGTTGGTGAAAGCAGGGTTCGTGACGATGCCAGCCATTTTTCTGCTGGCCCTGGCTCAAGGCGTGCTGGCTGCTATTCTCAATCTATTATGGCGTGCTCCCCGGTGGTGGCTGCCTCTGCATCTCGGGTTTCTGCCGGCAGCCTTGGGGTTGGTGCAATGGCGAGTTTCGCCCCTCTGGTATGGATCCTTGTTTGTGATCCTGTTGTTGGTGTATTGGAATACTTTTCGTAGTCGGGTGCCGCTTTTCTTGACCAATCACGCCACTCTCTCAGTCCTGAAGGAAGTGGTGGGCGAACGCTCACCCCGCTGTTTCGTCGATTTGGGATGTGGGACGGGGTCGGTATTGGTGGCTGTGGCGCGGCAGTTTCCTGAGGTGGAATGTATGGGTTATGAGGTTGCTCCCCTCCCGTGGCTCTTGGGGAAAATCCGCAGTCAGGGTTTGCCAAATTGTAAAATTTTGTTACGCAGCTTTTGGCCAGTGTCGTTGTCCCATGCGGATATGGTGTATGCCTTTCTGTCGCCCGTACCCATGTCTCGTCTGTGGCAGAAGGTGGCACAGGAAATGCCAGAGGGAAGCGTATTTGTCAGCAACAGTTTTGTGGTGCCAGATACTCATTTTTCGAGTCAATATGCAGCCAGTGACGGGCAGAGGACTTTGTACCTGTATGATATACCCCATGGCGAAGCTGCTCTGTCAGGCAGACAGCTAGGGGCTTAAGGTGGGCATAAGGCAGTGGGCACATGATACTGCGACCATGAAGCAGAATCAGCGTCAACCCTCGATGAATGTTGGGCGTTTTGATAGGAAAGTACGTGATGAACAGGGAGAACACATGATGAAAAGGTCCATGATTGCGGTATTGATGGGGTTTGCGCTGGTGGGTTCGGCCCACGCAGATGGCTGGCGGGGTGGTGATGGTGGCGGCTGGCGCGGAGGCGGTGAAGGAGATGGCGCGGCTTGGGGGATGGGTGCTGCGT
>JAAGNR010000009.1 GCA_010435995.1 Ferrovum sp. | reverse complement strand
GGCCGTTCCGTGAAGCAGGAACCCACCGAAGTGACTCAAGCAGCCTCTGCTTGAGCGCCGTAGGAATCCCCTTGCTTTAGCTGGGGGAGGATGTCAAAGAACAGATAACCTTGATGGGCGTAACACCCATATTGACTGAGGAAAATCAATTGCTATTCACATTTTCCACACCTTCGACAATGACCACAATTAATTCCGATTCTTCCACTATCAGAATAAGAAGCGAACCGTGTTGTGTCCTTCGGCTTTGTCTCGATACAAGGCTCTATCGACATGCTTGAACAATTCTTTACCGGTGAATTCGCGATCCGGGTTCAAACACCGGAAAAAATGAAGGTGGAGGATACCCATAGCGAAGAGCCCCCACGCCTGAAGGTTGCGAATTTCCGAAACCAATTTTTTCCGGCTCGCGGTCTTTCATCAAATAGCCAGATGCCCCAGCATACAGGGATTGCATCACATGTTACTTATCCCCAAACATGGGGCTGACCATAATATTGCATTGCGGCCAGAGAATATTTGCCTCCTGGATCACATCAATGCCGGTACCATCGGGTAGCCCCAGATCCACGATCAATACATCGGTCGGTCGACCCTTCAATAGTTCCAACCCCAATTCACGTGTTGCCACGTTTGCTTACACTGGCAGCCTGACAGACGGCGAGGTTGCTCACTGTGGCCGATCTGGCATCACCTTTTCAGTTGAGCCGCCATGCAAGTTGGCGCGATGACCCGATCGCTTTTTATCACTTCCGGGATAAGGATGGTGCAGAGGTGGACATCATACTGGAAGGAAGTGACCAGCGAGTGGCCGGTGTTGAAGTGAAAGCAGCTGCTACGGTAACGACAAAGGATTTTCGTGGGTTGCTAAACTGAAGGAAAGCGCAGGGGATCGCTTTGCTGGAGGGGTTGTTTTGTACGACGGCGAAGTTACGACCACATTTGGCGATAAGTTATTTGCAGTGCTCATACGCCGTCTATGGGATGGCATCTGATGGACTTCGGCATCGCCGACACCCTCTCGCCTTCTGGGTGACGAGCAAAAGTCCGTCAAGACCACGCTGCAACTTAAATCTGTCCCATCCTGGCATGAGCTTTCACCTGCGTAAGCGTCGATCATAGAGATTGCGATCTTCCTCCGAACTGCTGAATTGCCTCTGCTGCCGGATGACAGCCTGCGAGGAAGATCATCATCTCGGTTGCATCCTTCGAGAGATAGAAGTGCACCATCTTCTCGTTGAACTCCTGTGCCTTGGCTGCGGGAACACTGATGGCATCCATGCCATGTGACATGAGTATGCCATTCATCATGAAACGCGATGTGCGCTTATTGCCGTCAAAGAAAAATTGCTGCAAAGCGCCAAACAGGAAGAAAGCCGCTGCCCGCTCAAACGGTTTGCACTCGTGCAAAGCAGCCACACCTTCGCGGAACACCCGGTTGAGTTCCGGCGCACTAGGCAACGTCGGCAATGGGGTATAACGACCATGCTCGCCAAGGCCGACATCCGGGGTATAGTGCTGCTCGTGACCTTCGCCACGGAATACGCCCCATTCCAAAGCTTCCTTGCGGACAACCATACCATTGAGTTCAGTGAACACAGACTTGGACAGAGAGAACTCATTGCTCCTGACCATCGCCAGCAGGCGCTTTGAGGTTTCTGCCAGATTCAGGATTTGCTCCTGATCGGAAATCTTACGTCCGCCGACGGTCACGCCATCCAGTAGGGTCTTGACCTCGGGGAAGGTAAAAGGATTACCTTCCAGTACCGATGCATCCCAAACAAACTCAGGGAGCATCTTATGTAAGCGGAAACAGACTCGATCCATCGAATGAACCGGAATGGAAGTTGGCACCTCCGATCTGTCCCATCGGAAACCAAGATCATCGAACAGAGTCATGTTGTCGCGCCTTATCCAGCATTGGAAACGGTTTTATGGTACGTACAAGAAAGGCTTCGGTCAAATACCTTGACGCCTTGGCTTTTCTTGACTCCCATGACCGTGGTTCGGCACTTATATTGATTCAAATATTGTTGTATAATTGAAATATGGAAAGAGACATTGCCACCGCGATCTTTGAATCCCTCGCCTCTGGCCTACGGCTGGAGATCTACCGGTTGCTGGTCAAAATGGGAACTTCCGGAATGGTGGCCGGTGAAATCGCCTCCACACTCCATGTGCCATCGACGAACTTATCCTTTCATCTCAAAGCACTGACCCATGCAAAGATGCTCACAGTAGCGCAGGAAGGGCGGTTCCAGCGCTATCGGGCCAACCTCCCGCTGATGCTCGAATTGATCGCCTACCTCACGGCAGAATGCTGCTCCGGTCGTCCCGAGGAGTGCGCTGATTTACGCCCCATCTCGTTATGCTCCGTTGCAGACACCGTGCCTTGTCCTTCAACCCCAGAGAACCCTGAACCATGAATGTCCTCTTTCTGTGCACCGGCAACTCATGCCGGTCAATTCTTGGCGAAGCCACTTTCAACCACCTGGCACCCCACGGATGGAGAGCCATGAGTGCTGGAAGCCAACCGACGGGGAAAATCCACCCCCGCTCCCTGGCTTTACTGGCCAGTGAAGGCATTTCCACGGAAGGCTATCTCAGCAAGTCGTGGGACCAGCTGCCCACCATACCTGACATCGTGATCACGGTATGCGCCAACGCTGCGGGAGAAACTTGCCCCACCTATCTCGGCACTGCCCTACGTGCCCATTGGGGTGTAGAAGACCCTGCTCATGTGACCGGCAATGACAACGAAATTCGTGCCGCCTTCATGACGGCATACAAGATTTTGCGGCTCCGCATCGAAGCATTTTTGGCATTGCCCCTTCAGGATTTGGCGCAAGACCCAGCAAAACTCTCCGCCGAACTCGCGCGAATTGGCACCCTGGTCGCCTGATCTGTTTGTTATTTCCGGAAAACTCCATGAGCTTCTTTGAACGCTATCTGACTTTTTGGGTGTTTCTCTGTATTGTGACGGGAGTCGTCTTGGGGCAAGCATTGCCGCAGGTATTCCACGTCGTTGGGCAGATGGAAATTGCGCAGGTTAATGTACCCGTAGGGTTTCTCATCTGGGTGATGATCATTCCCATGCTGGTAAAGGTGGATTTTGCAGCACTGCATCAAGTACGCCAGCATGTGCGGGGCATCGGCGTCACCCTGTTCGTCAACTGGTTGGTCAAGCCCTTCTCCATGGCCTTCCTGGGCTGGCTCTTTATTCGCCACCTGTTTGCCCCTCTGCTGCCGGCAGACCAACTCGACAGTTACACCGCCGGCTTGATTTTACTGGCTGCAGCACCGTGCACCGCCATGGTTTTTGTCTGGAGCCGCCTGTCTGGTGGGGACCCCTTATTTACCTTATCCCAGGTGGCACTCAACGATGCCATCATGGTAGTGGCGTTTGCTCCGATTGTGGGATTGCTTCTCGGCATTTCGGCCATATCCGTACCCTGGGCCACCCTGCTGACCTCCGTCGTTCTGTATATTGTCTTTCCGGTCATTCTTGCCCAACTTTGGCGCAAATCCTTATTGCGCAGAGGTACAACCGCTTTTGAGACGGCGATGCAACGCATCGGCCCCTGGTCCATTGGAGCCTTGCTGGCAACCCTGGTTCTGCTCTTTGCTTTTCAGGGAAAAGCCATTATTGCCCAACCCCTGGTGATCGCCTTATTGGCCGTCCCCATTCTCATTCAGGTATTTTTCAATTCCGCACTGGCCTACGGACTCAACCGCTGGGTGGGCGAAAAACATTGTATTGCTTGCCCTTCAGCCTTGATCGGCGCGTCCAACTTCTTTGAACTGGCAGTAGCCGCCGCCATCAGCCTGTTTGGCTTTGAGTCAGGCGCGGCTCTGGCAACCGTCGTGGGTGTCCTGGTTGAAGTCCCTGCCATGTTGCTGGTGGTGAAAGTTGTCAATGGCTCCAAGGGTTGGTACGAAGCACACGACTCACTGCGGTCATGATAAAAACATTCACTTTTTGAGCTCAGGGTTTTCACTAATGCACTATCGCCAAATTTTTGAACGGCCCCCCGTACCTCGGTAACAATCCAATAAAACGAATTATTTTTCAAGCTTTTAGAGTACACTCACAGACAATGTGGCATTGGGTCAGGGGGCTGGCTATTGGATCCTCACCCGAGAAGCGGCCTAAATCACCTGCGGTCAATTAGATAGACCTCTAAATATGCCATGATTTCCCGAAAAAGAACAGTAAAGCCGCATAGCGAGATAACACCCCTAGTTAAAACTCGCCCATTGGAAACTCGGCCTAAAAATATCGACCTCAATCTTCCGAAAATTCTGCATGAACTTCAAGTGCATCAAATTGAACTGGAAATACAGAATGAAGAATTGAGAGCCGCCCAAATTGCCTTGGAAGAAGCGCGGAACAATTACATTGATTTATTTGACTTTGCTCCCATTGGCTACATCATTCTCAATCAGAATGGAATCATTGACAAAATCAATCTTGCAGGTGCCTCGCTGTTTGGAGCAGATCGTTACAAACTGCATCATGCCCACTTTGTGAATCTGATTGATATTCCTGATCGAGATTTTTGGCATCGTCATTTTGCAAGCATTTTAAAAAGCAATACCGGCCTGACGATCGAGTTAATGCTCCGGCGAGCAGATACCACCTTTTACGGTCACCTAGAGTGTTTGCCTCAGATCAGGGAAGGGTTGGACTCGGTCGTGCGAATTGCGCTGACCGATGTGACCGAGCGTAATGTGGCGTTTAACGCGTTGCGAGAGAGCGAAAAACTGCTCAGGGATTCCCACACCATTGCCAGTCTGGGCAGCTATGTTCTAAAAATTCAGACGGGGAAGTGGAACGGTACGGAGATATTGGATAAGTTATTTGGTATCACTGATGACTATGATCGCACCATTGCCGGCTGGGAGGCGCTGATTCACCCCGACGATCGATTGATGATGCATGACTATTTCAAAAACAACGTGCTCGGCAATCGCGAGGTGTTTGACAAAGAGTATCGTATTGTCCGCCCAAACGATAACACCATCAGGTGGATCCACGGACTGGGAAGACTGGAATTGGATGGATATGGAAATCCTCAGAAAATTCTGGGAACCGTACAGGATGTTACCGATCACAAAAACATCGATCAGAAATTACGAATTGCCGCCACGGCATTTGAATCTCAGGAAGGGATAATTATTACCGATGCCAACGGCACCATTCTGCAGGTCAATAAGGCATTCTGCAATATCACCGGTTATATCCCGGAAGAAGTCATCGGAAATAATCCACGCATTCTTCAATCCGGTCGTCAGGATGCGCATTTTTACAAACTGATGTGGAGCAGTATATTAAACAAGGGTTTCTGGGAAGGGGAAGTTTGGAACAAACGAAAAAATGGTGAAATATACCCTGAACACCTCATGATTACTGCTGTAAAAAACGCAAAAGAAGTGACCACCAATTATGTGGGTACCATTACCGACATTACCTTGAGCCGGGAAGCTGCTGATGAAATCAGGCACCTGGCCTATTACGACCTGCTGACTCGTCTGCCCAACCGCAGACTTCTTCAGGACCGACTCAAACAAGCCTTGGTAGCCAGTGCCCGTAGCGGAAGACAAGGGGCTCTGTTATTCCTTGATCTGGATGATTTCAAAACACTCAACGATACGCTGGGACATGGCATTGGCGATATGTTACTGGAACAGGTGGCTCAACGCCTTGAATCCTGTGTGCGCGAAGGCGACACTGTTGCGCGCCTGGGCGGGGATGAGTTTGTGGTCATGCTGGAAAACCTGAGTGATAAAGCCCCTGAAGCCGCACGACAGTTGGAAATCATTGCCCAAAAGATCCTGTCGAATCTCAACCAACCCTATTCCATTGCCCAGCATCGATGCCACAGCACCACCAGTATCGGCGCAACCTTGTTCAACGCCCTTGACCAGGACTACGAAATTCTGTTGAAACAAGCAGATATCGCCATGTATCAAGCAAAGAAGATGGGGCGAAACCGGTTATGCTTCTTCGACCAATCCATGCAGGATACGGTCAATGCCCACGCCCTGCTGGAAAGCGATTTGCGCAAAGCACTGGATACCCATCAACTCCTCCTTTATTTCCAAATTCAGGTAGATCAATCAAACCGGCCTTTAGGCGCGGAAACTTTGATTCGCTGGATGCATCCGGACCAAGGTCTGATTTATCCCTCGGATTTCATTCCTTTGGCAGAAGAATCCGGTCTGATATTCGCCATCGGCGAATGGGTCTTGGACGAGGCCTGCAGTCAAATCAACCGGTGGCAACACGATGAACTGACACAGAATCTGATTCTGTCCGTAAATGTCAGCGCCAAGCAATTCCGTCAAAGCGACTTCGCAGATCGAGTGGAAACAGCGCTGGAACGCCATGCCATCCGTCCGAGTCAAATCAAACTGGAACTCACCGAGAGCATGCTACTTGAAAACATTGAGAGTGTGATTGCCACCATGACACGTTTGAAAAAACTGGGGGTGCTGTTCTCCCTAGATGATTTTGGTACCGGCTATTCATCCCTGCAATACCTGAAGCGACTCCCGATTGACGAACTCAAGATCGATCAATCGTTCGTGCATGATATTTCCACCGATACCAACAGCATGGCGATCATTGGGGCCATCATTGCCATCGCACACAGCCTAAACCTTGATGTCATAGCCGAAGGGGTCGAGACAGAGAAACAACTGGAACAACTTTTGAAAAAAGGGTGTGTTCACTATCAAGGTTTCTTGTTCAGCAAGCCCGTGCCCATCGGGCAATATGAAGCTCTGTTAAGACACCGCTGATCCTGATCGAACACTTGTCCGCGCATTCTCTTTCTTGGGCGAGTTCAGAACCAAACTTGCGCCAAGAAGGAGTCAAACAGACGGAGCGGAAGGCTCCGAACCGGCAACGCAAGCGTTGCTCATACCGGATAAGATCGTGGTCAGTCATGTTTGAGTACGCATTGCAAGGATTGCCTTACAACGGAGCACCCCCTAGGGCAAATGCGACAAATTGGTGCGGATTTCACCATGTAAGGCCAAAGAGTTGCGGCATGGTTTTTGCTCCTACCCTCAGGATAAGGGGTAAATACCATGGGTGGAAAACTGTTCTACGATGAAATGACTGCAGATGCCGCAACCACTCGGGCTCATTATTCCGAGTTGTCCCGATGGCTGTCCAGCCTGGAGGAAGGGACCCTAGGGCGCAAACGTGCTGAAGCCGAACTCGTATTTCACCGACTGGGAGTCACCTTTGCCGTATATGGCGAAACCCAGGGGAAGGAACGGTTAATTCCTTTTGACCCCATTCCGCGCATTCTTCCTCCGGAAGAATGGAAACTGCTGGATAAAGGACTGCGCCAGCGAGTTCAGGCCCTGAATGCTTTTTTATGGGATGTCTACCATGGGCAAGACATATTACGCGCAGGGCGCATCCCGGAAAACCAGGTACTGCGTAACCTGCAGTACCGCCCGGAAATGCAGGGAGTCGATGTCCCCGGAGGCGTATACGCTCATGTGGCGGGCATCGATCTGGTGCGCGCAGGGGCAGGAGAATTTTACGTATTAGAAGACAATCTGCGGGTTCCCTCAGGGGTATCTTATATGCTGGAAGGAAGGCGCATGATGATGCGCCTGTTTCCGGAACTCTTTGCCCGATATCATGTGGCTCCGGTGGAGCATTACCCCGATGCCCTGCTGGAGGGACTGCGCTCCGTCGTTCCCATCGGTGTCACCAATCCCTCTGTGGTTCTCCTGACGCCCGGACATTTTAACTCCGCCTATTTCGAACATGCCTTTCTGGCCCAGCAGATGGGCATCGAATTGGTCGAAGGCAAGGACCTGTTTGTCAGCGAAGAGCGGGTTTTCATGCGAACCACTCAGGGTCCGCGCAGAGTAGATGTCATTTATCGACGACTGGATGACGACTTTCTCGATCCTCTCGCCTTTCGCCAAGACTCCATGCTAGGAGTCCCTGGGCTACTGTCTGTGTATCGTGCCGGACGGGTTACGTTGGCCAACGCCATCGGTACCGGAGTGGCCGATGACAAATCCATTTATCCCTATGTGCCAGAAATGGTGCGATTCTATCTGGGGGAGGAACCCATACTCAACAATGTGCCCACGTGGGATCTGAGAAACCCCGAACATTTATCCCACGTGCTGGCCCATCTTCCTGAACTGGTGGTCAAGGAAGTTCATGGATCAGGCGGTTATGGCATGTTGGTGGGGCCGGCTGCCAGCCGTGAGGAAATAGAGTTGTTCCGCCAACGCCTGCTGAGCACCCCAGAGAAATACATCGCTCAACCCACCTTATCCCTGTCCACTTGTCCCACCTATGTGGATCAAGGAATAGCCCCTCGCCACATCGACCTGCGCCCCTTTGTCATTTCCGGGAAAGAAATTCGCATTGTTCCTGGCGGACTGACACGGGTAGCTCTCACCGAAGGGTCATTGGTGGTGAATTCCTCCCAAGGAGGGGGCACTAAAGATACCTGGGTACTGGAGGACTGACCATGCTCTCGAGAACCGCTGATCATCTCTACTGGATGGCCCGCTACACCGAGCGGGCGGAAAACCTGGCACGCCTGCTCGATGTCACTTACCGCATGTCACTGCTGTATGGCGGAATGGGTGCCAACGACCCAGGTTGGGCTGCTGCATTGGCCATCATGGGCACGGAATCGGGCTACCGCACTAAATATGGCGAGGTCTCTTCCACGGGAGTGATGACCTACATGGGGTTTGACAAGGAGAACCCCTCTTCCATCTTCCGCTGTCTTCAGTCAGCCCGTGAAAACGCACACGCAGTTCGCGGGACACTCACTTCGGAGCTGTGGGAAACGCTCAATGACACTTGGCTCAAACTGCGAGATACCAGCCCTTCCGTAATGACCAGCAGCGAAGCGGGTCCGTTTTTGGAATGGGTCAAATTCCGTTCCCATTTATCTCGCGGCGTCACGCTGGGGACGATGCTGCAGGATGAAGCTTTATGGTTCGCCCGTTTGGGCACTTACCTGGAACGCGCCGATAGCACTGCGCGGATTCTGGATGTACAAGCCACTCGTTTATTGGGATCCGAGACTCCGGTGGATATGGCGGGAGACTATTACCAGTGGAGCGCCCTCCTGAGAACCATCTCCGCATTTGAAGTTTACCGCCGCGTCTATCATGACAGGATCACTCCCCTGAGGGTGGCAGAACTGGTGATTTTGCGGGAAGACATGCCACGCTCCCTACACAAATGTCTTAACGAAGTCACTGAAATTCTGTCTCGTGTCAGCAACCGCAGTTCAGGTGAAACCGAACGTCGTGCTGGCCTGTTGCATGCAACACTGCATTTCGGTCAGGTCGAGGAAATTTTTAAACAGGGGTTGCATGAGTTTCTTGTCCATTTTGTCGGACGTGTGGCCAAACTGTCCGACAGGATTGCGCATGATTTTCTGATCCCACAACACTAAAAAAGGGAGACGCCATGTTTCTCCACATACACCATGAAACCCATTACCATTATGACCATCCTGTGCAATACAGCATCCAGGCCCTGAGACTCACACCGCGTCAGGAAGGCGCCACCCGTGTGCGCGAGTGGCGCTTGTCTACCCCTGGAAGCAGGAATCCTCAAACCGATGCCTACGGTAATTTGAGTCATATTCTTACCCTGGAACAACCCCATGAGGATATTCACATTCTGGCAGAAGGTTGGGTGGAAATGCTCGAGAGTGCCGGCGAATGGCTGGAAGATGATGGCCGCTTATCCGTTCTGGCATACTTGCAAGAAACTCCGTTGACCCGTGCCTCCCCCGACATGGAGAAACTGGCGGTAGAATATCTGCGGAATCCCCATTTTGAACTTGCATTGGAAGCGCTGATGCTGGCTACGCAAACCCGCATTGAATACCGATCCGGTTCCACGGGGGTGGAATGCAGCGCCGCAGAGACTTGGGCACAAGGATTTGGGGTATGCCAAGATCATGCTCAGGTGATGGTTGCCTGCTGTCGTGCCGCAGGAATTCCGGCGCGCTACGTGAGCGGCTATTTGTATACGGGAGATGAAGGACACATATCAAGCCACGCCTGGATGGACGCGTGGAATGGAAAACGTTGGTTATCCTGTGATGCCACCCATGCACGTTTCACCAATTCGGCTTACTGCCGACTCGCCGTCGGTCGTGATTATCTGGACGCCTGCCCAGTTCGTGGCATACGACATGGAGGGGGACAGGAAATCATGAGTGCCACCGTACAGGTGGACCAGCACCTGCAATTCCTTCAACAATAACACTGGCCTGATTTATGACTTATTGCATTGGTATTCTTCTGGATGAAGGTTTGGTCTTTCTCTCTGACTCGCGCACCAATGCGGGAATGGATCAAATCAATACCTTTCGTAAAATGACTTTTTGGGATGTCCCCGCAGATAGGGTTCTGGTCCTGCTCACGGCAGGGAATCTGGCCATCGGTCAGGGCATCGTCAACGTTCTCAAGGCAAAGATCTCCCCTGACAAATCGGCACCGCACCTACTGAATGTCACCAGCCTTTTCGATGCGGCCACTTTGGTGGGCGAAGCCGTGCGGGAGGTACACCACCGGGATGCAGAGTCCCTCAAGGAATTTGGTGTTGAATTCAATCCGACCCTCATCCTGGGAGGGCAAATTGCCGGAGAATCACCCCGCCTGTTCACTATTTACTCGGCAGGCAACTTTATTGAGGCCACTCGAGATACCCCGTATTTTCAGATTGGTGAAGCCAAATACGGAAAACCCATTCTGGATCGCGTGATACGTTCTGGAGTCGGACTGGATGAAGCCGCCAAATGCGCATTGATTTCCATGGATTCTACCATCCGTAGCAATCTATCCGTAGGACTTCCCCTAGACTTGCTCTACTACCGCAAGGACGCTCTGCAAGTCCAGCAACATGTCTCTATCGACCAACATAATCTGTACTTTGAGATGATCCGCAGTCGCTGGGGAGAACAACTGCGCCGCGTATTTCAGGAACTGCCCAACCCCCAGTGGTAAAGGACAGATCCGATTGTCGTTACCCTTCTCGCTGTTTTCGTTGCAACGCCCTGGAGAACAAGGTACCAATCACAGGCAATATCAGGGCCACCGTCGCAAAAAGTGACCTCTGGCCGTATCCCTCCAGCCACCATGCCGACAACATGACTCCCAGAGATTGACCCAAAAAAAACGATGAGGCAAACAATGATACGGCTGTTCCCCGCACCTGCGGTGCCATCTGTGTAGCATTGATCTGTAACGTATTATGCAGCATGTAATATCCTAACCCAATCAAATAACAGGTGAGGATCGCCCATCCCCAGGAAACACTGAAGGCCAGGACTAACCAAGCCACTCCTATGAGCACCCCCCCCCACCGAGTCAGACCCGTTTCACCCAAGCGTCCGACAAACTGCCGAGCAAAGAGAATATATGAAAACCCACCGAGGCCAAACGCCCCCATCAAGGCCCCGGCTCCTGTCAGAGACAGCCCGAAATGCCGATGCAGATAGCTGGGAATAAACGCCAATGGGCCAAATACCGAAGCTCCTTCGACAAACACGGTCAACAACACGACTCTGGCCCATGGCGAGCGCAACACCACAGCACTCTGAGCCCATATCCCTGCATGAACGCCACCATCCCGTGGGGGATGGTAGGTGGCGACATTGACCCGCGATTCCCATAACACCGCCCCGCCGATCAATCCATAGGCCAAGGCCATGAAACCAAATGCCCAACGAAACCCCAGATGATCGGTGAACACCCCACCAATGAATTGGCCCCCGATAACCCCGATGATCTGCCCACTCAAAAATCGCGCTAACACCGCCTGACGGTTATCGTAAGCAATGGTGTCACCGATCCAGGCCATGGACAGGGGAATGATTCCGGCAGAAAATGCTCCGGTCAAAAACCGAAAAAACACCAGAAATGATAATGAATCGGCGAAAGCCGCCCCGACACTCCCCACGGTACACAAAAGGGTGGTAAACGCGATCAGGCGATATTTCCCCACACGGTCCCCCAAAGGACCAAAGAACACCTGCAATGCACCATAAGCCAACGAAAAGGCCGATACCACACGCGCTGTTTCTGGCTGGGGGACAGAAAAGGCATGGGCCAAATGGGGCAACATGGGGTCACACAGACGGGCCGAAGCCGCGCTCGCAAAAGCCGCGCAGGACAATAGAACAAGGGCACGACGATGCTGTGGATCTGGTTTAATGTTCACTGGCTTATTTATCAGTCATCCCTGAGTGCTTGCGTCAAGCCCTCCTCCAGGAGGGAAAATGTCATGGCAGCCAGGCTTTGAGCCAGTCGTCCAGATGATCTTCCAGCATCCAGTGTGTCCTGATGTGTTCACGAATTTCGTCCCCCGCCTTTGCCAAGGCTTCGCGGTCCGCGATCCATTCACGAATGGCCTTAACCCAATCGCGGTAACGGTTGGCGACTCGTCTTGCGGGAATATTATTTTGATAGGGAATGATGTCTGAGCAGATGACCGGGTACCCCAAAATGCCATATTCCAGCAATTTTAGTGCGCTTTTGGCGCGATTGAACGCATTATCCTCCAAGGGAGCAATGGCCAAATCAAAATCCAGACTGGCCAACTTGGTCGGGTATTCTGACAAGGCCACACCCGTATGGATCTCACTCACATAAGGCATCAGTACCTCGGGACACATGCCAAAAAATATCCATTCCACCTCGTGGGCCAGATCGCGCACCACATCAACGATCATTTCAAGATCTCCCGTATGACCGATCCCGCCAGCCCAGCCGACACGCGGACGAGGATTGTTGCGCCGTTGAGGCTTGAGGGCATCCCAAGTTCCATTATCCAAATAGTTTGATTGAACTCGAATATCTCCCACCAGCCCTTGGTAGGCTTGGGCCAAGGGCTCGGTCGATACCACCAAACGATCGCATAAGGAGGCGGCCCGGCGCATGAGTTTAGGCATATCCTTAAAGATATGCGTCTTATGAACGCTTTTAACCGGTAAGTTGGTCATCAAATCGTCAAGCTCAAGAATGCGGAAAGTTTTGATCAACTTGTGTTGACGCTCCAACAAAGTAAACTGAGCCTCATCGAAAGGCCGCTGAAATACCATACTGTCCGGCATGAAGCGGGCAATTTCTGCAGTGTTGAAGTAGCGCGAGGTTTCCCATCCCTGTACCATGCCGGCGTTGCGCAGGGCGCGCATGGGGGCGATCACACGATATTCGCCACAACCATAACGATCGGCTGGGTGAACCAGAATGCGGGGCCGGGGCCGCCAACTGGGTTCCCAAGTCAAAGGAACCTGATCTTCGAGCAGGACATCGGTATTGCACAAACTGAGATGGCGATTGTAAGCCGGATCGAAGGGCAACTGCGGCAACCAGCGTTGGGTGAACTCCGACTGCTCATTCTGGAACCGCTCAAGTTTTTCTCCTTCCAACTGAACTTCGACCCCCCCTTTCTGACTGGCCGAGCCCTCGTGTAACAGAATGGCCCAAGGTGTCCAGACAATCAGATAACCGCTTTCTCTGATCTTCAGGCAGAAGTCAATATCGTTGTAGGAAACCTTAAATTTTGACTCATCCAGTCCTCCCAGTTGGTGATACAGGGACTTGCGTACCAACAGACAGGCACCCGTCACTGCCGAGAGGTTTTGCGTCAGTTGTGCGCGACCGAAATGACCGGGAGAATTGCCCTCATGCCCAATATAGGGGTGATCTGCGGTCCCTCTCATGCCCAGAACCACTCCGGCATGCTGGATCTTGCCGTTGGGAAAAAGCAGTTTGGCCCCCACTGCACCGACTTCCGGGCGCAATCCATGCCCCACCATTTCATCCAGCCAATCTTCGTGAAGTACCCCGGTATCGTTATTCAACAGCAACAACAGTTCCCCGGCGGCGATTTCAGCAGCACGATTATTCATGGCCGAGAAATTGAATTCTCCCGGATGGCGCAATACTCGAATGCGATTGCCAGACGCCTCGGGGTGCTGCTCAAGTAGGTCAAGATAGGCGCAGGTTTCCCCATCATCGCTGCCATTATCCACCACGATGATTTCATAGGCCGGATAGCGGGTTTTTTCAATGATGGATTCCAGACAACGACACAGCAGCGGCAACTGATTGCGCGACGGAACAATAATCGAGACCAGTGGCGTACGTTCCAGTTCGTAGCGCACGCGCATCGCAGGAGGGAAAGGTCCGCGCAGTACGCTGGCACGAATCCGCAGGCGCTCCAGATGACAGACCAGAGACTGCTCGCAGGAATGCAGAATTTGCTCCATGCTCAGGGGCATGCGACCGACGCTATCCTGGCGGCGGTGGTAGAGCACTTCAGGCACATGACCCATACCCCCATGACCGGTCTTTTCCCAAGCGCGCAGCATAAAGTCGTACTCCTCCGCACCCGCAAACTGAGGATCAAAACCGCCCAGCTCAGAAAACAATGTTCGGCGAATCAATATCACGCTGCCGGTGTAGGGCATGCTCCGCAAAAGATCCAGATTGAAATCAGGTTTGCAATGCGGTTGAGTGTGTTGACCCTCGGCAGAGATCGTATCTTCATCCGAATAGATGATCTGCCATTCAGGATGCTGACGAACAGCCTGTGCCAAACGAAACGTGGCGTCTGGCGCCAAAACATCCCCAGCGTCAACTACCGCAATCCATTCGCTGTCGCCTTGCAACATAACCTGATTGAGACTCTGGACCAATGAAGCGTCCAATGTCATCACTTGCCAGCGTGTAGTCATCCATTGATGGTGCAAACTGGCGACAGTCTGGGAAGCAGAATCGGCCTCGTGGCGTTTGACCAGTACAAACTCACAGGAAAAGGGCGGCCATTGCGCAATGACCTCCTCGGCCCATTGTTGCTCGCAGGGTGACCAGCGGACAGATTCCAACCATGGCTGGAGGGGCGGTGTTGCCTTGCTTTCAGCGACTGAACCCGCCGAAAGCGCGTCTCCAAATACCGCATATTTTCCGCTGAGGGGGATCAATGTTCGATAGTCAAACTGGTAATACTGCTTCAATCGGGAAGACGCCGCGACATCGCCAACCAGTTCATACAGCAGGCTCAGGCCAAATTGCTTGTGCCAGAGAGCGGTTTGTTCCGTCAACGCGGTCATGGCTAGGGCAAACAGTGGATCACTGTTGCTCCCACGTCGAAACTGAACTGCGGTTGGAAATACTTTGATGAGTTGTTCGATATCGTTCAATTGACGATAGTTTTCAAGCAAAATCAACGATTCGTTAGCATGACGTATGCGCGTTTCCGGGCGATTTCCGCTGGCATTGGCTTCATTGTCGCGAACACGAAAGCTCACTAGGGGTTCCTGAAGCACATGGATCTCATATTTCAGACAAAGACGCATCCACATCTCCAGATCACCAAGTTGTGGCAACCAGGTTTTATACAATCCGCAATCGTCGTAACATGTCTTACGGATCAGCACGCTCGGGTGACATAACGCATTGCCAGCATAGAAAAAATGGTTGAGCCATTGATATCGCGAGCGGTTAGGCTGCTGAAATATCTGGGCATAAAAATGCTGGTTGTCATCAAGAACCTGGCTGTCCTCGCCGATGGCACGTGCATGGCTAAAAACCGCACCAATCTCCGCATGCTTTTGGAGAAAACTGTACTGCCGCTCAAGCTTGTGGGGTTCCCAAACATCATCAGAGTGGTGAATGGCGATGTATGAACCCTCCGCCACTTCTCTGATAGCATGGTTTATTCCGTAGAATCCGCGTCGACGTTCTTCATTGCGAAACGGACGGAGACGCGGATCGCGGTAACTTTGAATGATGTCCCAAGACCCGTCTGTCGAGCAATCGTCCCAGACGATGAGTTCGAAATCATTGAAAGTTTGAGCCAAAACACTATTGATGGTTTCGGCAATATATTTTTCGTGATTGAACGAGGTCAGAATGACCGATATTTCCGGCATAACAGATATCTCCTAGTCTCATTCATTGCCTAAAGCCATCTCAATGATGACCTGTTCGTCTGCAGCACGGGCAACGACATCTGGCGAATTCCACATCAGTAAGTCAAGCATCGACAGGTAAGGTTCATAATGGTACCCCATGGGGCGATAGGAGAACTCTGTGGGCTGGGCAAAGAGAAGATCAATCCCGCGTTCAGCAAAGCGAGTCTGGTTAAATAACGCCTTCCCACTGGAGGGATTCAGATAAGCACCCGCTCCAAGCCGACTACAGATTTCCAGCGCCCATTCACCCGGATCCAACGCAGCAGGCAAATCAAGATTCATTTCCGAACAAATACGATAGTGAAACGAAATATCCAGATAACGACAAACTGCCGCAAGTCCTCTGACATCAAGTCGCACCAGGGAATCGTCTCCGTCATCGAAGGTTTCGTCAATCAAATTCAGCACAGCGTCGTAATAAGGCGCTTTTCTCTTGTAGTGGCTCAATTTCCCCAGCACATTTTTGCGTGCTTCAACGGGGTCAAGAATCTTTGCTTCGTAGGTTTTTATGGAAATTGAGCCATTGGCCAAGGGGATGCTGACATATTGCCATCCTTGGTTCGGGTGCAGAATACGGTTACGATTCATCCATGTTTTCGGCGTGTACTGCGTGATATCGAAAACCAACCATTCATCCACAGCAGCGATCAGAGAAAAATGTCCAAGATAGGGGAAAAAATAGGGTTGCATGATGCCGAATCTGCGTTTATGCGTCATTCCAAACTCCGCAGACTGGATGCTTCGCAGTGAATCCGCGCCAGAAGATCACACAATCGTTCGACATCCATGGTCGTAACCTGCGCACCCAGCGGTAACTCTAGACAAGAAGCGTATAGGTAACTGGCATTGGGCAAGTTCCCTGCTGCCCCAAGATGAACCCCCTGAGGAAAACCTCGCCGAGCATATACATTTTCTGCTGCCAGCACTTCAAGGAGCTGATCTCGGGACAAACCATAGACCAATGGATCGATGATCACAATTAATTGTTGCCAGTTGGATTGAATCACTCCCAAGGGTTCATGGAGTGTCACGCCCTCGATCCCCGATGAAAACCCGCGAATATAGGCTGCGCGCAACGCACAGTTATGTGCCTGATGGGTGTGGAAATCATCGAGATTCATGAGAGCGATGGCGGCTTGTGCTTCGGACAATCTGGCATTGGCAACGCGAACGATACGAACCGGGTGCTCCAGTCCATAGCTCGGACGAATACTGCGAGCACGTAATGCCAACTCATCATTGTGGGTGGCAATGCAGCCACCATCCCCCGACCCGAGAATCATATCTTCATGAAAGGAGAATATTTCAGCATCGCCAAAGCCGCCTACCCTACCAGCAGGAAGGGTACAACCGAAAGCATGAGCCGAATCAAAAATCAGTCTGATACCGTGGGCATCAGCAATCTGCTGCAGTTGAGTAACCTCACAAACTCCTCCCCACAAGTTCACAGCCAGGATAGCCGACGCCCCTTCATCAATCAGCGCCACCACTTGTGCTATATCGATGTGATGGGTTCGTTGGTCAACATCGCACCATACCGGTTCAAGTCCAGCCCATAGCAATGCTTGAATGGTGCCTGGATGAACAAATGCCGGCACAATCACCTTCCCGCGCAATTGCAATGCATCTAGAGTAACCATCAAGCCGAGCATGGCATTACTGGTGCAAATGACATGGCGAACACCGAAAAATGTCTGCAGCCTTACTTCCAGTTGCTCGTGCAAAGGGCCATTGTTGTTGTAATACTGGCGTTCAAAAACACCCGCAAAAGCCTTCTGGTAACGTTCTCGGTCTGGGAATCGATTCTGTCCACAGCATAGCGGATTCCGGAACAGAGGAAGCGCCCCAGTCAGGGCAAATGAACCGATACTCATGAAACCACCTGACTACGCAGCAGAGCACGGATTGGCTCTGCTTGTGCAGCGATGAAGGCCAGCATATCCGTGATATGTCCGATGTCCTCATCACTAACCAAATGGCCACATGGCAAATTCACAAACCGGTCTGCCAACCTTTCGGTAACAGGAAGTGGCGGGGCAAAAAAAGCAAAATCCATGGGCTTACAATGCAAGGGAGGTGAATAGTAAGCTCGTGCAAGAATTCGTTCTGCATTCAGTAGGCGGATTGTCTCCTCACGTGACAAAGGCCAATCGTCGAGCAATTCCACCACGATATTCTTGTAAGCTGTGTCCTGTTGTTCATCAAACGTTACCAGACGTAAGCCCGGCACATACGCCAGTTTGCTTTGATAAACACGGTAGCGTTTCTGGTTACGTAAAACTTGCTGTTCGACATCATCCAGACTTGCCAAAGCCATAGCCGCATGCATCTCATTCATGCTGGCATTCATACCGTGTGCAAGAACCACATTACCGCTTTCGTCCATACCGTAATGACGCAGTGATGCCAATTGATGAGCCAATTGGGCATCTTGAGTGGTGACATAACCCCCTCCGAACCCATTGATCAGCTTGCATGCATGCAGTGAAAAAGCCTCGGCGTGGCCCTGGCCCCCTACTTTTCCTTCAGTGGTGGATTCGTACACCGACTCGACAGAATCGAATACCAGAGGTAATTTCCGGTCTTGAGCAAGGCGACTCAATCCTCGTACATCACAACAATTAACGATGGGGTGAGGAGCCAGGATCAACGCAGTATTAACGTTGACACATGCTGCTACAGTTGCCGCACTTACCGACAAGGTCTCTGGGTCCACCTCGCAAAAATGTGGAATCAGGCCTAACCAGGCGACGATATCTGGCATTCGGCGATACGTCAGAGAAGGCATAATCACTTCTCGTTTACCCGGAATAACCAACGCTGCGATGGTTAATGCCAGTGCCCAGAATCCACTGCAAAAGGTAATACAATAGGATACCCCATGAAACTCTGCCAGGCGACGTTCGAGCAGTTGCACTGCTGGACCTCGATCGATATACCGTTGCCCCTGCAGAAAAAGATCCGAGTACTCCATAAACCGTTCAAAATCGGGTTGCAACAAGTTAGACGTGGATTTGGCGGTGGCAAATACAGGGATCCCGCCAAAGATGGCCAAATCGTTAACTTGATTTTTCCCGGACATGGCTTTTACCCTTGACGAGTCAGCGTAACGTCGTAACGGTAGTGTGCCGCATAAAACTCATACGGCATGACTGAAAACTCCACCAGCCAACCCGCAGTTTCTGCTAATTTTTTGAAGGCGTCACGCGTACGCCAGATACCCAGTGCCGTGCATGGATCAGAGAGTTCGTCATCGGTGGGGATGGAATGGGTAAAAAAGTCAGCAAGGTGCGCACGATCCGGCAGGTTGCCCAAGAATATCCGTTCCAACTTTGTAAACCGTTGAAACAGCACTGTCAATATGTGCAGAATATCGAGATCGGAAAAGTACTGGAATCCGGCGTAACACAATGCACGTGTGAAACGTTCAGGGTGCGGTTCCTGATTGACGTATTGAACTCCTCCAAGTGCTTCAAATCGATGATTAGGCGGGCGCTCGAAGTGCTGTTTAGCCACGGAAATCAAGTATTCCGAAATGTCAGTACCCAGATAACCATGACAACCATCGAACAGTTGAACCGAGAGAAACCCATTTCCACACGCCAATTCAAGCAACACATCTTCAGGCCGCAACTCTAACCCCTTAGAGATGGCTGCCATGATCATGTGCAGTTGTTCTTCAGTCATCGGTACACCATGAACCGTGCGGCGAGTCTGCCTCAGAAAATCATCCGGCGCACAAGTCCGGGCATGCGCGTCATAACTGAATGTTGTGTAGGGTGTCTGTTTCGAACTCATCACTGTTCTTTCCTGCCAAAGGAATTGGTTTTCAATATTGCCAGAATCTGCTGCCCAAGACTGTCTACTCGAGTCAAATCCAAACGCTGATCAATAGGTAAGAATAGCGTATCTTGTGTCAGCGCTGCTTCGATAGTTCCTGATTTTAGCCGAGGCAAAGCATCGGGCCAGTAGGTGGCGGTAAAAACATTATGGGCGGAGAGATGGGCCTTAACGGCGGCCACATCGACCCCACTTAAGACCAGTGGATAACAAAGCGGTATATCCTCTTCTGTTGGCAACCATCGTATCGCATTGATGGGATTTAACCATTTTGCGATACGAGCAAAATTGTCACGGCGGCATGATCTAACCCACGACCAATCGATGCTACATATCAACCTTCTGGTCAACCGTGACATAGCCAAAGGAGGAAGATTCTGAAGCGAGTCACGCGCTTCCTGGAAAGCCTTATAACCTTCACGAGCAGAGCAGGATGCGCGCACTAATAAGTATCTCATACGTTCAAACGACCCCTGATCTTCCACAGAAGGAGCGGAAATGATGAGCGCAGGCGAATGCAAGAGTAGTCCACCATCTGGCAGACCAGCAAATTTTCGCGGTGAGTAGATGGTTGCCAGTACGCCATTGTGTGGAGCGAATAAGGCATGACTATTATCAATGATCAGTTGTTCGGGAAGATAGCGCTTCTGCAACCGATTTACCACCGACTGGCACAAACCAAAGTAATTGACATAAAGAATGACTTCTCCATCAGACAATGTATTTGGCAAATCGGATGGATAAAGGGAATCGTCGATGCTGTAAGTGCTAATGCCAATCCCAGCCATTTCAGCCGCTCTCAGAACTGAATCGCAGACGTACCCCGGCATCCATACACGCTGGAGTCCATTGCATTCAAGTACTGCACAAATCGCGGAGCGTGCCGATTGGTAATGTACCGCTTGGGGATATAATGCCTCATATTCCGGCAAATCGAGACCAAAATAGCCACCGATTTCTTCTTTTAAATTATCCATGAATACTGCAACAGTCACAAGGATCCTTTCTTCACGAAAGAACGTATCAAATGGGAGATACGCTCTTGCTCCGATTCTTCCAGTTCAGGATAAAGGGGCAAACATAAGACTTGTGATGCAACTTCTGAAGCCACGGGGAGGTTATCACGACGAGCAGAAGGCAAACCGCGATACATGGGAAATTCGGAAATCAGCGGGTAGAAATAACGACGCGGGTAGATGTTGTGCTGCCTGAGTTGATCATTCAACTCATCCCTTGACAACGGATATTCGGGGCCAACCAGTATCGGAAAATAGGCATAGTTGCCGATTTGCACTTCCGGCAAAGGCAAAAATCGAATGCCGGGGATACCCTCCAGTTTTACGCGATAAGCACTGTCGATACGGTGTCGTTCGGCCAGCACCTGATCGACGTACTTCCACTGTAACAGTCCTAAAGCTGCGTTGAACTCACTCATTTTACCGTTGATCCCAGGGGCCACGACAGTCAGTTCATCGACATAGCCAAAGTTTTTTAAATGATCAATGCGAGTTTTGGTCTTGGCATCTGGACAAACAATAGCACCACCTTCAAACGTATTGAATACCTTGGTGGCATGAAAACTCAGCACCGATAAATCACCATGGCGCAGGATGGAGCCCCCATCGTCACGCACGCCAAAAGCATGGGAGGCGTCATATATGACTTTGAGATTGTAATTGTCGGCAATGTGCTGAATGGCTTCTATGTTGCACGGGCGGCCATAACAATGGACCGGCATGATCGCCGTGGTTTGGGGCGTGATGGCTGCTTCGATCAGGGCAGGATCGAGGTTGAACGAGTCCGGTTCGATATCGACAAAAACCGGTTTTATGCCATTCCACAGTAACGCATGAGAAGTGGCTACAAAGGAATAAGGCGTGGTGATCACCTCCCCCGTAATGCGCAACGCCTGCAGTGCCGTGACCAGCGCCAGCGTCCCGTTAGCAAACAGTGAAATATAGTCTATTCCAAGATAACGACATTGAGTCTGCTCCAATTCACGGTGGAATGGCCCATTGTTGGTCAGAACTTTACTCTTCCAGATTTTTTCAAGGTAGGGTATGAATTCTTCCAAGGGCGGCAGGAATGGCTGGGTAACATAAATGGGCTTTTCAGAATTCATGGGCAGGATAGTGTTTTACTTAAATTCAAGGGGGCATCGTTCTGCGGTTCAGGTCGGGTAACGATGTATAGAATACTGGTGGGAGACAAGCCAAGCCGACTGAACAGGTTTTCCCCGAGGATTTCCTCACCCAGTTGTTGTACGACAAATCCATTGGATTCCAGCGTGTTGATATAGCCACGATGCGAGTAAAGACGGACATGATCATTTTGACCGAACAGCCGCCAACGGTCACCATCGCTCGTAGCCCGTTGATCCTCGAGCGTATCGTCAATATCCACGCAAATCGGAGCCATCAGGATGCCGCATCCACCTTTGCGGGTGATGCGAGCCAATTCACTCACTGCCACATTGTCATCGGAAACATGTTCCAGTACATGACTACAGATGAAAAAGTCGCAATATTCATCATCGAACGGAATATCCATGATATCGACCTGAAAATCGACATCATCCATCATAAAGTCCGCTGTTTCATAGTCAAAGAAATCGAGTTTCCTGATTTTTTTGACCAAGGCAGCTTCCGGTGCAAAATGCACTACGCGCGCCCCCCTCTTTAATGCGCCAGACTCAATCTGCATATTGATCCACCACGCATAGAGGCGCTCGCGGTCAGATGCCCCGCAGGACATGCAAGCATAGGTGTCTAACGCAATGGTTTCAGCTCTTCCGAAATACTGAAACCCATGGAATAGAGAATTCTGTCGATAGAAATCCGGTAACGGGGTGAACCCGACGCCAGTGCGCTCGCAAACAGGGCAGTAGGTTTTTGCATCCACTTGGAGTGATTCCCTCCCGTAAAAATATGTATCTGGTCGATCCTCTATCTAGGAGTTTTCGCACATCACACTTTCCGCGCGCTCCTCAGTATATCAGCTGATGTTGCCGATTTGTCACTGCAGATCCTGCTTGTGCTCCCATAAAAGCTCATTGAAACTACAATTCGAAACAATGATTGGGTTTGACTGTGACATACTGTCCAGACGATTATTCTGGATGCGGCATACGATAACCAAGCGTAAAGCAGGATACCCATCTTGGAGCTTGATCACCCTGAACGATATCGATCAAATCCTGATGGTCTCTACCTAGAGGCGTTTTGACATGAAATTATTTCTAGCGGGCGACATCGGCGGAACCAAAACGCGCCTGTCGTTAAGTGAAGTGAATGGCGAAAAGGTGGTGACCCGCCGCGAAACCAGTTATGCCAGCCAAGATCATTCTTCATTCAATGTATTGCTCAAAGACTTTTTGTCCCTTGGCGAAAAAGTCGCTGATGCCGCCTTCGGCATTGCTGGCCCCGTGCTGGGGGAGGTGGCGCAGGCGACCAACTTACCATGGCAGATTGATGCCGCTGCACTACGCCAAGAATTTGGGTTTATGCGCTGCTATCTCCTGAACGATCTGGAGGCCACAGCCTATGGCTTGCCCGCTCTGGGGGAAGCCGGCCTGTGGACATTGCAACCGGGGTCCAGTACCCAGGGGAATAGCGCAATCATCGCAGCTGGGACAGGATTGGGGGAGGCGGGTTTGTATTGGGACGGAAGCTCCCATCACCCTTTTGCTACGGAAGGCGGCCATGCCACCTTCAGTCCGAGAAATCCCCTTGAATGTGCTTTGCTGGACTATTTGCGCCTGCGTCATTCTTCAATACACATCAGTTGGGAGCGAGTTGTCTCTGGCATGGGACTACTCGACCTATATGGGTTCTTGATCGACCATAGAAAAGCATCAACACCTCCTTGGCTAAAGGACGACATGCAAGCCACAGACAAGGCAGCAGCCATTTCTGCTGCGGCCTTGAGCAGCAGAGACGATATCTGTGTGGAAACCCTGCAATGGTTTGTCAGTTTGTACGGAGCTGAAGCAGGAAACTTGGCACTCAAAACCATGAGCCGTGGTGGTCTTTATATCGGTGGCGGGATTGCACCAAAAATTTTACCCCTGTTGAAATCGGGAGAGTTTTTAGCCTCATTCCTCGACAAAGGACGGATGCGCCCGTTATTGGAAGCGATGCCCATTCACATTATTCTGAATGATCGCGCTGCACTGTATGGCCCTGCACTGTATGCCGCACAACACGCTAAAACGCCCTCAGGCAGTGTGTAAATTCTCGCTAAAGGAGAAAGCATCGTCGCTGCTGACGCATTAATCATCAATTGGGTGATGGTACCCTGACACGACCATCGCAATATTTCACCAAGGAGAAAAAATGCAAATCGGAATGATTGGATTGGGACGGATGGGAGCAAACATGGCTCGGCGCCTGAAAAATGCTGGACATCACTGCGTGGTGTTTGATCATAACCAGGAAGCCGTACAAGGGCTGGCAAATGAAGGAATGACTGCCGCAGATAGCATACAAGACTTTCTAAAAAAATTAAGCACCCCTCGGGTGATTTGGCTAATGCTTCCCGCCGCCGTAGTGGATTCAGCCATTGCCGAATTGACACCGCTACTTAATGCGGACGACATCCTCGTTGACGGGGGAAACTCCTATTACAAGGATGACATCATTCGCGCCAGAAAACTCGCCGAAAAATCCATTCACTATATTGACGTAGGCGTCAGCGGAGGAACCTGGGGGCTGGAGCGGGGCTATTGTTTAATGATCGGCGGACAACAAGGTGCAGTTTCTCGCTTAAACCCCATTTTCGCCGCCCTCGCCCCCGGTGTGGAAACCGCACCACGCACGTCAGGCTGCCAAGGACCTGCGAGTACAGCAGAAACGGGGTATCTACACTGCGGCCCTGAAGGAGCGGGACACTTCGTTAAAATGGTCCACAATGGGATCGAATACGGCATGATGGCAGCGTATGCTGAAGGCTTCAACCTGTTACGCCATGCCAATGTGGGCGATCTGAACCATCAGATAGACGCCGAAACCACTCCCTTGCGAGAACCGGAAACCTTTCGCTATGCCATTAATGTCGCCGAAGTCGCCGAACTCTGGCGCCGTGGCAGCGTGGTCAGTTCCTGGTTACTGGATTTGACTGCCCATGCCCTGCAAGCCGATCCCAACCTTCAAAGTTTCGGCGGAAAAGTATCCGATTCTGGGGAAGGTCGTTGGACCAGCATCGCCGCAATCGAGTCTGGCACCCCTGCTCCTGTACTGACGGCAGCACTCTTTGACCGTTTCAATTCCCGTGGTGAAGCCGATTATGGCAACAAACTACTTTCCGCCATGCGCTTCGAGTTTGGCGGGCACCACGAGAAACACTAAGGATTACCAAGGCCAAGTTCTCCCAGTAAAAGACCGGCTCATCAACGTTATTGTGACGCCGATGAGCCGGTATCATCCGCTTTTTTCTCTTGATTGTCTGGTTTCTTTTCGCTGTCCTTCTTGTCTGAACTGCGCTCCCCAGTAGTGGCAACAAACACAATAGAGCCCAGAAAAAGCAAACCGATGATTGTCTCAAGCATGATAGTTCCTTAACTAGGCCCCTTGGAGAAGAGCAGCCCTGACCTTCTTTGGCTCATCGCCTCAAACTCGACCATTCTTGACGCACTCATTAAACAAACGCAAGATTATTCCCACTCTATGGTCGCCGGGGGTTTTCCGGAAATGTCATACACCACGCGGTTGATACCACGCACTTCATTGATGATGCGATTGGATACGCGACCCAGCAAATCATAGGGCAACTCTGCCCAATGCGCTGTCATGAAGTCTTGGGTCACCACCGCGCGCAGTGCCACCACAAATTCATAGGTGCGACCATCGCCCATGACACCCACGGAGCGAACCGGCAAGAAAACCGCAAAGGCTTGAGATACCTTGTCATACCACTCGGCGGCACGCAATTCCTCGATAAAAATGGCATCTGCACGCTGCAGTAATGACACATGATGGGGAATGATTTCCCCCAACACTCGCACCCCCATCCCCGGCCCCGGAAACGGATGGCGATAGACCATTTCCGCAGGCAAACCCAGTTCGACGCCCAAGGCGCGCACCTCATCCTTAAATAATTCGCGCAATGGTTCCAGCAACTTCAAATGCAAGGTCTCGGGCAACCCGCCCACATTGTGGTGGGACTTGATGTTTTGCGCTTTACCGCTTTTAGCCCCGGCCGACTCGATCACATCAGGGTAGATGGTCCCTTGGGCCAACCAGCGCGCCTGCGGCAGACGCGCCGCCTCCCGCTGAAACACTTCGACAAATTCGCGCCCAATGATCTTGCGCTTTTGCTCCGGATCCGTCACGCCTGCCAGATGACCCATAAAGGTAGCGCGGGCATCCACATGCACCACCTGGACACCCAAATGCTGGGCAAAGGTCGCCATGACCTCCTCAGCTTCCCGATACCGCAGCAACCCATGATCGACAAAGACGCAGGTCAGTTGATCGCCAATGGCGCGATGAATCAGTGCCGCCGCTACAGAAGAATCTACCCCGCCTGACAAGCCTAGAATGACTTCTTCCTGACCCACTTGTTCACGGATCGCGGCCACCGCTTCCGTAATGAAATGCGGCATGGTCCAAGTGGGCTCCAGCCCACAAATAACATGGACAAAACGGGTCAGCAAAGCTTTACCCTGGCGTGTATGGGTGACTTCCGGGTGAAACTGAACGCCGTAAAAATGCCGAGCTTCATCGGCCATGGCCGCAATCGGAGTGACTTTATTGGAAGCACTGATGACAAAACCAGGGGGCAAGGCAGTCACCTTATCGCCATGACTCATCCACACCGAAAGTTGGCGCTCCCCTGACGTCTCTTGGGTATCATGCAATTCTCCAAACAGCAGGGAATTTCCCTGGGTATGAACCCAGGCATGCCCAAATTCCCGAACCGCAGCATTTTCCACCTGCCCCCCCAGTTGGGCCGCCATGGTTTGCATACCGTAGCAGATTCCCAACACAGGAACTCCTAGCTCAAAAACCGCCTGCGGGGCCCGGGGCGCTACGCCCGCAGTCACGGAAGAGGGGCCACCAGAAAGGATCACTCCCTGAGGATCGAAGGCTTTGACAAAGTCATCGCTCACATCCCAGGGATGCAATTCACAATAGACCCCAGCTTCCCGCACACGGCGCGCAATCAGTTGTACATATTGGGCCCCGAAATCGAGGATCAGAATTTTTTTTCGGGTCATACCGCAAACTCAGTCAATGTGATAGTTGGGGGCTTCTTTGGTGATATGAACATCATGTACATGGGATTCACGCATTCCGGCATGGGAAATTTCCACGAACTCCGCACGCTGATGTACGTCTTCAATGGTACGACACCCCAGATAACCCATGCTGGCCCGCACTCCACCCATCAGTTGATGAATCACCACGGCCACCGGTCCCTTGTAAGGCACTCGCCCTTCCACTCCTTCCGGCACAAGTTTATCTGCGTTGTCTTCTTCTTCCTGGAAATAACGATCGCTAGATCCCTGTTGCATGGCTCCCAAAGAACCCATTCCTCGGTAGGATTTATAGGATCGTCCCTGAAACAACTCGGTGTCTCCTGGAGCTTCTTCCGTTCCGGCAAACAGACCGCCGATCATTACGGTGTCCGCACCTGCCGCCAAGGCTTTGGCCACATCCCCGGAGAAACGAATACCTCCATCGGCAATGCACGGCACTCCCGTACCCTTCAGAGCTTCAGAGACGTTATGAATGGCGGTGATTTGCGGCACACCTACGCCAGCCACAATACGCGTAGTACAGATCGACCCAGGGCCAATCCCCACCTTAACCCCATCAGCGCCATGCTCCACCAGCGCATGAGCGGCTGCAGCAGTAGCAATATTGCCGCCGATCACTTCCATTTGCGGATAGTGCTTTTTGATCCAGCGCACACGGCTCAGTACGCCCTGACTATGGCCATGGGCGGTATCCACCACCAGCACATCCACCCCTGCCTCGATCAAGGCCGCAACCCGCTGCTCCGTCCCTTCGCCGACCCCTACCGCCGCCCCCACACGCAGGCGACCCGCCGAGTCCTTGGAAGCCAAGGGATGCTCGCTCGACTTCAGAATATCCTTGACGGTAATCAGACCCCGCAGTTCGAATTGTTCGTTGACCACCAACACCCGCTCCAAACGATGCTGGTGCATCAAGCGCATGGCTTCATCCCGTGACGTACCCTCACGCACCGTCACCAGTCGCTCCCGTGGGGTCATTACGGCTCTCACCGGTTGATCCAGTTGGGTTTCAAAACGCAAATCCCGATTGGTCACAATTCCCACAACACGACCATGCTCCACCACCGGCAGGCCGGAAATACGATGTTGGCGCGTACGTTGAACCACTTCACGGACAGGCATGTCAGGAGTAATGGTAATGGGGTCACGAACCACACCGGACTCGAAACGCTTGACCTTGGAAACTTCCGCCGCCTGCTGTTCGATGGTCAAATTTTTGTGAAGAATTCCGATACCCCCCTCCTGCGCCAGCAAAATGGCCAATCGGGATTCCGTAACCGTATCCATAGCCGCTGACAACAACGGAATATTGAGGGTGATGCCCCGCGTCAAACGGGTAACCAGCGAAACTTCCCGAGGCAAAACATGGGAATGAGCTGGAATGAGCAATACATCATCGAAGGTGAGCGCTTTTTCTACAACACGCATGACAGGCCTCCCACGCAAAACGGCATTATACGCTACCCACAGCGGTTGCCGAAAACCCCGCTAGAGCAATACCAAATTATCTCGGTGAATCAGTTCGGCTTCATCCACGAAACCCAACGCCTCCGCAATCCCTTCTGAAGAAAGCCCACGAATTTTTTGGGCTTCCTCCGCCGAATAATTAATCAATCCCCGAGCCACTTCGCGCCCGAACCCGTCGATACAACTGACAAGTTCACCACGCTCAAATGCACCTCGCACCTCCACCACACCAACGGGCAAAAGACTCTTGCGGTCCAAACGCAATGCCTGAGCCGCACCTTCATCGAGAATCAGTTGTCCCCGCACCGGCAACGCGTCTGCCAACCACTGTTTGCGCGCGGCAAGAGCCGGTAACGTAGCGGACAATTGTGTGCCGATCCGTTCTCCTGCGGCCAGGCGTTCCAGTACTCCCGTCTCTCGCCCCCAGACAATGGCGGTATGGGCCCCGCTACGCGCCGCTCTTTTTGCGGCCAATACCTTGGTCAACATCCCCCCACGGCCCACGATTGAGCCCGCTCCCCCCGCCATGAATTCCAGGGTATCGTCACCCGCGCGGGCTTCCGTGATCAGGGTAGCCTGTGTATCCTTGCGTGGATCGGCAGTAAATAGTCCCGCCTGATCCGTCAGAATCACCAAGCCGTCAGCCTCAATCAAATTGGTGACCAGAGCCCCTAGAGTATCGTTGTCGCCAACCCGAATTTCATCGGTAGCAACGGTGTCGTTTTCATTGATAATGGGAACGACCCCCCACGCCAGTAAGGTGGAAAGTGTAGAACGGGCATTCAAATAGCGCGTCCGCGAAGCCAAATCTTCCCGCGTCAATAGCACCTGGGCAGTATGGACCCCATGCTCACGAAAGCAACTTTCCCATCCCTGAATCAGGCCCATTTGTCCCACGGCGGCAGCGGCTTGGAGCTGATGCAAGGCAATCGGACGACTGGTCAACCCCAGGCGTTGCATGCCCTCTGCTACAGCGCCCGAGGAAACCAGAACGACGGATTTCCCCTGTTGACGCAACCCCTGAATTTGGCTCGCCCAGGAACGCATTGCTGCGATATCGAGGCCGCGCCCCTCATTGGTCAACAAACTGCTGCCAATTTTGACTACCAATCGAGATGCCGACTGGACAAAGGACGTCACGGAGTTTCCTCCGCAGGCAGGCTCCCCTGTTGATCACTTTCCTCCATCCCAGGCTGCAGGTTTTCATCCGTCACGAAAATTTCCCTGGCTCCCGTTTCTTCCAAATGGTTCATGATGGCACGACACAAATCGCGACACCCTTCTCCGGTCAAGGCGGAAAGCTCGAACATGCGTGCAGGTTGGAGTGCCCCCTGAAACAATGCGCGCACTTCAGCACGCTGTTCTTCTGGAAGCAAATCGATTTTGTTGAGCAGAAGCCAGCGTGGTTTGTGGTAGAGGGATTCGTCATACTTCTGCAATTCCAAAGTCAACGCATTGGCCTGCGCCACAAGATCCACTTCCTCATCCAAAGGAGCGCAATCCACCAGATGAAGCAGTAAACGGGTACGCGCCAGGTGCCGCAAAAACTGATGCCCCAACCCAGCACCTTCCGCAGCGCCCTCGATCAGACCAGGAATATCGGCCACCACAAAGCTGCGCGCATCATCCACGCGAACCACCCCCAAATGGGGTTGCAGCGTAGTAAACGGGTAGTCCGCCACCTTGGGACGGGCCGCAGAAATCGCCCGGATGAACGTAGACTTTCCAGCATTGGGATAGCCCAGCAGTCCGACATCGGCCAGCACTTTGAGCTCCAGTTGCAACTCTTTGGACTCGCCCAACTCGCCTTTGGTAAATTGACGGGGGGCCCGATTGATACTGGACTTGAAATGCAGGTTGCCTAACCCCCCCTTGCCACCCTGAGCCAGCACGACCTGCTGGTCATGAACCGTCAGATCGGCCACCATGGCGCCGGTTTCTCCGTCGCGGATCAGAGTGCCCACCGGCATCCGCAACAAAACATCTGCAGCCCCTTTGCCATTGCAATCCGAACCCCGTCCAGCCTCGCCACCTTTGGCACGATGGATACGAGCAAAGCGATAGTCCACCAGGGTATTGATATTGCGATCAGCCACCGCAATAATGCTGCCGCCTCGCCCCCCATCTCCGCCATCCGGCCCACCTCTAGGGATGTATTTCTCACGCCGAAAACTGGCGGAACCATCCCCGCCCTTTCCGGCATGGATTTGGATCCGCGCTTCGTCAATAAATTTCATAGGGGTAAATAAAAAAGCCCTATCGATGGGATAGGGCTTGGCGTGTCCATGAAACTCGCCTCAGACAGCACTGGCCACGGGCTCAATGATTACAATCTTGTCATTCAACGCACCCTTGTTGCGGAAGACCACATGTCCTTCCACTTTGGCGAACAGCGTATGGTCTTTGCCCATACCCACATTCACACCAGGATGGATGCGAGTACCGCGCTGACGCACGATGATACTACCCGCACTGACCAACTGCCCACCGTACGCTTTGATTCCCAGTCGCTTCGATTCTGAGTCGCGTCCATTGCGGGAACTCCCGCCTGCTTTTTTATGTGCCATGTTCTATCCTCAAGCTGCTGTGGTGATG
>JAAGNR010000081.1 GCA_010435995.1 Ferrovum sp. | reverse complement strand
GTACTGGTGGCCACCCCCACCACACTGCTCACCAGCCTCAATATTGTGCGCCAGCTCTGGCGCTTCGAGGAACAGAATCTCCACACGGCGGAACTGGCTGAACGTGCCGGAAAAGTTTACAAAAAGCTGGTGGGGTTTCTGACCAGCATGGAACAGGTGGGAAAACAGCTCGACCGTGCCAAGGACAGCTATACCACTGCATTTTCCCAACTGTACACGGGTAAGGGAAATCTCATCCAGCAAGCCAAGGCCTTTGAACATCTCGGCGTATCGATTCAAACCCCCCTTCCGGACAACCTTGTGGCGCAAGCTGCCCTAGAACTGGATACCCCCATTCTGTCCCCAATCATTGCCGACAACCCCGAATAAACGCTGCCTGAAGTGTTAAAATCCTTCCATTTTGAGGGCTGAATCATGTGGTTCAAGAATCTCCAGCTATACCGTCTCCGTGCCTGGCAAGATTCCGCCGAAGCACTCAGTACTCATTTGTCGCGCCTTCCCCTGCAATCCTGTGGCGCCAGTGATATGCAACGGAGCGGTTGGGTCCCACCCAATGACGAAGATTTTGTGTACCCCCTAGCTTCCCACTTTCTGATCTGCCTCGGTACTGAAAAAAAGCTGCTGCCCGCTTCAGTCATCGCCCAGCATACCCGACAACGCGCTGAAGAATTTGAGCAGACTCGGGGCTATAAGCCCGGACGCAAACAACTGAAAGACCTCAAGGAAGCCACCACCGACGAGTTGCTGCCCCGCGCCTTCGCCGTCCAGCGCAAAACTTACGCTTGGATCGACCAGAAGGGAGGCTGGCTGGTGGTGGACAGCGCTAATGTCGCCCGTGCCGAAGAAGTCTTGGAGCATTTACGCAAATGTGCCGTAGAGTTCACCGCAACTCCCGTACGCACCCAATTGTCACCAGCCAGTGCCATGACTCGATGGCTGACGGACGACGCCCCCCCGACGGCCTTCACCATCGACCAAGACTGCGAGCTGCGTGCGCGTCAGGATGAGCGCATGAAAGTGCGCTACGCCCATCATGCATTGGATACTGCGGATATCCAGCAACATGTGAAAGGGGGCAAAGAAGTGGCTCGCCTGGCCCTCACTTGGGCACAAAAAATCTCCTTCATGCTCGACGATACCCTCCAGATCAAACGCCTCTCCCCCCTCGATATCCTTACCGAACGAACTCAGGGAAATGATGATGCCTTTGCCAGCGATTTCGCTCTCATGACCGCTGAACTGGGACACCTCATTCCAGATCTGATCGAGGCGTTGGATGGTCTGGACGAACCCTCATAACCATGTCCATCGCCTCCCGAACCCTGATTCTCGGCGGCATTCGTTCGGGCAAGAGCCGTCTTGCCGAGCAACTCGCCCACACCAGTGGTCTCCCCGTTACTTATGTGGCCACCGCCCACGCAGGGGATAGCGAAATGGCGCAGCGCATCGCTGCCCATCGATCCCAGCGCCCCACCCATTGGACGGTATGCGAAGAACCTCTGGCCCTAGCGGCAACGTTACACGCCATGGCCCGCCCGGAACATCTGGTGCTGGTGGATTGCCTGACCTTATGGTTGACCAACCTGCTGCTCCATACCGACGACCAACGCTTGCCGCAGGAACAGTCTGCCCTGCTCGACCTTCTCCCACACTTGCCTGGGCACTTGATCATGGTCGGCAACGAAACCGGCTTGGGCATCGTACCGCTGGGGGAACTCACCCGGCGCTTTTGTGACGCTTCCGGTCTGCTGCATCAAGCACTGGCCCAACGCTGCGACAGCGTCATTCTGACCATTGCCGGACTCCCCACATATCTCAAAGGACACCCATGATTCCCGCCTGGCTGACCATACCGCTCCGTTCCCCCGATCTCCAGCAGGAAGATGCTGCGCGCCTGCGTCAAACCCAGTTGACCAAACCCCCCGGGGCCCTTGGCACTCTGGAAACCCTGGCAATCTTTTTGGCCGCCGCTCAAGGGCGCGCGCGCCCCCAGGTGGAGCAGGTCTGGATCAGCGTTTTTGCTGGGGATCATGGCATCACAGCGGAAAACATTTCAGCGTTTCCGCAAGCCGTCACTGCCGAAATGATCAAGAATTTCTCCCGTGGAGGTGCTGCCATTAATGTACTTGCGCGTAGCCTTGGTGCCTCCCTCGAAGTCATCGATCTGGGTACCGCCCAAGCACTGACCGCCATCAGTGGCGTGCAACATCTCCATCTGGGACCGGGAACCGCCAATTTTTGCCAGGTTCCTGCCATGAGCCAGGCACAATGCCTGGCCGCTTTGGAGGCCGGGCGCGCCAGTGTGATGCGTGCTCATGCTGCAGCTGCCGACCTATTCATCGGCGGCGATATGGGCATCGGCAACACCACTTCAGCCGCCGCCCTGGCGTGTGCCCTGCTTCAACGCTCCCCCATCGATCTGACCGGTCCAGGTACAGGCCTATCCCCGGATGGTGTGCGTCATAAAGCCGAAGTCATTGAAAGGAGCCTTATGCTTCATAAGTTAGCGCTCACTTCTCCTTATCAGATCCTGCGCCATCTGGGGGGGTTCGAAATCGCCGCCCTGACAGGATCCTATATTGCAGCGGCCCAACAAGGATTGCCCGTTCTGGTAGACGGTTTCATCACCACCGTCGCCGCATTGATGGCAGAACGACTGGCACCCGGTGTGGCACGCTGGTTCCTCTATGGACACCATTCTGCCGAACCCGGACACACGGCCATACTTGCCGCTCTGCGAGCACAGCCACTGCTGTCCTTGGGCATGCGCCTGGGAGAGGGCAGCGGTGCTGCCCTAGCCGTGACGATCTTGCGCCAGGCCTGTGCGCTGCATAACGACATGGCCACCTTTGCCGAAGCGGCTGTGTCGAACCGGCTCTGAAGTGACCAGCACATTTTATTGTCAGGCATTACGCCACGGGGATACCGGCCTGCCAGGGTTGCGTGGTCGTCTTGACGATCCCCTCACCCCCCTGGGCTGGAACCAAATGTGGGCAGCCGTCGAAGCCCAGGCATGGGATGTCGTGGTGACTTCGCCACGCCAACGCTGCGCTGCCTTCGCCCGGGAACTGTCTGACAAACACCACCTGCCTTGCTACCCCGACGAACGCTTCAGTGAACTGGATTTTGGTCTCTGGGAAGGACGCACCCTGGACAACCTGGCCCAGGAATCCCCCCAAGATCTGGAAAACTTTTGGCGCAACCCCTGGCGCTATCCTCCTCCTGCCGGAGAATCCATGGACTCGTTCAGTACTCGTATTAGGGCCGGTTATGGCAGTCTGCAACAGCGTTTTCCCAAAAGTACCGTACTGCTGGTCACCCACGGAGGAGTCATTCGCTTGTTCCACCACCTTCTAACGGGCTCTCCCCGTGGGAATCTGCTGGATTTTTCGGTTCCCCATGGTTCCCTGCATCCACTGAACGATTGGACAATCCGCGAGTCCATTCCCTCATGAAACCACTTCGTTCCCTTGCCATTGCCCTGCAATTCCTGACCCGCTTACCGGTTACCGTAGACCCTTGCCCTACACCCCAGGAAATGGGGCAGTCAGTGTTATTCTATCCTGCCGTCGGCGCATTGATTGGCGCCTTGCTGGCTGCCTTCAGCGTCCTTGCTTCCTATTTGGGAGCATCTTCCAGCCTCTCGGGTATGCTCATACTGTCTCTGTGGGTCGGCGTCACGGGCGCACTCCACCTGGATGGGTTGGCCGATACCGTAGACGCTTTTGCTGCGGGCAAAGGAGATCGGGAACGTACCCTACAGTTGATGAAAGACCCTCACAGTGGTCCCTTTGCCGTTGTCAGCCTGATTCTCGTTCTGCTGCTCAAGGCAGCCGCTTTGACCACTCTCGACGCGCGCCTTGCACCAGGATTTCTGCTTTTACCACCGCTATTGGGCAGAACCGCTCTACCCATACTTTTCCTAACCACCCCTTATGTTCGCCCTGGCGGTTTGGGCCACGCACTTTCCGAACATCTGCCACGGGGCCCTGTATGGGTGGTCTGCACCATGACTCTGGCCAGCGTGCTGGTAGGCTTTGGCCGGCCCGGGATCGCTACCCTCGCCATCGCTGCGGCCACAGCGCTCTGGCTTCATCACCGACTGATGGTACGACTCCGTGGCACCACGGGAGATACGGCCGGAGCTCTGGTAGAACTGGTGGAAACTGCTACAGTAGTCACCCTCGCCTTGGTAGCGCATAATTGACACTTTGAGCGGATTTTCCTTGAACTCTATGCCTCCAACTGGGACCGCGGCCCTCTACAGTCGCCTGTTGCGCCATATCCGCCCTTACCGGGTAAGATTTGGCATTGCCATCGCGGCCATGATCGTGACTGCAGCCACCGAGCCCCTGTTGCCTGCTCTGCTCAAGCCCATGCTGGATAAAAGCTTCGTGCATAAAGACCCCCACTGGATGCACTGGGTTCCGGTCATGCTCATGGGTTTGTTTGTGGTCCGCGGAATTGCCAACTTCATTTCCAAATTTGCCATGAACTGGGTAGGCAACAAAGTGGTCATGGACCTCCGTGGGAAAATGTTTACCCAGCTTCTGCATCTGCCTGCGCGTTATTTTGACGATCACACCACGGGCGAACTGGTGTCCAAACTGGTGTATGACGCCAATCAGGTGATGCAGGCCAGTACCACAGTGCTCACCAATCTGGTCACTGACAGTTTTGTGGTCGTCGGGTTAATGGGTTGGCTCATCTACCTCAACTGGCAACTCACCAGCGTCACGATTTTGGTGGCCCCGCCCATTGCATGGATCGTCAAACAGGTGAATATCCGCCTCCGTCACATCAATCGTGACACCATGGACGCCATGGGCAGCATCACCACGGTGCTCGATGAATCCATCAATTGTCAAAAAGTCATTAAGGTGTTCGGTGGAACACTGGTAGAAACCGAACGCTTTCATGAAGCCAGCAATCGGGTCCGCCGTTTGAGCATGAAACAGGCTGCTGCCAGCGCTGCCAATGTTCCCTTGGTGCAATTCTTTGCTGCCCTGGCCATTGCCATCATCATCGGCATGGCCACCTGGCAGGCAGGAGCAGATAAAACCACGGTCGGGGACTTTGTTTCCTTCATCACGGCCATGATCATGTTACTGGCCCCCATCAAACGCCTGTCCGACCTGAGTGAATCTCTACAACGCGGCCTGGCCGCAGCAGAAAGCGTCTTTGCACTGATCGACCATACTCCGGAAATCGATGAGGGAACCATCATACTGGAAGGGGCCAGCGGACATCTTCGCTTTGAACAGGTGTGTTTTACCTATCCCCGTGGTCACCGTCTGGCTCTCGACAATTTCAATCTGACCGTGGAACCTGGGGAAACCGTGGCTTTGGTGGGCGCTTCCGGCAGTGGAAAAAGCACCTTAGCCGCCCTCGTGCCACGGTTTCACAATCCGACCTCGGGACGCATCCTGCTCGATGATCACCCGCTGACGGAACTCACTTTGGCCAGTTTGCGCGCCAACATTGCCTTCGTGACCCAGGAAGTGGTCCTGTTCAATGATACGGTGGCTCACAATATCGGTTATGGCCCCCTGCGCGGAACGCCTCTCGAACGCATTCGTGATGCGGCCCGCGCAGCGCATGCTCTGGATTTCATCGAACAACTCCCCGACGGCTTCCATACCCTGCTCGGAGAAAACGGTGCGCGCCTTTCCGGAGGTCAGCGCCAACGCATAGCCATTGCTCGAGCGTTGCTGAAAAACGCTCCCATTCTGGTACTGGACGAAGCCACCTCGGCCTTGGACAGCGAGTCGGAGCGCGCTGTTCAGGCAGCCCTGGAAACCTTGATGAGTACCCGCACTACACTGGTCATCGCCCATCGATTATCCACCATCGAAAACGCGGATCGGATCATTGTGTTGGATCAAGGACACATCGTAGAACAGGGAACCCACAGTACCCTGCTCGCACTTGACGGACACTACGCCAAGCTGCACCGCCTGCAAGCCCTGGAATCCTAATCTGAACCCTGAGGTTCCGAGTTTTTCGAACCTTCTTGGTGGTTCAGATTGCCGTGTTCCAGGCACCATAACTTGGCATAACGGTAAAAAGTCGTATGCGCATTGGACATGGCCAACAATAGCCCATGCCCTCCATCGAGAAAACTGCGTCGCAAGACCAAGGTCCGGAAAAACGCCCAGAACCCGTGGCCCAATGCCTTCCCCAAGGAGGCTCGTTCTCCCCTGACATGGGCTTGTCGAGCGCCCAAGGTGGAATAACGATTGGCCTTATCCAGTGCCTCTTCCAGATCAACATAAGTCTCGTGATCCAACGGAGCATGAAGCGTCCCCAAGGTCGTTCCCTGGTTTCCCACCAGACGTTCATGCACTAAGTCGTCCGAAAACCGTGCTGTCCCCCGTCGAAACAGGCGCACCACAAAATCCGGCCACCACCCACCGTACCGCATCGCCTGACCACAATAACGAGAAGACCGGGGAAGCCGATAAAGATCGGCAGAAGGCGCGCGCATCACGCTTAGAATTTCCTCGCGAAGTGCCACTGATACCTGCTCATCCGCATCAATGGACAACACCCAGTCCCCCGTGGCCAAGTCGAGGGCACGATTCTTTTGCGGCCCAAACCCTGGCCAGTCCGTGCTCACGGCAACCCGCGCTCCCGCCTGACGAGCAACGTCAACGGTAGCATCATGACTGCCTCCATCGAGCACAATACATTCATCTGCCCACGCTACTGAGGCGAGACATGCGCCCAATGCGGCCTCTTCATTCTTGGCAATAATGATGACAGACAGTGACATGGCGACGAGTGTAACGCATTCGTGATAGACCGGCACGCCCCGCTCCCCTAGAATGTCGGCATGCATACTCTGCTCCTCATCAAAACCTCATCCTTGGGCGATGTGGTCCATGCCTTTCCGGTCATTACGGATATCAACCGCCATCGCCCTGAACTTGCCATCGACTGGGTGGTGGAAGAAAGTTTTTCAGCCTTGCCGCGCTTGCATCCTGGAGTACGCCGGGTCATCCCCGTGGCCATGCGGCGCTGGCGCAAATCGCTCCACTCCCGTTCTACCCGTCATGACATCCGGCAACTGCGCCACACACTACAGCTCACCGCCTATGATGCCAGCCTCGATTTGCAAGGGCTGATCAAAAGTGCCTTGCTGAGCACATTGGGACCCCGTCCTCGCTGGGGTTATGATCGCCAAAGTATCCGCGAACCTCTGGCCAGCAGCTTTTACGACAAACGATTTCATGTCTCCAAGAATCAGCATGCCGTGGCGCGCAACCGCCAACTCGCTGGACTGGCGTTGGGATATACCCCCGAAGAATCTGTAAACTATGGTCTGCCACCACACCTTCCCCGCCCCCTCGGGCTGCCCACCCAACCTTACATGGTATTCCTGCACGGCACGAGTCGTGCGAACAAGGAATGGCCCGAGCCATTGTGGGTCGAATTGGGTCAACGTATCGCTCAACAGGGAATGACGGTGCTTCTCCCAGGTGGCAGCACTCTGGAGCGAGAACGAGCTCAACGCCTAGCAGGACAAATTCCCCGAGCTCAAGCCCTACCCAGCCTGGATTTAACCACCCTTTCTGGAGTATTGGCCCACGCCCATGGTGTCGTTGGCGTAGATACGGGGTTATCCCATCTCGCCACCGCACTGCAACGACCCGTAGTCGCCCTGTATACTGCCACACGCCCGGAAGCTACCGGCGTATATGGCAGCTTTCGTGCCGTCAATCTTGGTGGGATAGGTCAATGCCCCACGGTGGAAGCCGTGGTGACTGAACTAGAACGACTCGACGCATGGAAGGCAGAATGAGTTCATGAATCTCTTTTGGTATACCCAGTTAATCCGCCTCCTCCTGCCCCTGTTGTTTGCTCGGCTATGGTGGCGCGGACGAAAACAAGCGGCTTACCGCCAACACTGGAAAGAGCGCTTGGGGCACTATTCTGCACCGTCCACCACCCAACCCGTGATATGGATCCATGCCGTTTCCGTAGGCGAAACCCGTGCAGCCTTACCTTTGATAACGGCCTTGCAAGAACGCTATCCCACCCACGCCCTGCTTCTCACCCATACCACCCCCACTGGGCGAGAAACGGCGCAGGACATTCTGCCACCTGACATTCGTCGCGTTTACCTCCCGTATGACCTGCCCGGAGCAGTGCAGCGGTTTCTCGATACCTTTCGACCGTGCCAAGGATTTTTATTGGAGACAGAGCTCTGGCCTCGCCTGATTCATGAATGCCACCGGCGCCAGATTCCCCTAGTGCTGGCCAATGCTCGACTCTCGGCGCGCTCCGCCACACGCTATGGCCGAATTCCCGACCTGACCCGAAACATGCTGGGTGAACTGACACTCATTGCCGCCCAATCAAACACTGACGCCGACCGACTACGGTCCCTGGGAGGGAACGCTGTCATCGTCATGGGCAACCTCAAATTTGATGCGCCCTTACCTCCCTCCCATACGGAGAATTTCGCCCGTATCCGCGACCTCCTTGGTCCTGGGCGGCAAATATGGGTTGCCGCCAGCACCCGCGATGGAGAAGAAGCTCTACTGCTCGAGCATATCCAACCCTTGCTTACCCCGCCACGGCTACTCATTCTCGTACCCCGTCACCCACAACGCTTTGATTCTGTCGCTCAATTACTGGAAAGGCAGGGCATACGCTACGTCCGGCGCTCCCAGGAGCGTCCTATCCCTCCATCAACCCAAGTGTTATTGGGAGATAGCATGGGCGAAATGACGACATACTTTCAACTGTCCCAATTTGCCTTGATGGGGGGGACACTGCTCCCCCTTGGGGGACAAAATCTGCTGGAAGCATTGGCTGTGGGCTGCCCTGTTCTCCTTGGACCCCATACCTACAATTTTTCCGAAGCCACAGCAGGAGCATTGGCTGCCCAAGCTGCGCGACAATTCAACCAACCGGATGATCTGACAAACAATGTACGGGACTTTCTCGACCATCCGGACCATTGCACTCTCATGGGGGAACGAGGAAGAGCTTTTATCGAGCAGCACCGGGGTGCCACCCTCCGCCTCCTCGAACACATTCCCAGAACGCTCCACAGCCCCTTCTAGCGGGCAATGGCAGTGTAACCACTTAGCGAAGGGACTGAAGCTGCCGCAAATCCGCAATGACTTCCTGGGGGTTCTGTTCGGCATCGACATCCACATAGACCTTGGCAATATGACCCGTAGGGTCGATGATGAAAGTATTGCGACGCGCCAGTTTGTATCCCATCAGGGTGCGCTCCGATCCATAGCTTTTGGCCACGGTGCCTTCCTTATCCGCCAACAATGGAAAGGGTAGGTGATGCTTGTCGGCAAACTCTGCGTGACTGCTGGCATCGTCGATACTGACCCCCACCACTGCGGCGCCCAATTGCTGGATTTTATGAATATCATCACGATATGCACAGGCCTCCGTGGTACATCCAGGTGTTTCATCCTTGGGATAGAAATATAGTACCAACCACTTCCCCTGGTAGTCCGTCAATTTTTGCAGTTTGCTGTTCTGGTCCACCACACTAAAATCCGGGGCCTGCTGCCCCACCCGAGGAAGGTCTGCTGCCTGCACTGGACGAATCATCCACAGAATCATGACCAGCATCATCGACAACGCAATAGCAATTTTCATAAGTTCATACCTTTCTTTTCCGTAAACATGAAGTACTCGTCCCATACCCAGGGCTGAACTGAATTACCCAGCCAAGACTTGGAGCAAACGCTTTTTGTCGAGTTCCCCTTCCCAGCGAGAAATGACAATGGCCGCTACGCCATTACCGATGAAATTGGTTAAGGCACGCGCTTCGGACATGAAACGGTCTACCCCCAGAATCAGTGTCAATCCTGCCACGGGGATGGTGGGAACCACCGCCAGCGTCGCCGCCAAAGTGATGAACCCGGAACCCGTTACCCCGGAAGCCCCCTTGGAAGTCAGCATAGCCACACCCAGCAAACTCAATTGTTGCCCCAACGTAAGATCCAGATCCAGTGCCTGAGCCACAAACAATGCCGCCATGGTGAGATAGATGTTGGTGCCATCGAGGTTGAAGGAATATCCAGCAGGCACCACCAATCCCACCACCGAGCGTGCGCAGCCTGCCTCTTCCAGTTTGTTCATCAAAGGAATCAATACGGTTTCCGATGAAGAAGTACCCAAAACCGTCACCAATTCTTCCTTGATATACCCCAAAAACCGCCATAGACTGAATCCGCAAAAGGCACTGATCAGGCCCAATACTCCCCCGATGAAGATCACACAGGTGAGATAGAAACTGCCCATCAGGCTCATCAGTGGAGCCAGAGCATGAACGCCATATTTGCCCATGGTAAAAGCCATGGCTCCCCCCGCCCCCAGAGGAGCCAGCTTCATGATCTGGTTCATCATGCCAAAAAGCACTTCAGACAGACGCGCAATCGCCTGTTGCACCGGAATACCCCGTTCCCCCAACGCATTGAGACTGGCCCCAAATAACAGCGCCACCAGCAAAACCTGTAACAAATCTCCTTGCCCGGAAAAAGCATCCGTCAAGGTTTTCGGGATCAAATGCAGGATGTACTCCGGTACCGATTGCTGCGCTGCGGCTTTGGCATACCCTGCAACAGCATGGGCATCTAGGGTAGCAGGATTGACATGGAACCCCTGCCCCGGACGCAACCAGTTCATCACTACCAATCCGATGGCCAGCGCCACCGTGGAGACCACTTCAAAATATAGCAGTGCCTTGCCCCCCACACGACCGACTTTCTTCATCTGCCCCCCACCGGCCATGCCCAAAACCACCGTACAAAAGATCAGAGGACCGATCAGCATCTTGACCAAAGCAATAAAACCATCCCCCAAAGGTTTGAGCGCAACCGCCTGAGCGGGGGCAAGCAATCCCAGCGTAGCTCCCGCAGCTACAGCCATCAATACCCATAGATACAGGCGCGCCCCTGATTTGGCCATGGTAGTCTCCCAGTGATTCGTAGAATGCTGCCAGCTTATCCCGATAGTGACTCAATTGTCAGGAACTGTTTATGATGTCAGTGAGTTTGCTACAATGGCAGATCGTCTACAACCCTTGGTCAAATCGCCGGAGTCACCCCATGAATCTCGAACAAGCACGATTCAATATGGTTGAACAGCAAATCCGCCCTTGGGATGTGCTGAACACAGCCATCCTTGATGTCTTGTATCAGGTACGGCGCGAAGATTTTATCCCCACTTCTCAACGCAACCTGGCTTTTGTGGATATGGAAATTCCTCTGGACCACGGCGAATTTATGTTGTCGCCCAAACTGGAGGCACGCCTGATTCAGGAACTACGCCTCAAGAAGTCCGATCGGGTGCTCCATATCGGCACCGGTAGCGGCTACATGGCCGCACTTCTCGGCCATTTGGCCGCCACGGTCACCACCGTTGAAATCCATCCCTCTTTGGCCACCCAAGCACAACAGCGGTTGCATGATCTTGGATTCGCCAACGTCACCGTCGAAGTCGGTGATGGTGCTCAAGGGTGGAAACCTGGAAAAATCTGGGATGTCGTACTGCTCTCGGGATCGGTACCCACAATGCCGGCCGTATTTCTCGATGCGCTGGCGCCGGGAGGCTGTGCTCTGGCCATCGTGGGCGATGGCCCCGCCATGAAGGTCATGCGCTGGATGCGTCTCCCCGGAGGCATGCATGAGGAATCTCTGTTTGAAACCTCTGTCCCCCCCCTGCACCATGCCATGCAACCGCCTCGCTTCCAGTTTTAAGGTTCCTCGCGCATCATGAGCAAAGCCTTTGTGCGCGAGAACGACAGCGAAGAGGACGAAGACCTGCCCGAACCGGCAAGCTTGCCTCCCAATACCCCCAACTACATGACCCCTCAGGGTCATGCGCGGCTCAGCGCCGAGCTTGATCATCTGTTACGCGTGGAGCGTCCACGCGTGGTGGAAACCGTAGCTTGGGCAGCCTCCAATGGCGACCGCTCGGAAAATGGCGACTATATCTATGGCAAGCGCCGTCTGCGCGAAATTGATCGTCGATTGCGCTTTCTCACCAAGCACTTGGAGAACTCCAAGGTGGTAGATCCCGTGCAACAGACGGGCAATGACCAAATTTTTTTTGGGGCAACGGTGACCGTCGAAGATGATACTTCTGCCAGCCAAACCTATACCATCGTGGGTCGCGACGAAACCGAACCCAGTCGCGGCCATATCAGCTGGATTTCTCCTTTGGCGCGGGCCCTGCTCAAACAACGCGAAGGGGATACCGTACGCTTTTTAACCCCCGCAGGCCCCCGCACCCTACACATTGTCCAGGTGCGCTATCAATCTCTCGACGATCAGTAATCTCGGTCCACTCCATTCAGCGCAGATAAGCGCCTGTTGACGGTACGTCACCATACGAGGCAGGGAATACCCCTGCTTTCTGGTAAACTCCCTGTTCAATCTTTGTTCAAGAGTGATGTCCCATGAATGCTCCCCCCAAGTTTCTGGCCGAACACGCCCAGGTCGATAGTGCATCCGTCGAGCCTTTGCCGCGTTCACGCAAAATATTTGTTACTGGCTCACGTGGCGATCTTCGTGTGCCCATGCGTGAGATCAGTCAGTCAGATACCCCGGCGTCCTTCGGGGCGGAAACCAATCCCGCCCTTACGGTATACGACACCTCAGGGCCTTACACCGACCCTGCGGCCCACATCGATATTCGTCAGGGTCTTTCAGCATTACGCTCTCCATGGATCGAGGAGCGCCAGGATACGGAAATGCTTTCCGGTCCTTCTTCCGGATATGGTCAACAACGTCTGGCAGATGATGCGTTGAGTGCCATGCGTTTCCAGCTGCATCGCCCCCCCAGACGAGCCCTATCAGGAAAAAACGTTTCCCAGATGCACTATGCTCGCCAGGGAATCATTACACCAGAAATGGAATTTGTTGCCATCCGTGAAAACTGTCGGCGTGAGGCTCAATTAGCAACACTGGAAGCTCTGGGCGGTAATGGACAACGCTGGCTGGCCGCCCAACACCGAGGCGATCCCATGGGTGCAGTGATTCCAGATCACATCACCGCAGAGTTCGTGCGCGATGAAATCGCCCGCGGTCGCGCCATTCTGCCCGCCAATATCAATCACCCGGAAATCGAGCCCATGATCATCGGGCGTAATTTTCTGGTCAAGATCAATGCCAATATCGGCAATTCTGCTCTGGGATCGAGCATCCAGGAAGAAGTGGCAAAAATGACCTGGGCCATCCGCTGGGGTGGTGATACGGTGATGGATCTGTCCACCGGCAAAAACATCCACGAAACCCGCGAATGGATCATCCGCAATTCCCCCGTTCCCATTGGCACCGTGCCGATATACCAAGCGCTGGAAAAAGTTGATGGCAAAGCTGAAGAACTGACTTGGGAAATCTATCGCGATACCCTCATTGAACAAGCCGAACAAGGGGTGGACTATTTCACCATTCATGCCGGTTTGCGCCTTGCCCATATCCCTATGACTGCCTCGCGCCTCACCGGTATCGTCTCCCGTGGCGGATCCATCATGGCCAAGTGGTGTCTCGCACACCATAAGGAGAATTTTCTCTATACACACTTTGAAGACATCTGCGACATCATGAAAGCCTATGACGTCAGCTTTTCCCTCGGAGATGGACTGCGTCCCGGTTCGATTCATGATGCCAATGATGCGTCACAGTTTGCCGAGCTGAAAACCCTCGGAGAACTGACCGATATCGCCTGGAAGCATGATGTTCAGACCATGGTGGAAGGACCGGGCCATGTTCCCATGCACCGTATTCGGGAAAATATGGAACTGCAACTGTCCCTGTGCAAGGAGGCCCCTTTTTACACCTTGGGCCCCCTCACCACCGATATCGCCCCCGGATACGACCATATCACCTCAGCCATCGGCGCCGCCATGATCGGATGGCAGGGTACTGCCATGCTGTGCTATGTCACACCCAAAGAACATCTCGGCTTGCCCGACAAAAACGATGTCAAGGATGGGATCATGGCGTACAAAATCGCGGCCCATGCTGCCGATCTGGCCAAAGGACACCCCGGTGCCCAAATGCGCGACAACGCCCTGTCCAAGGCGCGCTTCGAGTTTCGCTGGGACGATCAGTTTAATTTGGGACTGGATCCCGATAAAGCGCGGGAATTTCATGATGAAACCCTACCCCAGGAAGGGGCCAAACTGGCGCATTTTTGTTCCATGTGCGGCCCGCACTTCTGTGCCATGAAAATCACTCAGGATGTGCGGGATTATGCTGCGCAAATCGGGGTATCCTCGGAACAAGCACTGGATCAGGGTATGGCGGACAAAGCCCAGGAATTTCTTAATCAGGGCGCTGAGCTCTATCGCAAGGTCTGATCATGGATATTCTCCTGCTGGCCAAAGCCGCTATCCTCGGTCTGGTAGAAGGTTTGACCGAGTTCCTGCCCGTCTCGAGTACCGGACACCTCATCCTGGTCGGAAGTTTGTTGCACTTCAATGATGAAAAGGGCAAGGTATTCGAGATTGTCATTCAATTTGCCGCCATTCTGGCCGTGTGCTGGGAGTATCGAGCTCGCATCAAGCGGGTCGTAGGTGGGCTCACTCATGACCCTAGCGCACAACGCTTCACCGCCAATCTGATCATCGCCTTTATGCCTGCTGCGGTACTGGGTTTGTTGTTCGCCAGCGCCATCAAGGCCCATCTGTTTGCCCCATTGCCCGTTGCTCTGGCCTTTATTCTGGGTGCCTTCGTGATTTTTTGGGTGGAACGACGGCAGCGTCCAATCGTGATTGAATCCGTAGACGACATGGATTGGCGTCTCGCCCTTAAGATCGGATTCTGTCAGGCCACGGCGTTGATTCCCGGCACTTCCCGCTCAGGGGCCACCATCATGGGAGGGCTGTATTTTGGCTTGTCCCGCACTGCGGCCACGGAGTTTTCTTTTTTTCTGGCCATCCCTACGCTGAGTGCCGCCACGGTTCATGAACTGGTCAAATACCGCCACCTGCTTCATGCGGCAGATCTTGGTATGTTTCTGGTCGGCAGCCTGTTTTCGTTCATCTTTGCCTTTCTCACCGTCAGAGCACTGTTACGCTTTGTCAGCCACAACAACTTCACCGGATTTGCCTACTACCGCATCCTCTTCGGCGTATTGATTCTGGTGACCAATGCGCTGGGATGGGTGCAATGGACGGATTAACCCTCCACTGAGCGAACTCATGCGGCACACATCTTCACTGATTTGTGCCGCACACTTTCATGATATTAAATTTGCACGCTAATTATTAGCATGCTATCATTAATTTCATGGATAACCAGAAAACCCTATTACAACTTGCCGTAGGCAGCCGCCTGATCAAGTTATCGCGCATCTATCGCCGCGAAATCGATCATCGACTGATGGTTTTTGGTGTGTCTGATGCAACGGCGGTTCCCGTCATGTTGATTGGCCGACTGGGTGGAGGAGCCAGACAAGTTACCCTTGCCGAAGAAATGGGAGTGGAAGGGCCCTCTCTGGTGCGACTGCTGGATCAACTGTCCCATGCTGGGTTAATTGAGCGGCGCGATGACCCGACGGATCGACGAGCCAAGACAGTACATCTGACGCCGGCGGGAATGGATCTGGCGCGCAGAATTGATTTGGCCATGGTAGAAATCCGCCAAGATTTATTTGCCGGAATCGCTGATGCCGATATGACTGCTTGTGTCCGGGTTTTCGACAAGTTGGCTCAAAATTTGCAAAAGATCCCAATGCAGGGGATCGAAGAGCGGAAATAATGCGCTTTACTTTGCATGAATTCATCTTCTCGGCCAAGACCTTTCTGGCCACCATACTGGCGTTGGCCATTGCTTTCAGCTTAAATCTGGAACGTCCGTTTTGGGCCATGTTATCGGTGTATATCACCAGTCAACCGCTATCCGGTGCCGTACGCTCCAAAGCTGCCTATCGGGTAATGGGAACCCTGGGGGGATTACTGGCAACTTTGGTGTTGGTGCCGTATTTTATCAATTCTCCTGAATTACTCATTGGAGTCCTGGCGTGCTGGATAGGTTTGTGTTTGTACCTTTCCTTGCTGGATCGAACACCGCGTTCCTATGGATATATGCTGGCGGGATATACCGTGGGAATAATCGGATTTCCTGGGGTTAACCAGCCGACCAACCTGTTTGCCACCGCCGTTGCCAGAGTGGAAGAAATTTCCCTAGGAGTACTCTGTGCCAGTTTGGTGCATAGTCTCATTTTGCCGCAACCCGTGATGCCTGCAGTACAAAAGAAAATCACCCACATTCTCCAAGAAGTAAAAAACCGGGTAAAGGATTCCCTCTCAGGGATCGCCCCATCAATATCGGAACATACACGCCATCGCGTGGCTATGGATTTAACCGACTTACATATACTGGCAACACACCTCCCCTACGACACCGCTAATACTCGCCATATCACTCAGGAAATTCAGGCATTACAAGACCGGATGGTGGTGTTGCTGCCCGTAGTGGACATGGTCGAAGATCGGTTGGCCATTTTACACACCGGCACGTGTGCCTTGCCCACGCCCCTGACCTCATTGATTCGTGACGTCAGGCAGTGGATGATAGATGACGGACTGTCGCAACCGGCGTGTACCGTGGAGTCATTGCTCTTGCGTTGTCAAGAATTAGAGCCCCCTATCCGGACGAATATGTCCTGGAATGACACCTTGCAGTTGAGTTTATGTGCGCGTTTGGCAGAGCTTGTGGAAATCATTCGGGATGTTCGTGAGCTGGAACAGTGCATCCTGTTCCCTGAACAGGGGGCCTCACCACGGCTTGAAGAACTTGCTAGCGCCGCTCGTGCCCGCGCACTCCACTCGGACCAAGGGATGGCATTGCTCTCAAGTCTGGCGGCGATGATTACGGTCATGGTCTGTGGCTTTCTGTGGATTTATACTGCGTGGCCAGAAGGCTATGTGGCAGCAATGATGGCAGGAATGTTTGCCTCTCTGTTTGCCCATATGGATGATCCAACCCCAGCCTTGCGCGGAATGTTTCGCTATATTCTGCTTGCCATGCCGAATGTCGCAATCTATTTATTTGCCATTTTTCCCATGATTGATGGTTTTCCGATGTTGCTACTGGTGCTGACCCCGATGATGTTACTGATTGGGTTATTGATGGCCAGAACATCGACTTATCTGTTAGGCATTGCTCTGTCCATTGGAGTGATCTCAGGAATAGCCATCACGCCCGATTTCAACGAGGATTTTGCGGGTTTTGCCAATACCAATCTGGCGATGCTGGTGGGTATTTTGGTAACGATCATGGTCATTCGTGTATTTCGCGTACTGGGAGCCGAATCGGGTGTACGTCGTTTGGTGCGTTTTGGCTGGCAAGACATGGTTTCCTTGGCTACAGAGCGTATTCCCTTAAGCCGTTCCGTGTGGGCAAGCCGTATGCTGGATCGTGTGGGTTTGTTATTACCACGTCTGCTCATCGCCAAGAATTTCCCGGCTTCTACCACCGATGAACCGCTGCGTGATTTGCGTCTTGGTCTGTGTGTCATTGATTTGCGCACACTGCGCAAAAACATGGATGACGTCGCAGGTGCAACGGTAGATCGCGTGCTTGAGAGCATTGCCGCCTACTTTCGTGCCCTGCTCAAGGGAAAAGCCGGTGTACCGTTACAGTCGATCATCCAACATATTGATACGGCGATGACGACCGTCATGACCCTCGACTTGCCTGCTGACCGTCGTGGCGGATTGCTGGCGCTGATTGGTTTGCGCCGGATGCTCTTTCCTTCAGCAGCGGGTTACTCTGGCGTAGGTGAAATCCCATGACCGCAGAACTGAACATCCAGGGGATTTATGTCCCCGCACTCCTCGTACTGGGAATTTTGGCAGGACTGCTGGGTATGGCGCTGCAACGCTTGCTGATGATGCTGGGAATATACCGATGGGTCTGGCATCGCAGTCTGTTCGATCTGGCGTTCATGCTGATCATTGGCGTCATGCTTGTGAACACGTTATTTCACGGGGGTTTTTCATTCATTTTTAAACCGTTTTTCTAAATATCATGAAAGCCTTTCTCGTCCCGTTGATACGTCCCGTGATTACCCTATGTGTAGTGGTGATTGCCTTTGTATTGCTCTGGCCCATGGTAGTGCATTACCAATTTGATCCTTGGACACGCGATGGTCGAGTGCGAGCCGACATCGTACAAGTTGATGCGGATGTTTCCGGATTAATCACGAAAGTACTCGTGGTCAACGATCAAATGGTACATAAGGGCGACGTATTGTTTGTCGTGGATCGTGCTCGGTATGAGCTGGCCTGTGCGCAGGCTGAGGCCAGACTCAACACACACAGGGCAGAATTCCAACAAGCGCAACGGGAAAATGCTCGCAATCATGCCCTCGGAAATCTGGTGGCAACGGAAACTTTGGAGCAAGGGCAGGAAAAGGAAGAGTTGGCCAAATTAGCGCAGCAACAGGCTCAGGCCGAATTGAATGTCGCACACCTCAATCTCGATAGAACAGAGGTGAGAGCCATGGTAGACGGCATGGTATCCAATCTTACCCTACGACCGGGCGATTATGTCGCCACGGGTCATCCTGGACTGGCATTGATCGATAGCAGTACTTTGCATGTAGAAGGTTATTTTGAAGAGACCAAATTGCGCTTTATTGCCATAAATGACCCGGTGGTCATCCACCTCATGGGGGAGGATGACGACATTACGGGACATGTGCAAAGTATTTCGGGAGGTATTGAGGATAGGGAACGCGGCCCCAGCACCACATTACTGGCCAATGTGAACCCCACATTCAGTTGGATACGCTTGGCCCAGCGCGTTCCGGTATGGATCGCACTGGATCATGTACCGCGAGGTATGCGCCTGATTGCCGGTCGAACCGCCACCGTGACCGTGGTCAAGGGGACCTCTGCAACGCTTCTTCAAAGCGGGAGACATAATTGAAAACATGGCTAAAGTTGGCGCTTGTGATGGTGACATTGACTGCCACTGGATGTACGACCCTGGGCCCAGACTATCATGTGCCAGCTACCGCCATGGCCCAACGAGCCTCCGTCACTGCCCCATTTAGGGGAGCTGATACAAGAATCACGGTAAATCGTGACCTACAGACCAAATGGTGGGAACTCTATCACGATCCCGTATTGAATTCCCTGGTTGAACAAGCACTGACAACGAATACGGATCTCCGAATTGCCGCCGCCAATATTGGACGCGCAAATGCTTTATTGCGTAGCGCAGATCACGCCAGAGATATTTCGACACAATTCAGCGGTACTGCTCAGTATGGACGTATCTCTGGAGAGCAATATCTGATCATGCAGACCTTGCCAGATGGCGGTTTGTATGACATTGGCTTCAATGCTGCCTACCAGATCGACCTGTTCGGTCAAATCTCCCGCAGCCTGGAGGCAGCCCGAGGTGATCAGGAAGTATCCCAGGCAACTTACGATACGGTGCAAATCACCATTGCCGCAGAAACTGTACGATCTTATGCTGCCGCCTGTTCCACGGGACGCGAATTGAAGATTGCCGAGCATGCCCTGTCGCTGCAACAGGAATCCGTCGCACTCAAGCAGCGACTGTATGATGGTGGTCGCGCCATGACGCTTGAGGTATCCCGAGCACAGGCAGAAAGAGATCAAGAGCAGGCAATGATTCCGGCATTACAGGCCCGACAACAGGTGGCGCTCTATCGCCTGGCTGTACTGACAGGCAAACCCCCTGCGGAATTTCCCCGCCAAGTGGCGAGTTGCACCAGCGAACCCGAATTGAAAGCGCCCATCCCCATTGGAGATGGGGCTTCATTAATTCAGCGTCGACCTGATGTACGCCGTGCTGAACGCGCATTGGCGGCAGCCACCGCGCGTATTGGTGTAGCGATGGCGGACATGTATCCCCATATCCAGCTCGGCGCATCCATAGGCTCAACTGGATTATCCAATCATCTATTTCGCTCTGATACGATGCGCTTTGGGATTGGGCCCCTAATTTCCTGGAGCTTCCCTGACCGCGATCTGGCAAAAATCCATATAGCACTAGCAAAGTCTGACCAGGAAGCCACGTTTGCTCGCTTCGATGGCGCAGTTTTAAATGCTTTACAGGAAATCGAAGGCGCTCTTACGATGTACTCCCAAGACGTCAATCGCAGAGATGCATTACGAACCAGTCATGAGCATCTGGCTCAGGCCCAGCAAGATGCATGGACACTGTATCATCAAGGTCGAGTGAACTATGTTCCGGTCGTCGCTGCAGAGCGTGCACTGGTTGCTGCTGAGCACAGATTGGCAGAGGCCGAAGCAAAAATTTCCGCAGATCAAATCGTTCTGTTTTTAGCCCTGGGAGGGGGGTGGGAAGGAGATGGCCCGCAAGCACCCACATCCCTTGGGTCACAACCATAAGTACGAAATATCCAGAATGATTAGCAATCCAGAGGATCCACCTCGAGAATCCAGTGCAATTCTCGAGGATGACGTAAGTTCATCAGTGCACTGTGCCAAAGAGTCAGGAATCCCTGCAAATTCCCACGATGATTACTCTGTATCAACAGTTGCCAACGTTGCAAGCCCGCCCGCCGTGCCATCAGAGCAGGCACGGGATCGTACACCTGAATTTCTCCGGCAGCGGCGAATTGTCTTGCCTGTTGATGCGCCTTGGATAAAAATTCTGCAATGACCTCGGACTTTTCAGCTTCTACACGCAGCAGCGCCAAATAACTGTAGGGTGGCCAACCCACCTGCTGCCGCTGTTCCAGTTCCTGCTGCAGAAATCCCTCGCTGTCCTGATTCTGCAAAGCATGGTACAACGGGTGGTCGGCATATTCAGTTTCAATCCAGACCTCGCCACGGATTGCTCCCCGCCCCGCTCTGCCTGCCACTTGTATCAATTGTGCAAAGAGCCGTTCCGTTGCCCGAAAATCACTGCTAAACAATGCCTGATCAGCATTCAACGCGATCACCAGAGAGAGTCCTGGAAAATCATGCCCCTTGACCAGAAGCTGAGTCCCCACGAGGATGTCTACCTGGCGCGCAAGGATGCGTTGACGTGCCTCCTCCCAGGTTCCCTTGCGCCCCAAACTATCGCTGTCCAACCGCAGCAATCGGGCATCCGGTAATTGTTTGACCAGCCATTCCTCGATCTTCTGTGTTCCTTCTCCGCGAGTTTCCAGATGAAGATTGCCACAACTGGGGCAGTACGCTGGCAAAGGTTGTTGTGCCCCACAATGATGGCAGCGCAGAAATTGGGATCGTCGATGCACCACTAGGCGAACACTGCAACGGTTGCAGACTGCCTGCCAGCCACAGCCTGGACAATATAAAACTGGGGCGTACCCACGGCGGTTGATAAATACCAGAGACTGCTCCCCTCGCGATAGGGCCTCTCTAAGCGCTTGAAGAATGATGGGATTTAAACCATCCTGAATATCCTGTGCTGGACGAACCAAACGAAGTGTGGGCAGCTGGGCCCCAGCCACGGCGCGATGCCGCAAATAGTGCAAGTCATAACGCCCACGTCGAGCATTGTCCCAAGTTTCCAGAGAGGGCGTGGCCGAACCCAGAATAATTGGAACATTTCGTTGCTGCGCACGAACAATGGCCACATCACGTGCAGAATAGCGCAGTCCTTCCTGCTGCTTGTAGGAAGCATCATGCTCTTCATCCACCACGATCAGACCCAAATCCGGCAGCGGGGTAAATACTGCCAGTCGTGTCCCTAGTACGATACGCGCCTCTCCGCTCTGGGCTTCTAGCCAGCGCAAACCCCGTTCCTTTTCGCTCACCCCACTGTGCAAACTGACCCAGCGCACTCCCTTCCAGCGTTGTTCCAACCGTTGTTCCAGTTGAGGGGTCAGGTTGATTTCCGGCACCAGCAAGAGCACCTGCTTTCCTTGCCCCAAAACTCGGTCGATCAGATGGAAATAGACCTCTGTCTTGCCACTCCCCGTGACTCCAAACAACAGGTGGGTGCGAAAACCGGTATGTAGTGTGACGCATTCCAGAGCCTGACTCTGCTCGGGGGTGAGTGCCGGAATCACATACTCTGGCACATATTTTTCCGAGGAACGACGTCTATTCGCAGATTTTAATCCCGCAGGACGACGTAAAGCGGGAGGCAGACTATTGAGTACCGTTGCTCCCAGGGGATGATGGTAATAGCTGCTACAAAACTCCAGAAGCTTCCAGTCATGGGGAGTTAGTGGCCCTGTATCACGCCACAGAGTCACCACCTCCTTCAGTTTTTCCGGGGGGTGCTCCGAAACCTCGCTGACACCTCGGATCACCCCCACCCGTTGCCCCTTCCCCCAGGGAACCAAGACACGATAACCAATATCCGCCACGGTCGCCTCGGACATCGTAAAGTCAAAACTTTGTTCCAAGGGGAGGTCAAGAAGGACCTGAACAATCATGAGGGCTTTAGTGACAATGGGTTAGAACATACTCTTACCACAAACCTGTGGATAACTTTGTTTATAAGTTGCAGCTTTGATCTCTGTCAAGCTCATTACCGCAACCATTTTCCCATACAATTCGCGCGGAACTATGTATTTTATACATATTAATCAATGTGTTATATATACACTACAAAAAAAGCCACTGATTCGTAAGGGTTATTTTCGTTGCGACCAAACTGTGCATAAGAACCCAGCTAAATTTCCCGAAAAACAGAGAAGTGTATTTTTGTCAACCCAAAATTACGTTGGGCGTCTGCTCAATTCATGCACCGAATCCACCAATACAGCCATATTTTCTGGGTCGGTAAAACGCGTGATTCCATGCCCCAGATTGAATACATGGCCGTTACCCGAGCCAAACCCTGACAACACTCGAGCCACTTCCGCCCGAATGGTCTCGGGAGTACCGAGCAATGCCATGGGATCCATATTCCCTTGCAAAGCCACCTTGTGACCGATGCGTTGCCGCGCCTGAGCAATATCGATGGTCCAATCCAAACCCACTGCATCGTAACCCGCATCCGCAATGGCTTCGAGCCACAATCCGCCCCCCTTGGTAAATACCACGCTGGGAACCCGTCGACCACCCGCATGCTTGGTGAGGGCTGCGGCGATACGGGACAGATAATTTAGCGAGAATTCCTGATATGCCGAGGGCGTCAGCGTACCTCCCCACGTATCGAATACCATCACCGCCTGAGCGCCGGCTTCAATCTGGGCATTCAGATAGTGAATGACTGCTTCCGTAGTGACTTCCAAAATCCGATGGAGCAGATCAGGGCGACGATAAAGCATTCCCTTGATGTGACGAAAATCATCTGATCCTCCGCCTTCTACCATATAGCAAGCCAAGGTGAACGGACTCCCAGAAAATCCGATGAGGGGAACCGAACCTCCCAGAGCACGGCGGATCTGTGCGACTGCATCAAGGACATAACGCAGGCTGACCGTAGGATCCGGAGCGGCCAGATTACGCACTTCCCATTCGTCGCGCAGCGGACGTTCCAGCTTGGGGCCCTCACCTTCAGCAAAATACAACCCCAATCCCATGGCATCCGGAATCGTGAGAATATCGGAAAACAGAATAGCCGCATCCAGTGAAAATCGAGCCAAGGGTTGCAAGGTAACTTCCGTAGCCAAATCCGGCGATTTACACAGATTCAGGAAGCTGCCTGCCCGCGACCGTGTCGCATTGTATTCGGGCAAGTAACGGCCCGCCTGCCGCATCACCCAGATTGGCGTGTAGGGAACGGGTTCGCGCATTAAGGCACGCAGAAAAGTATCATTTTTTAGCACAGAAACCTCGTCATTCCGCAGAAACCCACGGGTCAACCTTCTACATTCATCACCGGGGCAGGTATGACTTCCCCATAAGAAATTCATCTACGGCACGAGCCGCTTGGCGCCCTTCACGGATGGCCCATACCACCAAAGACTGGCCCCGGCGCATGTCACCTGCGGCAAACACCTTGGTGACCGAAGTCTGATAATTGCTCACCGCGGCCTGCACATTGCCTCGCGCATCAAGGGCTACACCCAACTGTTCTAGCAACCCAGCATGAACCGGATGGAGATAACCCATAGCCAAGAGTACCAGATCCGCCTTCAGGGTGAAGGTGCTCCCCTGAATTTCCTGGGGTTTCATCTGGCCCTTTTCATCTTTAACCCACTCCAATCGAACGGCTTGCAACTCCTCGACGTGACCATTTTTTCCTAGGAAAGCCTGGGTGGAAATACTCCAGTCCCGCTCACACCCCTCTTCCTGGGATGAAGAAGTACGAAACTTAAGGGGATACTGGGGCCATACCAAAGGCTTATCCTCCTGTTCTGGGGGTCGGGGCATCACTTCAAACTGTGTCACCGATGCCGCTCCCTGGCGCAAGGATGTGCCTACGCAGTCGGAACCCGTATCGCCGCCTCCGATAACCACCACATGCTTGCCTGTGGCCAGGATGTCCTGTTCGACCTGGTCTCCGGCATTTCGCCGGTTTTGTTGGGGCAAAAACTCCATGGCAAAATGAACTCCTGCCAACTCCCGGCCTGGCACGGGCAAGTCGCGGGGATGCTCGGAGCCTCCCGTCAACAGCACAGCATCAAACTCGTCCATCAAGGACGGCACTGAAAGGGTCACACCCACATAAACCCCCGTGCGAAATTCCACACCTTCCGCCTTCATTTGTTCGAGACGACGATCGATATGCTGTTTTCCCAATTTGAAATCGGGGATACCGTAACGCATCAACCCACCCGCACGATCATTCTTCTCGAATACCACTACATCATGTCCAGCACGAGCCAATTGCTGGGCTGCAGCCAGTCCTGATGGGCCAGAACCCACGACCGCCACCCGTTTCCCGGTTTTATGGGAAGGAACTTGTGGCGTAATCCACCCCTCTTCCCAGCCACGATCCACCAAAGTATGCTCAATATTCTTGATGGTGACAGGCGCGGTATTGATATTCAGAACACATGCCGATTCGCAGGGCGCCGGACAAATTCGTCCAGTGAATTCGGGAAAATTGTTGGTAGAGTGCAGTTTCTCCAGACCTTCTCGCCATAGGCCACGGTACACCAAGTCATTCCAGTCGGGAATGATATTGTTTACCGGACATCCCGTCTGGCAAAAAGGAATCCCACAGTCCATACAACGCGCGCCCTGTTGGCTGATGGCCTCCAGGGGCAAATCGATAACGAACTCGTGGTAATGCTTCAGCCGTTCCTGAGGCGCGGCATTCTTTGGATCTTGCCGCTCGATTTCCATAAACCCTGTAATCTTGCCCATGTCAGGCCACCTGTGCGATTTGTTGTTCTGCTGCCATCTCCTCGAGGGCACGGCGATATTCCGTTGGCATCACTTTGACAAACTTGTTCCGAGATTGCTCCCAGTGTTCAAGAATATACTGTCCCCGAGCGCTTCCGGTATGCCGCACATGATTTTCAATGAGAGTTTTAAGCAAATATTCATCGCGGGCTTCAATATGATTGACCTTGACCCGCCCATGGCTGTCCAGCACGCCGCGCAACTCCGCCTCACAGTCTTCTGCCGGAACCGGTTCAAGGGCCACCATAGCCAAATTACAGCGTTTGGAAAAATCCCCTGCTTCATCAAAAACAAAGGCAATACCGCCACTCATACCCGCCGCAAAATTGCGCCCTGCTTCCCCCAGCACCACTACGGTCCCACCGGTCATATACTCGCATCCATGATCCCCCACGCCTTCTACAACCGCAATGGCACCGGAGTTACGCACTGCAAATCGTTCACCAGCGACCCCTCGGAAATAGCATTCACCGGCAATGGCACCATAGAGCACCGTATTGCCCACAATGATGTTTTCTTCGGCCACGAGTGGCGCATCGGCGGAAGGCACAATCACGATACGCCCCCCAGACAACCCCTTGCCCACATAGTCGTTGGCTTCCCCCGTCAATTTGAGCGTAATGCCGTGGGCCAGAAATGCTCCGCAACTTTGCCCCGCAGTACCGTGTGCCTGAATCAGGATACTGTCCTGAGGCAATCCAGCAAAACCATGATGGCGTGCCACTTCACCAGACAGCATAGCGCCAATGGATCGATTCACATTACGCACCGCCGTCTCAATTACCACAGGAATTCCCTGGTCAATGGCGGGACGAGCTTGAGCAATGAATTGATGGTCCAAGGCCTGTTCCAACCCATGATCCTGACGCTCCTTCCAAGAGCGGGCTACTTGTGGTGGCATATCGGGGTTGTGAAAAACTTTGGAGAAATCCAATCCTTGGGCTTTCCAATGCGCCAAACTGCGTCGCATATCCAAACGATCCACGCGCCCCACCATCTCTTCGAAGGTGCGGAAACCCAACTGCGCCATCAACTCACGCACCTCTTCAGCAATAAAGAAGAAAAAATTGATGACGTGCTCGGGTTGTCCGGCAAACCGCCGGGTCAACTCTGGATCCTGGGTCGCAATCCCTACGGGGCATGTGTTGAGGTGGCACTTGCGCATCATGATGCACACTTCCACCACCAAGGGCGCTGTGGCAAACCCAAACTCATCAGCGCCCAATAGGGCACCGATGACCACATCTCGTCCGGTCTTCATCTGCCCATCGGCCTGCACACAAATGCGTCCCCGCAAGCGATTCAGCACCAAGGTCTGCTGGGTTTCTGCTAAGCCCAGTTCCCACGGAGAACCGGCATACTTGATAGAGGACAGCGGCGAAGCTCCCGTCCCGCCATCATGTCCGGAAATCGTGACATGATCGGCATGGGCCTTGGCGACTCCTGCCGCCACTGTGCCTACCCCCACTTCCGACACCAGTTTGACGCTGACACGGGCCTGCGGATTGACATTTTTCAGATCATGGATCAGTTGTGCCAAATCTTCGATAGAATAAATATCGTGGTGGGGAGGTGGCGAGATCAGTCCTACTCCGGGAACAGAATGACGCAATTTGCCAATGTACCTGCTCACTTTATGACCAGGCAGTTGCCCCCCTTCTCCAGGCTTGGCTCCCTGTGCCATTTTGATCTGGATATCATCCGCATTGACCAGATATTCCGCCGTCACTCCAAAGCGCCCGGAAGCCACCTGCTTGATGGCGGAGCGCATGGAATCTCCATTGGATAAAGGCTGAAAACGCGCCGGATCCTCCCCGCCTTCGCCGGTATTGGACTTTCCGCCCAGACGATTCATAGCGACGGCTAGGGTACTATGAGCTTCTTGGGAGATGGAACCCAAGGACATGGCCCCAGTGGCAAAGCGTTTGACGATGGACTGAGCAGATTCCACTTCTGTCAAAGGCACAGCATGCAATGCCGGTTTGAACTCGAACAACCCCCGCAAAGTCATCAAGCGCTCGGATTGTTCATTGATGATACGGGCATATTCCCGATAGGTACTGTAACTTCCTGAACGTGTGGCGAGTTGCAACTTGGAAATGCTTTCCGGTGTCCACATGTGCGCTTCCCCGCGAATCCGGTAAGCATACTCCCCACCCGCGTCCAACGCGGAGTGCAGCAAGGGGTCGTCGGAATAAGCCGCTTGATGCAAACGCAAAGCCTCCTCCATGACCTCATTCAAACCAATGCCTTCTACCACAGATGCTGTGCCGGTAAAGAAACGGCGCACCAAGCCCGAACTCAAGCCGATGGCCTCAAAAATTTGCGCTCCACAATAGGACTGATAGGTGGAAATGCCCATTTTGGACATCACCTTGAGCAACCCTTTGGCGACCGCCTTGGAGAATCGTTTGCAGCCATCCTTAAAGGATACATCCGTGGGCAAAACCGCATCCTGCGCCAGGGTGTCATACACCAGATAGGGATAGATGGCTTCAGCACCATACCCAGCCAACAAAGCAAAATGATGAACTTCGCGCGCTGATCCCGTCTCCACCACCAGACCAGTGGTGGTGCGCAAGCCCTCGCGCACCAGATGATGATGCACGGCTGCCGTCGCCAGAAGCGCCGGAATGGCCACCCTTGTCGCATTCATATCGCGGTCTGAAAGAATCAGTACATTGATTCCCGAACGAACCTGCGTTGCCGCTTCATGACAAAGGGATTCTAACGCCACCACCATCCCGGGCACGCCCAGATCCAACGGCGCACAGATGGACAACGTCGTCGGCCGAAACTGGCCTTGGGTAGCTTCGGCCACATGACGCAAACGCGCCATGTCCTCCGGCAACAACACAGGATGCTCAGCCTCCAACCGTGGTTGCGGGGTGGCCGAATCCACAGCCAGCAAATTGGGTCGTGGCCCGATAAATGATACCAAAGACATGACCAATTCTTCGCGAATTGGATCAATGGGGGGGTTGGTCACCTGCGCAAAAAGTTGCCGAAAATATTGGTACAGGGATTTGGATCGATTGGACAACACTGCCAGAGGAGTATCATCTCCCATGGAGCCCACGGCTTCCTGACCCGTGGTTACCATGGGCGCAAGAATGAATTTGATTTCTTCCTCCGTCACACCAAACGCTTGTTGCCGATCAAGCAAGGAACCCGAAACCTGCACTTCTTCCTCCGCCGGAAAAGGCAGGGACTCAAGACGTGTCTGGGTGACTTCCAGCCAACGGCGGTAAGGGTGCTGGGCCGCCAACTGCTGCTTGACTTCCTGATCGCTGATGATCCGTCCCTGTTCTAGGTCGATGAGAAACATCTTGCCGGGCTGTAGACGCCATTTTTTGACGATCTTATGTTCGGGAATCGGCAACACGCCCATTTCCGAAGCCATCAGAACCAGATCATCACTGGTTTGCAAATAGCGCGCAGGACGCAATCCATTGCGATCCAAGGTGGCCCCAATCTGGCGTCCATCGGTAAAAGCCACGGCAGCCGGACCATCCCACGGCTCCATCAACGCCGCATGATATTCATAATAGGCGCGACGCTCTTCGTCCATCAGGGGATTTCCTGACCAAGCCTCGGGAATCAGCATGGTCATGGCCTGAACCAGCGGATAACCCCCTGCCACCAACAGCTCTAGTGCATTATCAAATGCCGCCGAATCTGATTGCCCTTCGACGATCAAGGGCCAAATCTTGGTGAGGTCCTCACCCAGCAACGCGGAAGACAGTGTGCCCCGACGCGCTGCCATCCAGTTCACATTACCCCGCAACGTATTGATTTCCCCATTATGCGCAATCAAGCGGAAAGGGTGAGCCAAATCCCATGTGGGGAAAGTATTGGTGGAAAAACGTTGATGGACCAAAGCCAAAGCGGAGACCAATGACTCATCCGCCAAATCCAGGTAGTACTGCCCCACCTGATCCGCCAATAACATCCCCTTGTACACCAGCGTACGAGAGGAAAGAGAAGGCAGATAAAAATGGGTGCGGTCAAATCCCGCAACTGCGGCCTCATGTTCTGCCCGTTTACGCAGGACAAATAGCTTGCGTTCGAAAGCGGCCTGATCGGCATGGGTTTCCCCTCGCCCTAGAAAAACCTGACGAATGAAAGGCTCTACCCGCTTAACGCTGTCGCCCAAACCACTGTTGTTGGTGGGTACGGTGCGCCACCCCAATATGGTGGCGCCTTCTTCGCGGGCACAGCGTTCAAAAATGGCTTCGCAGGTTTCCCGGGCATGGGGTTCCTGAGGCAGGAATATCATACCTACGGCATAACTTCCTGCAGCAGGCAAAGAAAACCCCAAATCCTCGGCTTCACGACGCAAAAATGCGTCCGGCATCTGCACCAGGATCCCCGCTCCGTCTCCGGCCAACGGATCTGCTCCCGTGGCCCCCCGGTGCGTCAGATTTGTCAGAATCTGCAAACCCTGCTGTACGATGTCATGGGATTTGACTCCCTTGATATGGGCTACAAAACCCACGCCACAGGCATCATGTTCATGGGCGGGATCGTACAACCCCTGGGCGGACGGAACGGATGGATGGTTCAAAGGGACACCTCAACGAGCAAACAAGTCGGAGTACGGCTCTGCCGACAGCAAACCGAAGTTCGGAACAATAATGGACACTTGCAGCGGGTCTGCGATCATACCCTAGCCACGCAAACCGATCAAGCAATTGCTGTACAGTAGTCTACGTGTTCTGGGACTCCGTGGGATTATTTGCCCTCTTTCAGGCTACAATGGGCGCATGGATACGGTATCGAACATTTTTCTGGTGGGCTTGATGGGCGCGGGGAAAACTACGGTGGGACGGTTACTGGCCCGCCGCCGTCACGTCCCTTTTGTCGATTCAGACCATGAAATCGAAGCCCATACCGGAGTCCGCATCAGCACCATTTTTGAATTGGAAGGGGAAAGCGGCTTTCGTGCGCGCGAAGAGGCCATTCTGGGGGAATTGATGCTGCGTGACGGTATTGTTCTTGCTACGGGGGGCGGTGCCGTATTGAGCCCTCTCACACGTCAGCGACTGCGTCAGCATGGCCTCGTGGTGTATCTGCGGGGAAGCGTAGATCAATTATGGCAAAGAACGCGCCACGACCACCACCGCCCCCTGCTCCAGACGGCTGATCCCAAAAGCAAATTGCAGCAGCTTTTTGATGCTCGGGACCCACTCTATCGCGAAGTCGCTCATCTGATCTTCGACACCACCCAACAAAGCCCCCAACGCCTCGTCTGTCAACTCGAAACGGAAATTGCCGCCCATGTCGTTGCACACCCTTCTCGTTAAGGTCTCCCCCCCTTACCCCATTCAGGTGGGCCCGAATCTGCTGGCTCGTTCCGACCTGCTGACCCCCCATCTTGCGGGAAAACAAAGTGCCATCGTCACCAATACCACGGTGGCCCCCTTATATCTGGAATCTCTGACCCAAACTTTGCTTCACGCCGGGCAACGGGTCATTCCCATCATTCTTCCCGATGGCGAACAGTATAAAAACCGGGACTCCTTCAACCATATTCACGACGTCCTGCTACAACAACGTGGGGAACGAAAAACCACCATTATCGCTTTGGGAGGAGGAGTCGTTGGCGATCTGGCCGGCTATGCTGCCGCCACTTTTCTCCGTGGTGCACCACTGATTCAAGTCCCCACCACCCTGCTGGCACAGGTGGATTCTTCCGTGGGGGGCAAGACCGGCATCAACCACCCCTTGGGTAAAAACATGATCGGGGCTTTTCACCAACCGCGCCTGGTTCTGGCGGACACATCGACCCTGGCTACACTGCCGGATAGGGAATTTCATGCGGGATTGGCAGAAGTCATCAAGTACGGATTGATCAGCGATCTGCCCTTTCTGGAATGGCTAGAAAGCAACTTGCCCGCCCTCCTGCGTCGCGATCCTGATGCCCTGGCCCATGCCATCCTGACCTCGTGTCGCAACAAAGCCGAGTTCGTCGCCGCCGACCCTCTCGAAACCAGCGGCATCCGTGCCCTGCTGAACCTCGGTCACACTTTCGGTCACGCCATTGAAGCTGGCTTGGGCTATGGCACCTGGCTCCATGGCGAAGCCGTAGCTGCCGGCAGCCTTATGGCTGCCGATCTTTCCCAGCGCCTGGGATGGCTTACCGAAGACGATGTGGTTCGTGTGACGAGGCTTTTTCACCAATCGGGGTTGCCTACCCGTGCCCCGAACTTGGGAGCAGATCGCTACCTCGATCTCATGAGCAATGATAAAAAAGTGGATGCTGGAACCCTTCGTTTTGTGCTTCTCAAGAAACTCGGAGAAGCCATTCTGACCACGGTATCCGACCATTCACTCATAAAAGCCACACTCACGCCCGGAATAAGCAGTTTTGTTGAAAACTAACAAATTATTAGCGACTCCACGGGTATAATCCTCGACTATTTCTGACAAATGGTTACATCTTGCCTAAATTACTCCTTTACCCGCTGGCATTTCTGATCACCCTTGGCACCGTGGCTGTAGGAATCGTGGTCCTGATTCTGGCGCTGCTCTATCCCAAATTACCCAGCCTTGATGCGGTCACCGATTATCGGCCCAAACTGCCGCTCCGTGTCTATACCGCAGACCACCAATTGATCAGCGAATTTGGCGAAGAACGGCGTGCCATCCTGAAACTGTCAGAAGTTCCCCTCAATATGCGTCACGCAATCCTGGCTGCGGAAGATGACCGCTTCTACGAACATGGCGCAGTGGATTTTCAGGGAGTACTGCGAGCCATGCTGGCCGACGTATTTTCCCATTCGGCCAAAGAAGGCGCGAGCACGATTACCATGCAGGTGGCACGCAACTTCTTTTTGACCAACGAGAGAACGCTGACACGAAAATTATCCGAAGTCCTGTTGTCCTACAAAATAGAAAGCAGCTTATCCAAGGATCAGATTCTCGAACTTTACATTAACCAGATATACCTCGGACAGCGCGCTTATGGCTTTGGCGCAGCTGCTGTAGTGTATTACGGCAAACCCCTGGACCAGCTCAGTGTTGCCGAAATGGCCATGCTGGCAGGACTGCCCAAAGCCCCTTCGCGTTACAACCCCATCATCAACCCGCAACGTGCCGCCCTGCGCCAGCAGTATGTCCTGCGACGCATGCATGAATTAAAATACGTCAGTGATGCCGACTACGCATTGGCCCTGCACAAACCGGGACATGCCTCAGCCTACCATGCCAACACCCTCACCCAGGCGGATTATGTCGCCGAGATGGTACGTCAGTACATGGTTCAAACCTATGGCGACGAGGTGTATACCAAGGGCTATAGCGTCATCACTACCTTGCTCAAAGCAAACCAGGAGGCTGCTTCCAAAGCCGTTCGTCAGGGTGTCATGGCTTATGATCAGCGTCATGGCTATCGTGGCCCCGAAGCCACCCTAGACCTCCCCCCTGCGGGCGCAACCAATGCCGATTTCGAAGATGCCCTGAGCGATGTCGAAATCACCAACGATCTTTACCCAGCACTCGTTGAATCGGCCTCAGAAAAGGAAGTGAGTGCTTACATAAAAACCATTGGAATGGTCACTCTGAAAGATACTGCCCTGGCTTTTGCCCGGCCCAGTCTGAGCGCCAAAGCAACGCCCGATCGACGTCTTAAACGCGGCTCATTGATCCGTGTCATACGCACTGAAAAAGGGGGCTGGGCCATTTCTCAGTATCCCAAGGGTGAGGCCGCTCTGGTATCCCTAGACAGCCACGATGGAGCCATTCGTGCGTTAGTGGGCGGGTTCGATTTCAATCGCGGCAAATACAATCATGTGGTCCAAGCCTATCGACAACCGGGTTCCAGTTTCAAGCCTTTCATCTACTCGGCTGCTCTGGAAAAAGGATTCACCCCCTTCACTCTGGTAGATGATACTCCCATCATCATTCATGACCCAAACATGAATAACGGAGAAACCTGGGAACCTCACAATTACGAAAACGAATACCTTGGCCCCATCCGTTTACGCATCGGTTTGGCCAAATCCAAAAACATGGTAGCCATCCGTGTATTGCAAGCCATCGGCCCCAGTTACGCCCAGCAATACATCAAGCGTTTTGGCTTTGAAGCCAATCGACAGCCGGCTTATCTCAGTCTGGCTTTGGGTGCGGGAGAAGCCACTCCCCTACAAATGGCCTCGGCCTACGCGGTATTTGCTAACGGCGGATTTCGCGTCATGCCTTATTTCATCGATCGCATCCTCGATACTTCTGGAGCCACCTTAAGTCGTACCCACCCCGTTCTTGCGGGTGAAGGAGCGGAGCAGGTCATCGACCCACGCAACGCCTTCATCATGACCAGCATGATGAAGGATGTCGTACGCATGGGGACTGCTGCCAAAGCCATGAGCTTGGGACGCCATGATCTGGCAGGGAAAACCGGCACCACCAACGATCATGTGGATGCTTGGTTCTGCGGGTTTCAACCCAGTTTGGTGGCGGTTTCCTGGGTGGGATTCGACAAACCCGCTTCCTTGGGACCGCAAGAAACGGGGGCGCAAGCCGCCCTTCCCATTTGGATGGACTACATGGAAGAGGCGTTGAAGACCATCCCGGAAAGTGAACCCGTGATTCCCCCAGGAGTGGAAGTCGTCTCCATCGATCCGGTGACCGGACAACCCAGTACGGGCCCCGATCACATTGACGATTATACTTACGCAGCCCCCGCTCAAAATAACTGAGGAGATTTGTAGATGACACCCCTTGGCGCCTTCCCCTCGCGCAGAATGCGGCGCAACCGTCGCGATGATTTTTCCCGCCGTCTGGTTCAAGAGCATCAACTCCATGCTTCAGACCTGATCTATCCCGTATTTGTACTGGATGGAGAAACCCGGGAAGAACCCATCCGCTCCATGCCAGGTATTCAGCGCCAGTCCCTGGAACCGCTTCTGCGCACAGCGGAAAGGTGTCTCACCCTGGGAATTCCAGCCATGGCTCTGTTTCCCGTCATTTCCCCCGAAAAGAAATCTCTGGATGCGGCTGAAGCCTGGAACCCGGAAGGTCTCTTACCGCGTACAGTGATGGCCCTGAAACAGCGCTTCCCGGAATTGGGCCTGATCACGGATGTGGCTCTCGATCCGTATACCTCTCACGGACAGGACGGTTTAATCGATGACTCGGGTTATGTACTCAATGATGAAACGTTAGAGGCTCTAGGTCGCCAAGCGGTAGTGGAGGCTTCCGCAGGTGCCGATGTGGTTGCCCCGTCAGACATGATGGATGGACGAATCGGTTTTGTGCGCACGCAACTCGATGGCGCCGGTCAGATTCATACCCGCATCATGGCCTATTCGGCCAAGTATGCTTCGGCTTTCTACGGCCCCTTTCGGGATGCAGTGGGCTCCGGTCAGTCCTTGGGCAAAGGCAGCAAGGAAACCTATCAAATGGATCCGGCCAATAGTAACGAGGCCCTGTGGGAAGTCGGCCTCGATCTGGCTGAGGGCGCCGATATGGTCATGGTAAAACCTGGCCTGCCCTACCTCGATATCCTGCGCCGCCTCAAGGATGAGTTCAAAGCTCCAACCTTCGTATATCAAGTGAGTGGCGAATACGCTATGCTGCAAAGCGCGATTGATGCGGGCTGGCTCGATGAAAAGTGTATCTGGGAAAGTCTACTGGCCTTCAAGCGTGCCGGTGCGGACGGGATTCTCACCTATTTTGCCCTGCGTGCCGGCGAGTGGCTCAAATCCCAACGGTGATCTCTGTTCCTGAAGGACGAAACAAACGCCCAATTTCTTCCTGAGCCTGCTCCACCCCTTCACGGCTATGACTGGAAAAAGGGATCACGCTCAAAGGAACCCCACTGTCGACCAACGCTTGGCGCACCTGGCGGGCCGTTTCCAGACGCCCCCCGCGCCCCAGTTTGTCTGCTTTGGTCAGGAGAATGATCACGGGTTTTTGGCGCGGCAAAAACCATTCGAGCAACTGCTGATCCAGCAAGGTCAAGGGATGACGAATGTCCATCAGGACCACGAGGCCAGCCAGAGAATGGCGCGTCGCCATGTAATCTGCGAGGAGCTTTTGCCAGTGAAGCTTGACCGCCTTGGGAACCTCCGCATAGCCATACCCTGGCAAGTCCACCAGAAAACCCTCTTCCCCTAAACCAAAGTAATTGATGTGCTGCGTTCGCCCCGGCGTCTTGCTGGTGAATGCGAGCCGATTGCGCTGCGTCAACACGTTGATGGCCGTGGACTTTCCGGCATTGGAGCGACCGGCAAAAGCCACCTCGGCCAACCCCTCTGGGGGCAATCCAGCCCGCTCGTTGACGGTAATGTGGAACTGGGCCCGCTGAAAAAAGGCGGGCCAATTGACCGTAGCTTCCGTACGTGTCTCTGTATTCATCGCATCTGCTTCAATACACGCTCAGCCGCTGTCAGAGTCTGATCCAATTCGACACTGGTATGGACTGTAGAAACAAAACCCGCTTCAAACGCTGAGGGAGCAAAATACACCCCTTCCTCCAACATCCCCTGAAAGAAGGTATTGAAGGTCAGTTTGTCGGATTCCATCACCTGCGTCAGATTACTCGGCAATGTTTCACGAAAGTACAATCCAAACATGCCGCCTAGGGAACAGGTGGACATGGCAAAACCTTGGGTACGGGCAATATCGACAATACCTTCGGTCACGGCTCGAGTCATATCCCCCAAGCGATCGTACACCCCATTTTCTCCAGCCAAATGCAAATTCACCAGCCCTGCCGTCACGGCAACAGGGTTACCTGAAAGGGTCCCCGCCTGATACACTGGCCCTACGGGGGCAAGGTATTGCATGACATCGCGCCGTCCCCCAAAAGCCGCCAGCGGCATTCCACCACCGATCACTTTCCCCAAGGTGGTAAGGTCTGGATGGATGCCAAACAACGACTGTGCCCCACCCAGTGCCACCCGAAACCCAGTCATCACTTCATCAAAAATGAGCAGTGCTCCATGGGCTGTAGTCAACTCGCGCAAACGGGAGAGAAATCCTGGTTTGGGAAGTACCATGTTCATATTCCCTGCTACCGGTTCTACGATCACCGCAGCGATCCTGTCACCCTGCGTGGCAAACAGTTCTTCCACCTGACCAATATGGTTATACTCCAGTACCAAAGTCTGGGCTGCGAGCTCCGCAGGAACTCCTCCAGAATCCGGCTGGCCGAAAGTCAATGCCCCAGAACCCGCCTTGACTAGAAGCGCATCACCATGACCGTGGTAACACCCCTCAAACTTGACGATATAACTGCGTCCGGTAAAACCTCGCGCCAGACGAATGGCGCTCATAGTAGCCTCCGTTCCGGAACTGGTCAGGCGCACCTGCTCCAGCGAGGGCATGAGTTGATTCAACTTCTCGGCAAATTCCACTTCCAAAGCGGTGGGCGCGCCGAAACTCAAACCCCTTTCGGCTACAGCCTGCACCGCTTTGATGACTGAGGGATGGGCATGTCCATGGAGCAAGGGGCCCCAGGAACACACATAATCGATGTATTCCTTTCCCTCCACATCCCACACTCGCGGACCCTGTCCACGGGTAATAAATCGCGGGGTTCCGCCCACACTACGGAATGCCCGGACAGGTGAATTGACGCCACCGGGAATAAATTTTTGAGCACGATCGAAGAGTTGCTGGTTGGTTATCATTGGCCTAACTTTCTCATCAGTGTGAAGGGAATATATCGACATTATAGGCTGATGAAATTCCCCTGGGTTAGCTCATTCCTGCGATCTGCCAAGACGACAGATAAGCACGTGCCCGCGCAGTAATGTCTGAAGCTTCGAAAAGATCCGATGATACCGCCACGGCGTTCGCCCCATGCCGATACATGACAACCGCACGCTCAGGAGTCATGCCGCCGATGGCCACGATAGGAATATGCAAACGACTGCGTGCCTCTTCCAGCACCGCCAGGGATACCCTGGGTGCATCGGGCTTGGTGGAGGAAGGATAGAAGCTGCCAAATGCCACATACGCACCCCCTGCATGTTCCACCGCTTGCGCCCGTTCAATATCGGCATAGCACGATACACCGAGCAATCTTTGCTGCGCCAGATCGCGCCAGCTTGAGGGAGAGGCATCTTCTTTGCCGGCATGCACGCCATCAACCCAAGACATCCACGCTGCCTCCAGCCCATCATTGAGGATCAACGGCACTGAAAATTCATCACAAAGGATGCGCAATGCTTGAATTTGCGTTTGCCGCAATCCATGGGAAAGTTTTTTTGCACGGTATTGGAGCAGCGACACGCCCCCCTGCAGGGCCAAATGTACGCGTCGAATCAATTCCGTTGTGTCAGCCAGTTCCGGAGTGATGCCATAGAGTCCACGAATCCTGTTGGGCTCAGTGGACATCGTCATGGGGTTCATCGCGGGCCCAAAACATGCGATCTGGAATGATCTGCCCCATACCCAAGCGATAACCATCCTTCAGGGTTTGCCAAGTGTACTCCTGCGCTTCTGCTACCGCTTCAGGCATTGCCAAACCTTGCGCCAGTCCAGCTGCAATGGCGCTGCTCAGGGTACATCCCGATCCGTGATAGCTGGCGGGCAAACGATCCCAACGATCTGCCCGAATCAATCCTTCGCGCCCATACAGCGTGTTAACAACCTGCAAAGAGGGTGCATGGGTACCGGTAACCAGGACAAACTCACAACCACCGGACAAAAGATGTTGCGCAGCTTTGGCATAGTCGGCCAGGTCCTCTTCGGTCATGTCATCGTAGGCCAGACGAAGCAGTTCCATGATATTGGGGGTCACCAGAGAAGTTTGCGGCAGAATGAGATCGCGCAATGCTTCGAGCATTTCTTCGGAGGCCAGTTCATCTCCCCGGCCACTGGTCAATACCGGATCGAGAACGAGCGGGATTTCGGGATAATCTGATACGATTTCCGCAATGGCCGCAATGGCCTCCACACTACCCAGCACCCCCAGCTTGAATACTGCCACGGGTACATCTTCGAGAATACATCGCGCTTGATCTACCACCCATTCCGCGTCCACCGGAAATATGTCTTCCACCCCCGTGGTATCCTGCACCGTGATCCCAGTTACCACCGACAGCGGATGACAACCCATACTGGATAAAGTCAATAAATCCGCCTGCAAGCCGGCACCTCCACTGGGATCGGTGGCAGCAAAAACCAGTACGGCAGGAGGAGCAGGCATCATGGGCGGGTTGCTCTAAAAGTGGAGTGGTTTTATCATGGGAAGCTGACAACAATTTCCCGTTCACGATAGCGCATCGCGTTTGATCATTCTAACCCATTCGAGACTTTCATGGATTCCACTTCCAGCTTCAAAACCTATCTGTGCCTGATTTGTGGCTATATTTATGACGAAGAAATGGGGGCCCCAGAGGATGGCGTTCCCGCCGGAACCCGCTGGACAGATGTGCCCCTCAACTGGGTCTGCCCAGAATGTGGTGCGCGCAAGGAAGATTTCGAACTGATTGAAATTTAAGTATGACGACAGCCAGCCCACAGATACCAGACCCCCATGATTCTCTGGAAGTCCGCCTCACAAAACTGCTGACACAAGCCGTATCAGCCGTTGCTCCTGACGCCGCCATGCCTGTGGTTCTGGAGCGCGCTCGGCAGGCGCAGCATGGCGACTATGCTACCCCAGTGGCCTTGCAATTGGCCAAAACTTTACGGCGCGCTCCAAGGGATGTCGCCCATGACGTGATGACGGCGCTGCCGGCCAGTCCATGGATCGAAAAAGTAGAAATGGCCGGCCCCGGTTTTATCAATATATTTATCACCGCTGCTGCACGCCATTCCATTATTTCAGATATTTTGCGCATGGGATCAACCTTTGGTTCCTCTTCTCGCGGCCAAGGACAGCGCATACAGGTTGAATTTGTCTCTAGCAACCCCACAGGCCCACTGCATGTGGGGCATGGCCGAGGCGCTGCTTTCGGTGCTTCGGTGGCCAATCTTCTGGTTAAGGTGGGGTTTTCGGTCCATCGTGAGTACTACGTCAACGATGCGGGACGGCAAATGGATATCCTCACGGTCTCCACTTGGTTGCGAGCGCTTCAGCATGCGGGACTGACTCAAGGTCCCTTTCCTCCCAATGGTTACCAAGGCGACTATGTGACGCTCATGGCAGTGTCAGCGCTGCAACGGTTTTCCTTGGATCAGTTCCCCATGGATCCGCTGACTCAATTTTGGGCGATCAGCGGTACGATGGATGAAGAAACCCAGATGGACGCGCTCATCGCTACGGCAAAATCCCTGTTAGGTCCCGCCTACCATCAACTCCATGGATTTGTTCTGGCCGTTCAACTGGCCGATTGCAAAGCAGACCTAGAGGAGTTCGGCGTTTCCTTTGACGAATGGTTTTCGGAACAGTCCCTGTTTGATTCTGGCGCTGTCGCTGAAGTTGTCTCCCGTCTCGAGGCTGAAGGTCACATCTATCTACAGAACGGTGCACGCTGGTTCCGTTCCTCCGCTTTTGGGGACGAAAAAGATCGTGTTGTCCAGCGAGATAATGGTCTTTTTACCTATTTTGCATCGGATATTGCTTACCATGTCAATAAGTTTGACCGTGGGTTTGATCTGGTTCTCGACCTATGGGGTGCCGATCATCACGGTTACATTCCCCGTGTTCGAGCGGCATTGCGCGCCCTGGGGTACGACGACCAACGCCTGAAGGTGCCTCTGGTTCAGTTTGTTAGCCTGTTTCGTCACGGCGAAAAAGCCCAGATGTCCACCCGAAAGGGCCAATTCGTTACTCTACGAGAACTGCGATCGGAAGTCGGAAATGATGCGGCAAGATTTTTTTATGTCCTGCGCAAGTCAGACCAGCACCTTGATTTTGATCTGGACCTGGCAACTTCTCAATCTCAAGACAATCCTGTCTACTATATTCAATATGCCCATGCGCGTATCCACCGCGTGTTACAGCGTTGGAATGGTGACCAGTCCTTGTTGTCACACTGCACCTTGGAGCCATTGACCCATCCTGCAGAAATCGCTCTGATGCAATCTCTGCGCGCCTACCCCAGTGTGGTGGACCAAGCTGCGGTCGATTATGCTCCCCATAGCGTGGCTTTTTATCTACGTGATTTGGCGGCAGAGTTCCATGCCTATTACAATGCAGTACCCTTCCTCGACACCGAACCGGTCATCACTGCTGCCCGCTTGGCGTTGCTCAGCGCTATAGCGCAGCTCTTGAAGGATGGATTGTCCCTGTTGGGGGTCTCTGCTCCCGAGACCATGTGACATGATTCCTCGTTGTTTATCACAGATCCTGCGCTTTTCTGCTAACATCCCGCCATGCCCACGTACGAGTAAAGGATGGAATCATGGCTGACTCAAGCCCCAAAAAGCCTCGTAATAAGTCGGGTAATTCTTTATTCATCGGTATGATGGCTGGCTTGGCCGGAGGAGTCCTTCTGGCTGCTGGCGTGGCTTTGTATGTCAGCCACCTGTCGACGCCCATTCCTCCTCATTCTACGGCGCTTCCGGTTTCTGCGGAAAAACCCAGCGGCATCGATTTGACCAAGCGCGGCATGCTCAATCCACAGCCGATTACTGCTGGCAGTGCACCTGACAATTCGAGCACCAATCCTCCCGTGTCTCTACCCACTTCCGCTCCTAGCACTCAACTTCCCCTTGCTGGCCCTCTGGAATCTTCTGATTCACTGACCCCACCCTCCTCCTCTGTTGCAAATACCGTACCCAGTCCGTTAAGCGATGAATTGCATCCGGTGACCGTTCGTTATTTTGTGCAGACAGGAGCTTTTGGTCAAACCTCGGAAGCTGAGGCACAGCGCGCCAACCTCGCGCTCTTGGGTATAGATAGTACAGTTCTTCCCACTCAAACCGATGGTAAGGCCCTGTATTTCCGCGTTCGAATTGGCCCATTCTCATCTGTTGACGAGGTCCGTACTCTGGTCAAGACCCTCAAGGATAACGCCATTCCCACGCAGGTTCTGCGCGAAACCATTACCAGTCATAGTTCATTGATCCCGCGCTGAGGTCATTCCTCAGTCTGAAACACGAAAGGAGAATTGTCGTATGATTTCCCCAAGACGCTTATTCTTATCTCGATTTGCTACCCTACTCGTTATGGGTTCTATCACTCGCCCCCTCTTTGCTGCTGTGGCGGGCCAGGATTACCAAATCATCAGTACCACCCCTTTAGCAGGTAAATCCGTTGAGGTGTTAGAGATATTTTCTTACGCTTGCCCTCACTGCGCTCATCTGGCCCCATTTATCGAACCCTGGTCGCGCAAATTGCCTGCCGGTGTGGTATATCGTCGCATTCCAGTTACTTTTGGTCACGACCAATGGACGGTATTGGCTCGCGCCTACTATGCGCTGGAAGCCATGAATGAAGTCAATCGGTTACAGGAAAAAGTCTTTGCTGCCCTGCACGAGCAACAGATCAATCTTTTTTCGGAAGACGTGCTCTTTGACTGGGTAGCGGCTCAGAAAGTCAATCGCACCAAATTCATCGATCTATACCGTTCCTTTGCCGTGCAGTCAAAAGTTCAGCAGGGGGATCAACGCGCCATGTCCTATGGTGTCGATGGAGTCCCCACCGTCATTGTGGATGGAAAGTATTCCACTTCCCCCTCTCAGGCTGGGAGCAATGCTGCGCTTTTTCCGGTGTTGAATGAGTTAATCGCCACAGAGCTGGCGGCAAAACGGTGATCAGGTTTTCTTTTTTGGTCGAACCCATTGGGGAATGGTGACCTGTCTGCTTCGTGACAAAGTCAGTTGATGGGCAGGGACCTTGGTCACTATGGTGGAACCGGCGCCTATGGTGGCTCCAGCCTCAACCGTCACCGGGGCCACCAACTGGGTGTCTGACCCGATGAAGACATCGTCTTCTATCACCGTACGATGCTTGTTGACCCCATCATAATTGCAGGTAATTGTCCCAGCACCTACATTGACCCGCGCACCCACCGTGGAATCCCCAATGTAGCTTAAATGATTGGCTTTTGAATCTACGCCGATATGGCTGTTCTTGATTTCAACAAAATTGCCCACATGAACTCCTTGGGCGCTCTGCGTTCCTGGACGAATGCGGGCATAGGGTCCAATTTTGTTGTCCGAACCCAGTTGCGCTCCTTCTACGTGGGTATAGGCCTGGATGACCGTATTGACACCAATGTGACAATTTTTCAGAACACAATAGGGACCAATGCTGACCTTATCCTCTAGTACGATATTTCCCTCGAGAACCACTCCAACGTCTAGGAAAACATCTTTCCCACAAGTCACTTCTCCACGTACGGTCAGATGTTCTGGGTCGGCGATGGTCACGCCAGATTCCATTAATTTCCTGGCTGCCTGGGTTTGATAAATGCGCTCCAACTGGGCTAACTGAATTTTATCGTTGACGCCCAGGGCCTCCCATTCATACTCAGGATTGACTGTAGCAACGGCTACCCCATCAGCCACAGCGCAGGCAACGATATCAGTCAAGTAGTATTCTTTTTGGGCATTATCGCAGGTGAGTCGTCCCAGCCAATTGCTTAAATATCTTGACGGAAGGGCCATGATTCCCGTATTGATTTCGCGAATTGCACGCTCCTCTGGGGTGGCATCTTTTTCTTCGCGAATCCCCAAAATTTGACCACGAGAATCTCGCAATATTCGACCATATCCCTGAGGCTGCATTACTGTCTGAGTCAGTAGGACCAGGGAATTCGTGGCTGCGGAGACCATTCGCAAGAGGGTTTCAGCCTGAAGTAACGGAACATCTCCGTAAAGAATTAGAACCACCTCTGAGGCGTGCACATAAGGCAGGGCTTGTGCCGCAGCATGTCCCGTTCCCATTTGCTGAGCCTGATGTGCCCATTCAATCTGTTTATTCGAGAAATTACTCTGAACCTGTTCCCCCCCATGCCCAAAAACCACCACCTTCTTATCTGGGCGGAGCTTATCGGAAATATCTAGAACATGGGAAAGTAAGGGTTTTGCCGCCAAAGGTTGAAGCACCTTGGGCAAGGATGAATTCATCCTTTTGCCCTGGCCTGCAGCAAGAACAACGACGGCTAACGATTTTGCTGACGCGCCGATCAGTGGGTATCCTTGCGGAGACGGTTAATCAGAGCCAACTGAGCCACTGCACTGGCCAATTCGGCTGAGGCACGAGCATAATCAATATCGCTGGATTTATTTTCTAAAATCTCTTCAGCGGTGCGTTTGGCTTCCATCGCCTTGGCTTCATCCAGATCATGGGCACGGATGGCGGTATCTGCCAAAACAGTCACGCTATCCGGCTGCACCTCAAGTATTCCCCCAGCCACAAATACGAGTTCTTCACCCAGATTTCCAGCCAATTTGATGCGTACAGAACCGGGTTTGATCCGGGTGATCAGTGGCGTGTGTCGAGGATATATCCCCAACTCACCGCTTTCTCCCGGAAGCACCACAAATTCGGCGCTCCCGGAAAAGATTTCGGCTTCTGCGCTGACGACATCCACATGGATGACATTGGCCATGGTTGATTCCCCTTATTGCATGGTCTTGGCTTTTTCGACAGCTTCGTCGATTCCGCCAACCATGTAGAACGCCTGTTCGGGCAAGCTATCGTAGTCACCATTAACGATACCCTTGAATCCCTTGATGGTTTCAGCCAGTGACACATATTTTCCAGGGGCGCCAGTGAATACCTCGGCCACGTGGAAGGGTTGCGACAGGAACCGTTGAATTTTACGGGCGCGTGCCACCACCAGTTTATCTTCTGGAGAAAGTTCATCCATCCCCAAAATGGCAATAATGTCACGCAACTCCTTGTACCGTTGCAAGGTGGATTGCACCGAACGAGCGACATTATAATGTTCTTCACCCACCACCAAAGGATCCAACTGACGCGAGGTGGAGTCCAGAGGATCCACAGCAGGGTAAATCCCAAGGGAAGCGATATCCCGCGACAGAACGACGGTAGAATCCAAGTGCAGGAAGGTGGTCGCAGGTGACGGATCCGTCAAGTCATCGGCAGGTACATAAACCGCTTGAACTGAGGTGATGGATCCTACTTTAGTAGAGGTAATGCGTTCCTGCAAGCGCCCCATTTCTTCTGCCAGTGTTGGCTGATATCCCACTGCCGAAGGCATCCGGCCCAATAGTGCAGAAACTTCGGTTCCTGCCAAGGTAAAGCGGTAGATGTTATCCACGAACAACAGCACATCACGACCTTCATCGCGGAAATACTCCGCCATGGTCAAGCCGGTCAGTGCCACCCGTAGACGATTTCCTGGGGGTTCATTCATCTGACCGTACACCAATGCAACCTTATCCAGAACATTGGAATCTTTCATTTCGTGATAGAAATCATTTCCTTCACGAGTCCGCTCACCCACACCGGCAAATACAGAATATCCTCCGTGAGCCTTGGCGATGTTATTGATCAATTCCATCATATTCACGGTCTTACCCACCCCGGCACCACCAAACAATCCGACCTTACCCCCTTTAGCAAAAGGACAAATCAAATCGATCACTTTGATCCCTGTTTCGAGCAGTTCCTGACTCGGTGACAGCTCTTCGTAACTGGGTGCTTTACGGTGAATAGATGCGGTGGTTTCAGCGCCCACCGGCCCCGCTTCGTCAATGGGACGGCCCAGTACATCCATGATCCGGCCTAAGGTCTTTGGGCCCACAGGAACCGAAATGGGTTTTCCTGTGTTACTGACCATCATGCCCCGTCGCAAACCATCCGAGGAACCGAGTGCGATGGTGCGCACTACCCCATCGCCCAACTGTTGTTGGACTTCGAGAGTCAGTTCACTGCCTTCCATGGTAAGCGCATGGTAGATGCCGGGCATTTGATCACGCGGGAATTCGACATCGATCACCGCCCCGATACACTGGACAATTTTTCCTTGGTTCATTTGCGAGTCCTAATGGTGAGTTCTATAGTAAATAAGGTCAAACGGCAGCTGCGCCACCGACGATTTCCGACAGTTCCTTGGTAATAGCGGCCTGACGAGATTTGTTGTAAATCAGTTGAAGTTCATTGATCACGCTGCCCGCATTATCAGAAGCCGCCTTCATGGCTACCATCCGTGCACTTTGCTCGGAGGCAATATTTTCTGCTACTGCTTGGTATATCAATGCTTCCACGTAACGCAACAACAGCTCATCGATAACCACCTGAGGATCCGGTTCATAGATGTAATCCCATGCAGCGGCTTCCTGCTTCGATTCACCGTTAACCCGATCCGACGGCAGAGGCAAAATCTGCTCTACCGTGGTTTGCTGTTTCATCGTATTGATAAAGCGGTTATAGGCCAGATAAACGGCATCCACTTCACCATTGCGGTATTGGTCCAGCAAAACTTTAATGGGTCCAATCAGCGTTTCCAGATGAGGTTTATCCCCTAATTGGACGGCCTGGGCCACCACTGGGACATGGATACGATGAAGGAATCCTAGGCCTTTATTGCCCAGAGCCACTGCACGAATTTTGGCTCCTTGCTGCTCCCACTGTTTCATGGCATTGGTCACTTGTCTTAGCAAGTTTGAGTTCAACCCTCCGCACAACCCTTTGTCGGACGTCACAACCACGACACCGACATTTTTGACAGAATCCCGGGCCACGAGAAATGGGTGTTTATACTCTGGATGCGCTTGAGCTAAGTGAGACGCCACTCTCCGAATTTTCTCGCCATAGGGACGTGCCGCACGCATGCGCTCTTGTGCCTTGCGCATCTTGCTTGCGGCCACCATCTCCATGGCCTTGGTGATCTTTCGCGTATTTTGTACGCTCTTGATCTTTATACGGATTTCTTTTGATCCCGCCATGATTTAGCGCTCCTTAGCCGAGATCAATATACACCGGTTTTTTTGAAATCTTCAATGGCGGCTTCAAGTGCTTGTTCCGTATCCTTGTCGAGATCATTGGTAGCAGCAATCTTGTCGATGATCGATGCATACTTACTCTTGAGAAAACCTTGTAAGCCCGCTTCGAAATCCAATGCCCGCTTAACCTCGATGCCATCAAAGTGCCCTTTGTTGACCGCATGAAGTGTCACAGCCATTTCAGCCACGGATAACGTAGCATACTGCGTTTGCTTCATGAGTTCGGTGACCATTCGTCCCCGCTCCAGTTGCTTGCGTGTGGTTTCATCCAAATCCGAAGCAAACTGAGCAAACGCGGCCAACTCGCGGTATTGCGCCAAAGCCAGCCGAATCCCGCCGCCGAGTTTTTTGATGACCTTGGTTTGGGCTGCACCACCCACGCGGGAGACAGATACTCCAGCGTTGATGGCAGGACGAATCCCCGCATTGAACAGGTCGGTTTCCAGAAAAATCTGACCATCGGTGATTGAAATCACGTTGGTGGGTACGAAAGCTGTCACATCACCCGCTTGGGTTTCGATGATAGGCAATGCGGTCAATGAACCCGTTTTTCCCTTTACCTCTCCCTTGGTCAGCTGCTCTACATAGTCAGCATTGACCCGCGCTGCCCGTTCGAGCAATCGTGAGTGCAGATAGAATACATCTCCGGGATAAGCTTCGCGACCAGGAGGACGGCGCAGTAACAGGGATATCTGACGATACGCCCACGCTTGTTTGGTCAAATCATCGTAAATGATCAGCGCATCTTCACCACGATCACGGAAATATTCACCCATGGAGCAACCCGCATAAGGGGCTATAAATTGCATGGCTGCGGAATCCGCGGCCGTAGCCGCCACGACGATGGTATATTCCATGGCGCCATGTTCTTCCAGTTTCCGCACCACATTGACTACGGATGAGGCTTTTTGTCCGATGGCCACGTAGATACAGGTCATGTTCTGACCTTTCTGGTTGATGATGGTATCAATGGCTACGGCGGTTTTTCCGGTTTGACGGTCACCGATGATCAACTCTCGCTGTCCCCGCCCTACTGGAACCATCGAATCAATGGACTTCAAGCCGGTTTGTACTGGTTGGGTCACGGACTGACGCGAAATCACCCCTGGTGCAATTTTTTCAATGGGTGAGGTGGTTGTCGCATGAATGGGTCCCTTCCCGTCTATGGGTTTTCCCAGTGCATCTACCACTCTGCCAACCAATTCAGGACCAACGGGAACTTCCAGAATGCGCCCCGTACAGGTGACTGTATCGCCTTCGCTGATGTGCTCGTATTCCCCAAGAATCACGGCACCTACGGAATCTCGCTCCAGATTTAGCGCCAAGCCATAGGTATCTTGCGGGAATGCCAGCATTTCCCCTTGCATCACATCTGCCAAACCATGGATGCGGACGATACCGTCTGTCACGGATACCACGGTTCCTTGCGTACGCGCTTCGGCGGTGATGGGAAGATTTTGTATCTTCGCCTTGATCAGTTCGCTGATTTCGGATGGATTCAACTGCATGCTCTCGATCTCCTAATGAGAATGCCGCACCTGCGGCACCCTGCTTTAACTTAATGTTTTAGGGCAACCGCCATTTGTTGCAGGCGCGCCCGCACTGAACCGTCGATAACCGTATCGCCGATGGTGATAGAGACTCCTCCCAACAAGGATTCATCCACTGTCACCTGAGCCCGCACCCGTTTACCAAATCGGCGTTGCAGTTGGTTCACCACTGCCTGCATCTGTGCTTCGTCCATGGCATATGCAGAGACGATTTCCGCATCGAGAATTCCTTCCTGCTCATGCACTAAGGCTTCGAATTGCGCAGCGATCTCTCCTAAGGCAGCCAAACGATGATTGTCAGCGAGCAGTTCGACTAGAGATTTAGCCTCTGAATCAAGGCGATTTTCTCCCAGATCAAGGATAAACCGGGTCAATTGCTCACGAGTCAAACGCGGATCCCCAATCACACCGACGACCTGGGGATCCATCGTCACAGCTGCGAGCCATGCCAGTCGATCACTCCAGGCTTCGGGATTCTTTGTCTCCATAGCGCGGCGGAATACGGCCTCCGCGTAGGGACGGGCAATGGTGGTCATTTCAGCCATGGGGCTTTCCTTACAGTTCGGCCTGAATGGCCGTCAGAAGATCTGCATGAGCCTGAGGGTTGATTTCACGGCGAAGAATTTTTTCTGCACCCGCCATAGCCAGATCTGCCACTCGATTTCTCAATGTTTCCCGAGCACGAATGACTTCCTGTTCTACTTCGGCCTGCGCTTGAGCTTTGACTCGTGCCGCTTCTACCAAGGCTTCATCTCGTGCCTGCTGAACGATTTCTTGTCCACGGCGCTCTGATTGAGCAATGATTTCTGCTGCCTGGGCCTTTGCTTCGTTCATAGCTTCCTGAGAGCGTACTCCCGCCTTGGCGAGATCCTGCTTGCCTCTCTCGGCAGCCTCTAAACCTTCTGCAATCTTCTTAGCCCGCTCATCCAATGCTGCTACCACTGGTGGCCACACAAACTTCATGGTGAACCAGATTAGGATGGCAAATGTAATGGCTTGGCCAAATAATGTGGCATTGATATTCATGCCTTTACTCCCTGTTCGTTGTCCGAATTAACCTTTCAACATCGGAACAAAGGGATTGGCAAAAAGCATGAACAGGCCGATACCGACTCCGATCATGGTTACCGCATCCAGCAGACCAGCAACAATAAACATTTTGACCTGCAGCGTTGGAATCATTTCAGGCTGACGCGCTGCGCCCTCCAGAAAGCGTCCGCCAAGAATACCGAAGCCAATGGCGGTTCCCAGGGCACCGCAGCCGATCAGAATGGATACGGCGATGGCAGTGCTGCCGAGCAGGGATGCGAGGTGTTCCATGTTATCTCCTTGAATAAATCTACTAATGAAGTGCTACCAGTGAATGAAAAAAGTGAAACCAAATTTATCAATTGCTCTCAATGACTTTCATGGGCCATGCTCAAATAGATGATGGTGAGGATCATGAAAATGAATGCTTGCAGGGTAATGATCAAAATATGGAATATTGCCCATGGTGCGCCCAAGGCCCATTGCAAATAGGGCGGCAAAAGTGCAATCAGTATGAATACCATTTCTCCAGCATACATATTTCCAAACAACCGCAACGCCAGGGATACTGGCTTTGCCAGATCCTCGATAAGTCTAAACAAGAGGTTGAATGGGGCCATTTTTGCGCCAAAAGGTACGGTCAGTACTTCATGCATAAATCCACCAAACTTCTTGACTTTAAAGTTATAAAAAAGCATCAAGAAGAACACCGTGATAGACATGGCAAAGGTAAGATTGGGATCTGTAGTGGGCACCACTTTCCAGTGCTCTATACCCACAGAACCCATAATCAGGGGCACCAGATCTACTGGTAAAAGATCCAAAGCATTTAAGGTAAATACCCAGACAAATATGGTCAGCGCAAGGGGCGCCACGATACCGCTGTCGCCGTGAAATGTATCGCGAACTTGTGTTTGCACCATTTCCAGAACGATTTCCAAGGCTGCTTGAACTCGCCCAGGGATACCCGACGTAGCACGGCGCGCCACTGATGCAAGAAAGCCGAAGACGATCAACCCCATCACTGCCGAAGTTACCACGGTGTCCAAATCAATCGACCAGAAACCGTGTCCAATCACCAGATTAGTCAAATGATGATGAATATATTCGCTTGAGGTGGGTGCGGCACTTTCGGTCATGACTGTCATCGCGCTCAGTTAATTTATTTATCCCACAATAGTGCTGCAAAATATGCAGCCAAGGTGGCTATGTAGGTCAAAAGGAACTCCAACCAACGCAATGCCGGATAGAGTTTTGCCACCGCCACGATCAATACTACGGTTGCCATAAACTTAAAACGCTCACCTGCGTACTGCGCTTGTAACCAATCCTCTGCGGTTTTTCCCTTAACGACTGAAGAACGTACCGCATAGGCCAGTGCTGATATCGCACTGACAGCCCCCCCAAGCGCAGAGGACAAGGCCGCTGTCCTCCCCCATCCGAGACCACATAGCCCAGATATGCCTAGGGTAATGAGGATTTGAACCAGGATAAGCTTAAGTATTTTCCTAGGGATCATGCAAGCCCATGGCAAACAGCGAGATTATAGTTGAATTTGTTGATCATCGTCAAATCTATTCTGGGTTTTTCTACAGATTGCCGCCTATCAGGAAAATCTTTCCCAGATGTTTCCGGATTGAGTTTTATTTATATTTAGTGCCCGGTTCTCTGCTGGGAGGATATCTACTGTTTTGATGTTGGTGTGACGCCCATATGGAGCAGGATTCCCTCCAGTTGATCCAGACTGGTATAGTGTATGGTCATGGTTCCGCGCCCTCGCTTGTCTGCTTTAAGAATGACCTGCGCACCCAGTTTGTCTGCGAGATTTTCCTCCAGTCGGAGGATATCGCGCTGAGGTGTCACTATGGCTTCAGGCTTAGCTGGTTGCAGAATCAGCTTCACTCTTCGCTCTGTTTCTCGTACAGATAATCCACGATCAACGATTTCCATGACCAGTTGTCGTTGCTGTACTTCTGAGAGCGGTAGTAAGGCTCGGGCATGACCCATTTCTATCACCCCATCCATTAGAAGTGAGCGCACACTCTCAGATAATTGTAGTAGGCGCAGGATATTACTCACAGCACTGCGAGAGCGTCCGACAGCTTTGGCTGCATTCTCGTGCGTCAGACCGAATTCGCCAATCAATCGATCCAGTCCTTGTGCTTCTTCCAGAGGATTCAAATCCTCCCTCTGAATATTTTCGATGAGTGCCACCGCGAGAGTCGCTTCATCTGGAATATCTCGAATCAATACTGGAACTTCCTTAATCCCTGCCATTTGTGCTGCGCGCCAGCGACGCTCTCCTGCGATAATTTCATATTCGCCGGTTGACTCAAGGGGTCGGACCAGAATCGGTTGTAATAGTCCTTGTGCTCGTATGGATTGGGCCAGTTCACCCAGAGATTCTGCATCCATGCGTGTTCTGGGCTGATATTTTCCCGGTCTCAATTGGGTCAGTAACAGTTGGGAGACAGATCCGCCTTTTGGGGCATTCTGGCTGTCATCATCGCCAAGCAAAGCATCCAGTCCTCGCCCCAAGCCTTTTGGTTTCGCCATGTTTTCCTCTATTCGGTTGCACTGCTGTGGGGCTGTACCCCTGAGACTTCATGGCCCAATCGCAGCAACATTTCTCGGGCAAGTTCTAAGTAAGCCTGTGCACCTTTGGAAGAAGGATCATACTCTAGCGCCGGTTTTCCATGACTAGGCGCTTCTGCCAAGCGCACATTTCGTGGGATCGCAGTTCGGTATATTTTTCCTGAAAAATGACGTTCCAATTGTGCAGAAACCTGTTGTGCCAGGGCACTGCGTGGGTCCAGCATGGTTCGTAAAAGTCCTTCGATAGCAATCCCTGGATTGAGATGGGATCGGACTCTTCTAATGTCTGAAGCAGATCCGATAAACCCTCCAGGGCATAATACTCACATTGCATTGGTATGACCAATCGCCAGCTCGCTGTCAATCCATTCAAGGTCAATAAATTCAGTGCAGGAGGGCAATCGATTAGAATAAAATCATAGTCTGCCGAGATCTGGGCCAGAGCTTTTTTCAGTCGGTATTCGCGCTCCACACCATCCACCAGTTCCACTTCAGCACCTGCCAACGCTCGGTTGGCAGGAAGTACTGCATAGTGTCCTGAGGGGGATGGAACAATAACATCTTGTGCGGATTGTTGTTCTAGAAGTACATGATAAACCGAATGTTTGAGTGCGTTCTTATCTACCCCACTTCCCGTGGTGGCATTACCCTGCGGATCCAAGTCTACGAGAAGTATTTTTTTTCCCAGACGGGCCATGCTGGCAGCCACATTCACCACGGTTGTGGTTTTTCCCACACCGCCCTTCTGATTTGTAATGGCAAGTATTTTACCCATTTAAATCAATGTGCTAATCTGAATTAAATGGCGTTCTGCCGTCAAACCAGGAATATGTAGCGGAGTTATTTTGGTGACCACATCAGCCGGAAGACGATTAATTTCATCATAGGGAATGGTTCCTTTCATGGCAAGCAATTCCCCGCCCTCCTCCAGTAAATGTCGCGTACTCAATACATATTCAGGCAAATCTGAAAAGGCTCGAGAAATAATGGTGTCGTAGGGCAGCTCCGGAGTCCACTGCTCCACCCTTTCGCCCACAATAGATACATTATTCAGGTTCAGTTCGAGTTTACATTGCCGCAAAAATGCCACTTTTTTTTGATTTGATTCCAGCAGGGTGACTCTTAATTGCGGAAGAATTAAGGCGATAGGGATTCCCGGTAGTCCCGCACCGGTGCCAACATCTAACAGGTTTTTCCGCCCTGTCAGCCATGGAATCACTGTTAAGCTATCTAGAATATGTAATGGTACCATCCGTTGTCGATCACGAATAGCGGTCAGGTTAATGGTGGCATTCCAGCGCTCAAGCAACGTCAAGTATCCGATGAACTTTTCAAGTAGCGTCTCAGGTACCTTGAGATCAAGAGATGCCAGCCCCTCTTTGAGGGTTTGAAACTCTGAGGTCATTGATTCCATTCTCCAGCAGATTGACGGCGCAAATGAACCATCATCAGAGAAATTGCCGCTGGAGTGACCCCAGGAATTCGACTGGCCTGCCCCAGGGTTTCTGGTCGGTATTCAGATAATTTTTGACGTACTTCCACAGACAGCCCTTTGACTAGTTCATAATTCATGCTTTTCGGAATTTGCCGATGTTCCTGTTGCTTCTGACGCTCCACTTCATCCTTCTGACGCTCAATATATCCCTGATATTTAATAAATATTTCGACTTGATTTGCCACATTTTCAGGGACAGTGTCATTATTACCTTCTATTCTTTGGGCAACTTTCTGTACTGTTGCGTAAGTGATTTCAGGGCGTCTGAGTAATTCCAAAAGAGACTGATCTCGATCCGGAATATTTTCCCCAAAAATTTGATTATCCTCATCGCACCACATGGATGGCTGATAGCGCAGGGAACCCAAGCGAGCCAATTCATGCTCAATAGAGTATCTCATACGCTCGAATTGGTTCCATTTTTTCGCATCTATCAAACCCATCTTCCATGCTGTCTCTGTCAGTCGTATGGCAGCATTATCCTCACGCAATTGTAGGCGATATTCAGCTCGACTGGTGAACATTCGATAGGGTTCAGTAACTCCCCGCGTAACCAAATCATCCACCATAACGCCAAGATAAGCTTCATGTCGTTGTGGGGACCAAGGCTCCAGCTCAGATGCTGCGCGAGCTGCATTAATCCCCGCTAGCAGTCCTTGCGCAGCAGCTTCCTCATATCCCGTGGTTCCATTGATCTGACCCGCACAATATAATCCTTTAATGGATTTTGACTCAAGGGAGGAGAACAACCCCCTTGGATCTAAATAATCATACTCGATGGCATATCCTGGTCGTAATATGTGCGCACATTGTAATCCCGGGATGGAACGCACCAGGTCAATTTGAACATCAAATGGAAGGCTGGTGGATATTCCATTGGGATATATTTCCTGTGTGTGCAGCCCCTCAGGTTCAAGAAATATCTGGTGCGAAGTTTTGCTTGAGAACCGATGAATTTTGTCTTCTATGGATGGACAATATCTCGGTCCAGTTCCTTCAATCACGCCAGTATATAGGGGGGATCGATCCAATCCACGACGAATAATTTCATGAGTTTCTTCTGTCGTATGGGTTATCCAGCATGACATCTGTTGAGGGCGCCCCCCTCCATCCATGTTTCCATCATCCCATACAGAAAACCTTGGAGTGGGAACATCTCCCGGTTGTTCAATGGTTTTAGAGTAATCTATCGATCTCCCGTCAATTCTTGGCGGTGTTCCTGTTTTTAAGCGCCCAACAGGTAATGATAATTCGCGTAACTGATGGGCTAATGGAATTGCAGGCGCATCGCCCGCTCGCCCACCCGGACTATTTTGTAGCCCCACATGAATCAGTCCCGCTAAAAATGTACCCGTGGTCAATACCACGGTTCTACTGCGAAACCACACGTCCAATTGAGTTTCAACACCAATCACTCGACCATTTTCCACTTTGAGTCCGGTTACAGGTTGTTGAAATACCCAAAGGTTTTCCTGTTTTTCAAGGGCCGCGCGAACAGTCGTGCGATATAACTGACGATCTGCTTGTGCCCGGGTTGCACGTACTGCAGGCCCTTTGCTGGCATTGAGTATTCTGAATTGAATCCCTGCCGCGTCTGCCGCGCGCCCCATGATGCCACCCAACGCATCAATTTCCTTGACCAAATGACCCTTGCCAATTCCGCCAATTGAGGGATTACAGGACATTTGCCCAAGTGTTTCAATATTTTGTGTTAATAGCAGCGTTTTTTGCCCCATTCTGGCTGAGGCAAGGGCTGCTTCTGTACCGGCATGCCCCCCTCCCACCACTATCACTGAGAATTTGTCTGAATATTCCATAGAGCAGGACCCTGTTGAACAAACCGATGAAAAATCCCTGAGATGTTTCACGTGAAACATCTCAGGAAATAACTATTTCCCAATACAAAATCGAGAAAATATTTCTCCCAACAAGTCATCTGCCACAAAATCAGTTCCCCCCACGGAGGATAGTGAATTCTGCGCCAGGCGTAAATCCTCGGCCGCAAATTCATTCACTGACGAAACTTCTAGGGCTTGCATAAGATGGGCGCGTGCTTCTTTGAGCCCGAAAATATGTCGCTCTCTGGCAAGAATAAGGGGGGCTTCCTGAGCAGCGAGATCACCACCCACCCAGTCTAATAATGCACCTTTTAATTCAGCAAGACCCTCCCCTGTTTTAGCTGAAACCGCATGGGAAGTTGTAAACATGATCCCCTCACAAGTTGAAGAGAGATCATCAGGAACCAATAAATCACGTTTATTTAAGACAAAAACCTGTCGCAAATTATGTGGCAATTTATTAACAAGGTTCTCATCCTCAACCGTTAGTCCGAAGCGAATATCCAGGACAATGAGTGCAATATCAGCAGATTGAATTGCTTGCCATGTTTTATCTATACCGGCTATTTCAACAGGATCAATGGTTTCTCGAATACCTGCCGTATCAATCAAATGCAGAGGTATGCCTTGTATGACCAAGTGCCCACGAATCAAATCACGAGTCGTGCCCGGAATTGGGGTAACCAAAGCATGATCTTCTTCCGTCAATGCATTAAGTAAACTGGATTTACCTACATTAGGAGACCCGATTAATACGATAGTCTTTCCTTGACGCAATAGCATCCCATGGGCAGAATTTTCTAACAATTGATCCACCCGACTGATTACTTGTCGAATATTGTCTTTAAAAATTCTTTGTTCATCCTGACCATGTTCAGCAATGTCTTCTTCATCAGAAAAATCGAAATGACTCTCCAGATAAACTCTAATATTGATCAAATCATCAATAATGCCATGAACTTCCTTTGAAAACACTCCAGCCAAGGTATTCGCTGCAGAATGTGCCGCAGATAAAGACTCTGCAGCAATCAAATCTGCAACCGCTTCCGCCTGATTCAAGTCAATCTTATGATTAAGGTAGGCCCTCAGCGTAAATTCACCTGGGTTAGCCAATCTTGCTCCGCAAACAATACAGTGCTCTTGCAACGCATGTAGAACAGCAATGCTGCCATGGGCATGTATTTCAAGAACATCTTCTCCCGTGTAGGAATGTGGAGAAGAAAAATAAAGGAGTAACCCAGCATCAATCATTAACCCCTGACTGTCATAAAAGGGGCGGAGTGAGGCAAACCGTGGACGGGGAAGAGGCTTTCCGGTCAGGGCGAGGGAAAAGTCCGCCAAATTTGAACCGGATAAACGCAACACCCCCACCCCCGCAGGGCTGGGGGCTGTTGCAAGAGCTACAATAGTATCAGGACTTAACTCCACCTTGACCCATCATGCGCGTAATCTGCCATTGTTGAGCAATGGATAGCAAATTATTAACGACCCAATAAAGAACCAAGCCCGCAGGGAAAAAGAAAAACATGAAGCTGAACGCCAATGGCATAAACTGCATCACTTTAGCCTGAACAGGATCGGCTGGCTTTGGACTCATGCGTTGCTGCAAAAACATGGATGCTGTCATGATCAAGGGAAGAATATATAAAGGATCTGGAGCGGAAAGGTCATGAATCCAGCCGATAAAAGGGGCATGTCGTAACTCTACTGCACCCAATAACACCCAATAAAGTGAAATAAAGACAGGAATTTGAACCACCATGGGTAGACATCCACCCAATGGATTGATTTTTTCGGTTTTATACAACTCCATCATGGCCTGATTCATACGAGCCTTATCGTCAGCATACTGTTGACGTATGCGCTCCATTTTAGGCTGCACCAGGCGCATTTTCGCCATTGACTTATAACTGGCTGCTGATAATGGAAAAAACACCAGTTTTATAAAAACGGTTAGTAAAATGATGGCCGCTCCCCAGTTGCTCACCAATCCATGAATCCAGCTGAGCAAACTGAACATGGGCATCGCTATGATGGTCAGCCAGCCATAATCGATGGTGAGATCCAAACCTGGTGCTAACGTTTTAAGCTTTGCGCCTTCTTGTGGCCCTGCGTAGAGAGGCACCGTAATATCTGCTGTCGCCTGGGGTGCTACGGAGCCCAGTGGCAATATTACTCCAGAGGTGTATAAATCATTATTGATTTTTCTGGTAAAGAATTCTCTCTGTACGCCTGCTTGAGGCAACCATGCGGAAACAAAGTAATGCTGGAGCATAGCCAACCAGCCATTATTAGCCGTAACCGGGTAATCTTTTTTGCCTTTGTCAATATCAGTAAACGGAACTTTCTGAAATTTTGTGGCCTCGGTATAAATCGCTGGTCCCGTATAGGTACTGACAAATCTGGGATCTCCGGGCGGCGCTTTGGATACACGAAGAAATTGAAAATAGGCAGAGGGTGAGACAGCGGAGGAGGATAAATTTTTAAATCTGGTTTCTACCGCGATGACATAACTGCCCCGCTTGAAATGGTAGATTTTTGTAACTTCTGCTACTCCCGGCACAATAGCTTGCAAAGGAACCAACAATTCTTCCTGACCCGGTTCTAGAGAATATTGAAGAGCAGAGGACTGGAACGTCGTGGTATGGTTGGGGAAATGATCGCCAAGCAATCCAGTTTGAGCGACATAGATAAGAGATGAGTGGTCCTGAAATAAATCCACAGGCTTGGAATCATTATCTGCTGCCAAATGTTTAATCAGTTGGAGGCTGCGTAAATCTCCTCCGGTAGTATCGATATCGCCATCCAGCACATCAGTGTGAATGCGAATGCGCTGTCCATGAATCAATCCTTCGCTGCTCACAGCATTCGCTGTTGTTACCGAGGGGAGTGGGGTTCCTGCCATGGAAGGTACGGAGTTTTGTGCCGTAGTTGCGGGAATACTGGCCGTCGCTTGTGCAGGTACATTTTGCTTTTTCACATGAGAGGCTTGCCAAGCATCCCACAACATAAAACTGGAAAGTGTGAAAAGAACTAGGGGGACGATTCGTTGAAATTTCATAAAATTCTCACGGAACAGGATCATAGCCCCCGGGATGCCAAGGATGACACCGGCAAAGCCTGCGAATAGCCATCCCTGATCCCCTAAGTGAGCCATATTTACCAATGGCTTCTTGAGCATAACAGGAACAACTGGGTTCAAAACGACAGGAAGGTCCCAGAAATGGACTTATACAGAATTGGTAGATGTAGATGAGAAACTGTAAGATTCGCGACATTTCTGACAATACCCTACCAAAAATTCGATTTCACCTTGGATTTTTTGCCAATCTTGCGGGGTAAACTCCAGCTTGTGAACCAAAACAACATCCATACCAACCAACCGCTCTACTTGATAACGAATGAGCTCGCGACAGGATCTTTTCATATAATTCCGCCCTACCGCCGTACGACAAACTTTTCGACTGACGGTCTGGCCAAATCGAACCATTGCCAACCCATTCGGACGCAACAAAATTCTAAAATGTTGCGTCGACTTGCCCTGTCGGTGAGAAAATACGGCCGAAAATGAATGTTGTCCCGTAAGTTTGGATAGGAGCCGAATAGCTATGATCCAAACCAGGTCAAACAGCCAGACGCGCCCGCCCCTGTGCTCGGCGAGAATTTATTATGGCTCGCCCACTGCGGCTTTTCATTCTGATTCGAAATCCATGGGTACGCTTCCGCTTGGTTACGGATGGTTGATAAGTTCTTTTCATTTTTCAGATTCCACTATAACTTAATGAACCCGTCATTAAACTACAAAACCATGTTTTTTGTCAATATAAAAATATCCACAGGCTCAACTGTACCGCACTGAATAAGTGTTCTCCACTGGAGTAGAATAACGGCTTTTGGGGGATTCATAACAACCCACAGATTCATCACTCCAGGTACAAAATTCGTGTCTTCCCAAACTGAAGCTTGGCAAAAAACCGTCGCGGATATTCAAGCAGAACTCCCCTCTGTGCAGTTCAATACATGGATTAAGCCTCTGATTGAAATCATAGATAATGATGTCGTTACCCTCGTTGCGCCCAATCGCTTCATCCTGCAATGGGTCAAAGATCGATACATCCAGCGTATAGAATTTCTGGCGCTACAACAAGGCTTCTCCGCCGTTTATTTGCAACAAAAAGAATCTAGTCCAGCACCCTTAGAAATTATCAATACCGCTCAGGAAGAAAAAAGTTCGGTTATGAATCATGGGCGTTCTACCCAAATGGAACGCTCTCAACTGAACCCCTCTTTCACCTTCGACTCATTTGTCAACGGAAAGGCCAATCAACTGGCCCGTGCAGCTGCTATTCAGGTTTCAGAAAATTTGGGACGTGCCTACAATCCGCTGTTCGTCTATGGTGGTGTAGGACTTGGAAAAACTCATTTGATTCAAGCTATTGGAAACCAGATACTGCATTACAATCCCCAAGCCAAGGTACGTTACATTCACGCTGAAAAGTATGTGTCGGATGTGGTACGAGCCTATCAACATAAGTCTTTTGACAGTTTTAAACAGTATTACCATACTCTAGATTTACTGATGATCGATGATATTCAGTTTTTTGGTAACAAGACTCGAACCCAGGAAGAATTCTTTTTTGCTTTCAATGCGTTAGTTGAAGCACACCGTCAAATAATTATCACTTGTGACAGCTTTCCAAAAGAAATCAGTGGCATGGAACAACGTCTGATCTCCCGCTTTGGTTGGGGGTTAACCGTCGCCATAGAGCCTCCAGAACTGGAAATGAGAGTCGCTATCCTGATCAATAAGGCCCAAAGGGAATCTATTTTTCTCGATGAATCCGTTGCTTTTTTCATAGCCAAACATATACGCTCGAATGTTCGGGAACTGGAAGGAGCCTTAAAACGGGTTGTAGCCTATGCCCGTTTTCGCAATGAAGTGATTACTGTCACATCAGCGCGCGAAGCATTGAAAGATGTTCTGGCCCTACAACACAGACAAATTTCTATCGAAAATATTCAAAAAACCGTGGCAGATTATTACAAAATCAAGGTCAGTGATATGTATTCCAAAAAGCGCACTCGAATCCTTGCCAGACCCAGACAAATGGCCATGGCTCTGGCCAAGGAAATCACCAATATGAGTTTACCCGACATTGGGGAAGCGTTTGGGGGCCGAGATCACACCACTGTGTTACACGCCTGTCGCAAGGTGCAATCTCTTTGTGAGACGGATCAAATTATCCAACGAGATTTCGAAGCATTGAATCATATCCTGAATGGGTAAAGGGTATAAGTCTTGAAAAACCTCTGTATATCCTGTGATTAAACTGTGGGTAGTTTGTGAATAATTCCTGAAAAGGAGATTTTATAAAAGTTATACACATTTCATCCCTACCTACAAAGTAACTTATACCGTTGTTTAAAACCATATATGCTGTTGTTCTAAATAAGAAATATTGTACTGTAAACAAAATTTCTCCCACTTATTTATTATCTATTAGAGGTATAAATGACAACCATAGTAATAATAAGAGAAAATCTTTTAGGCCCAATTCAGTCGTTACTGAGCATTGTTGAAAGACGTCAGACTATGCCTATCCTGTCGAATGTTCTGCTCGATATGGAAAACGATACCTTGCGCGTTCAGGGAACAGATCTTGAAATTCAGGTCAAAGCACTGACCTCAGTTGTTGAGATCAACGATCCCAAACCTTTTTTGGTCTCCGCGCGCAAGCTTCATGATATTGTTCGCAGCCTTCCTGAGGGTAGCCGTGTTACCATGGAAAACAAAGACGGTAAGTTATTGGTACGCTCAGGAAAGAGTCGGTTTAATTTACATACCCTTGAGGGAGTGGATTTTCCCTGTATGGCGCCGGCATCAGAACCGGGAATATCCATAACGCTTCCCCAAAGGACGTTAAAGTCCTTGTTAGAGCGGGTTCAGTATGCAGTTGCACAACAGGATGTTCGTTTTTATCTGAACGGAACGTACTTGGGGGTGGATGGGTTGCATCTAACCGCTGTGGCCACCGATGGACATCGCATGGCCTTTACCACCCATGTTATGGAAACAGAAAGTTCCAAGATCGAAGCGATATTGCCCCGTAAAACGGTCTCCGAACTGATCAAGTTACTGGCTCCCAACGATGATCCTGTCTCGTTGATGGTTTATCCAAAACAGGTGGTGTTTTCCATTGGGAATCTGGAATTTCTCACCAAAGTGATCGAAGGAAAGTATCCTGATTACCACCGTGTCATTCCTACTACCCATAATCGCCATTTGACGGTGTCCCGTCTGGCACTTTTGCATGCTTTGCAACGCGCATCGATTTTATCTAATGAAAAGGTACGGGGAGTTCGTTTTCTCCTGACCAGCGGTAACCTAGCCATTATCTGTTCTAACAGCGAACAGGAAGAAGCTCATGAAGATATGGAAGTTGACTACCATCAGGAGCCCATGGATGTCGGTTTTAATATCACCTACTTGTTGGAAGTACTGAATCATTTGACTGTGGAACAGGTCACCTGCTCCTTTGGTGAGACAGGGAGCAGTATGCTGTTGACCATTCCCGGAGCAGAAGAACAATTCAAGTATGTTGTCATGCCTATGCGTATTTGAGCGGTAGGCAAAAGTCTTTATCAACTCGATATCAGGAAAATTTGTGGACCAAACAACAGAAGACACCAGTTATACTTCTCAAAATATCAGGGTACTCAAGGGATTGGAAGCAGTTCGTAAGCGCCCTGGTATGTATATTGGCGATACCAACGATGGTACCGGGTTGCATCATATGGTTTTCGAAGTAGTAGACAATGCCATCGATGAAGCCCTAGCAGGTCACTGTAATGCCATTCAGGTCATCATCCATCTGGATAATTCCATTACCGTAACGGATAACGGAAGAGGTATCCCTACAGATATTCACCCGGAGGAAGGGCGCTCTGCGGCTGAGGTGATCATGACCATACTCCATGCGGGGGGGAAATTTGATAACAACAGCTATAAAATATCCGGTGGATTGCATGGTGTTGGCGTATCGGTTGTTAATGCCCTGTCTACTTGGTTAAAGCTCACCATTCACCGAGGTGGCAAGCGTTATTTCATGGAATTTCACCATGGGGATGCCGTAGCTCCTCTGGCTGTTGTCGGGACATCGGATCGCAGGGGAACAGAGGTTCATTTTCTGCCCAGTCCAGAAACCTTTGGAACGGTGGAATATCATTACGATATTTTAGCCCGTCGCTTGCGGGAACTTTCCTTTCTGAATAATGGGGTTAGCATTATTCTCAAGGACTTGCGTCAGGGAGTGGAAGATAATTTTTCCTTTTCCGGAGGCGTTAAAGGGTTTGTGGAATATCTGAACAGAAATAAAACGGCCCTTCATCCCACGGTATTTCATTCTCAAGGAGAAAAAGACGGCATTGGCGTAGAAGTTGCCATGCAGTGGAATGATGCCTATCAGGAGTCGGTTTTATGTTTTACCAATAATATTCCGCAACGGGATGGCGGGACACATCTGACGGCGTTAAGAGCCGCCATGACCCGTACCTTGAATCAGTTTATCGAAGAAAACGATCTGGCGAAAAAAGCCAAGGTGGAAACCACGGGTGATGATATGCGCGAGGGTTTGACCTGCATTCTTTCCGTCAAGGTTCCAGATCCAAAGTTTTCCTCGCAAACCAAGGAAAAATTGGTCTCCTCCGAGGTCAGGCCAGCGGTGGAAGATGTAGTGGCCGAACAATTGCGCGACTTTTTACTGGAAAAGCCGGTGGAAGCTCGTATCATTGTGGGAAAGATCATCGAAGCCGCCAGAGCGCGGGAAGCGGCACGCAGGGCGCGGGAAATGACTCGTCGTAAAGGGGCGTTGGATGGTTTGGGTTTACCTGGAAAACTGGCAGATTGCCAGGAAAAAGACCCTGCGCAATGTGAGTTGTATCTCGTGGAGGGGGATTCTGCAGGGGGCTCGGCAAAACAGGGGCGGGATCGCCGGTTTCAGGCCATTCTTCCGTTAAAAGGAAAAATTCTTAATGTGGAACGGGCGCGTTTCGACAAACTGGTTTCTTCCCAGGAAATCGTTACCCTGATCACTGCCCTAGGAACGGGCATCGGGAAAGATGAGTATTCCCCAGAAAAGGTTCGCTATCACCGCATCATCATTATGACGGATGCGGATGTGGATGGATCGCACATCCGGACTTTGCTGCTGACTTTCTTTTACAGGCAAATGCCGGAATTGGTAGAGCGCGGTCATATCTATATCGCCCAGCCTCCGTTGTACAAAGTAAAGCAGGGCAAGCAGGAGCAATATCTCAAGGATGATTTTGAACTGAAGCAATACCTGCTTGGATTGGCGCTACAAGGCGCTGAATTTGTCTCAGGAGACACGATCGTTAGTGGCGAAGGCTTGGGTACCATCGCCCGAGAATATATCCTGGTGGAGGCCGTGATTCAGCGTTTGAGCAGGGTTATGGATCCCGTAGTGTTAGAGGCATTGGTGCAATTTCCCCTAGAAAGCCTGGCAAGTGAATTGCAGGCCATACAGGCGCAAGGTCAGTTGCAACAGGAATTGGACAAACTCACGGCGGCGGGATCCATGACGGTAGAAGTAAAAGCCGAAGAAGGTTCTCAAGGATACCGTCTCGAAATCACCAAGGTCGTTCATGGAGTGAGCCATAGGACGCAACTCGACGGAGAATTTCTGGCGACGGGTGACTTTGCGCGAATTCGTCACGTAGCTCATCTGCTGCAGGGCTTGGTTGGGCCGGGGACTAAAGTCAGGCGTGGCGAGAAATCCCTCCCAATTTCGCGTTTCAAGGATGCGTTAACCTGGCTGTTGGATGAAGCGCGGCGTGGTATTGGGTTGCAACGGTATAAAGGATTGGGGGAAATGAACCCGGAACAACTTTGGGAAACCACCATGAATCCGGAAACCCGACGATTGCTACGAGTTCAGATAGAAGATGCTATCCAGTCGGATGAGGTCTTTACGACGTTGATGGGTGATGAAGTGGAACCCCGACGTCATTTTATCGAAGCCAATGCGTTGGGCGTGACCAACATCGACATTTAACTGTCGGAGGCGTCTTTATCTAGTGAGTGTGATCACCGGATTTGATGGTCTGATTTTCAGGTTGGATGATGGGTTGGTGGCTTGATCGTGGCGAGGGATGACCCGATTCGAGCCCTGTT